>NZ_BMVN01000024.1:0-135098 GCF_014650735.1 Streptomyces canarius
CGACTACCAGCGCAACCAGCTACGGGACGACGCCACCATCCTGCTCTTCGAATGGCGACCGCGGCCCCAGTGACCCGGTACGCGCCGGGCCCCACCGTTTCCGGCGCTACCGCGCCCCGCCCCCACCGTCCCGACGGAAGTCCGGTGACGGGCACCCGCAGCTTCGCCGAGTCCGTCGGCGGCACGCTCGACGACGAGACATACCTGGGGCCGGCCTGATCGTCATGCCCGCCGTACGGACGGCACCGCAGGGAATCTCACGGACGGCAAGATTCCCCATTTGCCCCTGTCTGGCGTACAACCTTCCCGTGCGGCGGCCCGTCTCACCCGGCATCAGGGTTCCACGACCAAGCTCGACCAAGGGGGACAGGATGCGACGTATCAAAGCGGCAGTGGCGGTGCTCGCGCTCGCGGGCGCCACACTGTGGACGGCGGCGAGCACCGCGGGCGCGGCCCCGGCGGAGGCGCCGCGCGCGGCGGTGGCCTGCCCGACGGGCTGGGGCAGCGGCGCCAAGAGCGGTACCGCCACGGGGGCCGACCACCTGGAGGACATCAGGACCGGACAGCACGAGTGCTACGACCGCATCGTGTTCGACGTGCCCGGTGGCGGCGACCGGATCGGCTACCAGGTCCAGTACGTGGACCGGTTCTACGCGGACCCCTCGGGCGCGTACATACCCGTTGCGGGCGGGGCGATCCTCGACATCCGCGTCGGCGCGTGGAGCTACGACCTGGAGGCCGGCGCGCCGACCTACCCGGGGAAGGTGGGCGAGGCCCTGCCCGGCGTGAACATCAGCGGGTACAGCACCTTCCGGGACACCCGGTTCGGCGGCACCTTCGAGGGACAGACACAGGTCGGCCTCGGTGTACGCGCCCGACTGCCCTTCCGCGTGACCCAGCTGGACGACCGGGTCGTCGTCGACGTGGCCCACGGCTGGACGAGTTAGCCCCATGCCCGGCCCGGCAAGGGGCGCCACGGTCCTCGCGTCCCTCGCCGCCCGGCCCGATCCTGTACCGCGGGTCAGACCAGGCCGGCGCGGTACACCAGGAGGGCGATCTGGACGCGGTTGTTGAGGCCGAGTTTGGTCAGGATGTGAGACACATGTGCCTTCACCGTGGGCAGGCTCATGAAACACGCGGTGGCGATCTCCGCGTTCGTCCTGCCCTCGGCGACGGCGATCGCCACCTCCCGCTCCCGGGGCGCCAGCAGGTCCAGCATCGCTTCGGCCTCCGTGCGCCGGGTGCGGCGGTCCGGACCGGAATCCGCCGCCGGGGCGGTGACCGCGTTGATCAGCTGCTTGACTGCCGCTGACGACAGAACGGGCTCACCGGCCATCACATTGCGCACGGCGGCGACGATCTGCTCCGGCGGGGTGTGTTTGAGCACGTATCCGGCGGCCCCGGCGCGCAACGCGTCCAGGATGTAGCCGTCGCTGGTGAAGGTGGTGAGGATCAGCACCTCGGGTGGGTCGACGCGTCGGCGCAGCGCCGCGGTGGCGGCGAGACCGTCCATCCTGGGCATACGTATGTCCATCAGGACGAGGTCGGTGTCGTGCGCGTCGACGAGGGACTCCACGTCGACGCCGTCGGCGGCCTCCGCGACGACCTCGATGTCGGAGGCCGCCGACAGCATCAGCCGCAGGCCGGAGCGGACCAAGGGATCGTCGTCGACGACGGCCAGGCGGATCACGTTGTCCATGGCAGCCAGATCTCGAGGCGGAATTCGGTGGGGGTCTTCTGGTGGTGCAGGCGCCCGCCGGCGAGGTCCACCCGTTCTGCCATCCCGATCAGACCCTGGCCCGAGCCCGGTGCGGGCCGCGCGGGATCGGCCGGCAGGGGATTGGTGACGGCGATGGCGAGTCCCGCCCGCGCATCTCCGGTCAGGGTCACATCCACGGGGGTGCCGGGCGCGTGTTTGCGATGGTTGGTCAGGGCTTCCTGAAGCAGCCGGTAGGCCGTCCGGCCGACGGCCGGTGACATGGTGTGCGGCTCGTCGAGTTGCTGCCGCAGACGGAGCTCGACGCCTGCCGCCCGCGTCTCCTCCACCAGATGCGTCACCTCGGACAGCGTGGGCTGTGGAGGCTCGGTATGATCACCGATCGTCGGGGCACGCAGTACGCGCAGGACATCCTGAAGGTCCTCCAGCGCCTGATTGGCGCTGCTCCTGATGACGCCGAGCGCGTCGGCGAGTTGCTCCGGCAGCATGTCACGGTTGTACTCCAGTGCGCCGGCGTGCATGGACAGCAGCGACAGACGGTGTGCGAGTACGTCGTGCATCTCCCTGGCGACTTCCTCCCGGGCCCGCTGCTGCGCCAGCCGCGCGTGTGTGACCGCCTCGGCTTCCGCACGCAGCGCCCTGTCACGCAGCCCGGCGACGGCCAGGCCCCATCCGACGGTGCCCGCGACGAGCGTGACGGTGGAGAGGACGGTCGCCAGCCCCCGCAGGCCCAGGTACGGCGTGAACGCGGTGTGGAACGCCAGCGGAACCAGTACGGCGGCGGTGACCCACCCGGTGATCCGGGCGGAGCACGTGTTCGCGACGGTGAAGAGGCAGACCAGTACCGGGACGACGAGGGGCCATCCAGCGCTCAGCAGGACCAGGACGAGGGTCAGGGCCACAGGGTGTCGTCTGCGCAGCGTCAACGCCGCGCACGCCAGCAGGGGGACGACGCTGCCCTGTGTGACGGATTCCCAGGCGAACGGCAGTGACCGGTTCAGTGCCCCCTCCAGAGCTCCGCCGGCGAACTGCGGATAGACCGTCAGCCCTTCCTGCCTCGCCCGGGCCACGAGCAGTGTGAGACCGGCGCCGGCGGCGGCCACAGCCAGATCCACGGCTCTTGGATGCGCCCGCCACGCCTGTCGTATCTCCGTCACGAGAGCAACCGTAGGCCATCCGCCCGTCGGGATCATCGCCTCCGCGTCCCGGACGACTCCTTCTATACCAAAGTATAGGTACGTCCACCGGTGGCTCATTCTTTGGAACACGTGCAGCTACAGACTCTTTGCCGATTCCACGGCGCCCGCAGATTCCTACCTTATTCGGCATGGAAACAAGTGACATTCGCAAGGCATTGTCCGCTGGTCGTGGAATCCCGGCGGTCTGCGTCGTGATCGGCCTCTGCCTGACGGTGGTCGGCGTCATCGGCCTGACAGAGCGCGTGCTCGCACATCTCTCCGTGCTCCTGGGACAGTTCCCCGCCGCACGTGACGTGTTCCCCCTGCTCCTGGGCCTGGCATTCGTCGCAGTCGCGGTTCTCGCCCGTCGCCGGACGCGCACAGCGACGCGGGCGCGGGCCGAGCAGTGAATCTGGCACGACACACCCTGCGTCGGGGCATGCTCACCCTCGTCGCGGGCGCCTGTCTGTTCGCGGGCACGGGATGCAGCACACTGCACGGCGTCACCTCCCCGCGCAGCGCACGCGAGGAAGCGACCGCCACCGAATCGGCGCCGAAGGGCGAGCGACCTGACTGTGACGTACTCAAATGTGTCGCGCTCACCTTCGACGGCGGCCCGAGCAAGCCCACTCCAAGGCTGCTGGACATCCTGAAACAGAAGAAAGTGCATGCCACCTTCTTCCTGCAAGGGAAAGGCCATACGGACACCTATCCCGAAACCGTTCGGCGCATGGCGCGGGAAGGACACGAAATAGCGAACCACACGTGGTCCCACAAGGTACTCACCGAGCTGGACCCGAAGGCGGTGACCGCGGAGATGACCCCTGTGCAGGAGGAGGTACGCCGCATCACCGGCCACACCCCCCGGCTGATGCGCCCTCCGCAGGGCCGGACCGACGACAAGGTCTCCGCGGTGATGAAGAAGCTGGGTCTGGCGCAGATCCTGTGGAGCGTCACCGCCAAGGACTACGAGACCACGGACACGGCCCTGATCGAACGGCGGGTACTGGACCAGACGGACCGGGACGGGATCATCCTGCTGCACGACCGCTACAAGGGCACCATTCCCGCTGTGCCGGGCATCATCGACGAACTGCACGAACGTGGCTACACCATCGTGACCGTCTCCCAGCTCATGGCCCCCGCGTCGCCCCAGCCCGGCAGGGTGTACCGACCATGACCGACCCGGGGCTTCCCACGACGGGCGCACATCCGGCCAAGCGGCACGGCGGCCGGCGTAGCCGGTCGGTCCGACGTCACTGTGGGTGTCGCGACCACGTCGACGGCCCGGTGCCGCTCGCCGCCGGCGCCTCAGCCGCCCGCCACTGACGACGCTACGTGCGGCGGGCCCACCACGTGGCGGGCCCGCCGCACGTACACCTCGGCACTCGCGCCGCCCCCGTCCGGCGCGGTAGGTGCCGGGGGAATGCCCCACGCTCAGAGAGATCGCGCGGTTCCGGCGCGGGAGCGGCGGGCGAGTGTCGGAACATGCCCCGCGCACGTCATCCTCACCGACGAGGAGCACCACCGATCAGCAGGGCGCCTGGCCGGACCAGCAGGGCGAGGCCAGCGGGTCGACGATCTGATCAAAAACGTTCCGCCACGACTGAGCCATCTCCTACGGTCGCTCACACCCGCTCGTCGCTGGACGAAGCTCAACGCCCGGGAGAGGTCAGAACCGTGTTCTCAAGGGGCGCCCCCTCGGCGTAGCGCCGCAGCTGCCGCCGGAGGAAATCCCGGGAAGCATCCTCGAAGGCGTCCGTGAACGCTCCGACGTGCGGGGTCGGCAGCGCGCCGGGCAACTGCCACAGGGGGTGGCCGGCGGGCAGCGGCTCGGGCTCGGTGACGTCGAGCGCGGTCAGCAGCCGACCGCTCGCCACCTCGCTGGTCAGCGCGTCGGTGTCGACGAGTTCGCCTCGGCCGACATTGACGACTATGGCGCCGTCCGGCAGCAGGGCGAGGGGCCGTGCGTCGAACATGGCACGTGTCCGGTCGGTCGCCGGCGCACACAGGACGACCGCGTCCACGGCCGGCAGGAGGCCGTGGAGGGCTTCGGCGCCGTGAACCACGTCCTCCACGGTGGTGCGGGGCGTGCGCGCGAGTCGGACCACCGTGCAGCCGAACACCCCGAGCCGTTCGGCGACGGCCCGGCCCACCGGCCCCTGCCCCCCACCAGGACACACTTGCCGCCGAGAGTCGTGAGACCGCGCGGCTTCCACTCCTCGCGGCTCTGCTCACGCGCGAACCGGCCGATGCCGCGGGCGGAGGCGATGAGCAGGCCGACGGCCAGTTCGGCGGTCGGACCGGCGTGCACTCCGCGTCCCGTGCACAGCCGGGCACCGGACGGCAGCAGATCCAGGTGGGGGAGTAGGTAGTCGTACCCGGAGCTGAGCACCTGGAGGACGTCGAGGCCGCGGCTGCGGGACAGCGTCTCGACGAGCGAGCCGTACCCGGTCGTGCCGGGGAAACCGGTCAGGAAGCGAACGTCCTCGACGGGGGTCGGGTACACCGCCGTGCCATCCCAGTAGTGACAGTCCAGTTCCCAAGACCGCAACCATCTACCTCGTCGGACTTGAGAACAGTCTCGCCCCGGCACCGGTGAGCGACCACGTCATGCCGTCACGAACACCGACCGCAGTACGGGGAGGCACGTTCTCGGTAGTCTGGGACGATGGGGGAGGAGCAGACATCCGACGCAGTACTGGACCCGGCCTCGGCCATCCGGAGGCGAATCGCCCTCTTCCGGACGGAGAGTGACCCCCGGCACCTGACCGATCGGCAGGCTGAGTCCGAGCTCACGGCGGCCATGTCCGCGGCGATCCGCGTGGGCCGAACAGGCGAACCCGAATGCGACGTGGCCACACTGGCGGAGTTGGCCCGGTTCCGCTTCTGGCGCGGTGTGGTGACCGGCACCCTCTTCGGGCAGGTCGAAGCCGACGCAGCCGTCGGCTTCTTCCTCGGTCTGCGGCAGACGTCACCGGCTCTGATCCCCGCCGAGGTGGCAGAGGTCGTCGGGACCCTCGCGACGAACGCGGGCCACCGCCTGCGCTGGGCGGTCGACTGCGCCGGAAGGCTGCTGGCCCTCTTCGATGGCACCGACCTCGGCCTCGTCGACCGGGCGATCGACCGCGTGCTGTGGGCCCTTCGGACAGCGCCGCCGGATCCCGCGGGCAGGATTCCCGCCCTCGGGCGCTTGGGGCAGGCCTACCACGAACGCCACAAGGCCACCGGGGACGTGGCCGACGGGTGGAAGGCCGTGTCGACCCGGCGGGAAGCCGTCCGTCTCTCACCGCCGGGCAGGGACCGGGCACGTAGGCTCTCACTGTTGGCCGACGCCCTGCTGGCCGTGTACGAGCAGACCGAAGAGAGGGCGTGCCTCGAAGAGGCCATCCGGAGCCTGGAAGAGTCCATCGCCACCACACCACCCGGCGACCAGTTCCTCTGGCTGAGGTACAACCGGCTGGGGCGGGCGTACCGGCGGCTGGCCGAGACCACGGACTCACCAGCCGACTTCGACGCGGCCGTGCGGTGGAGCCGGCTGGCCTGCGACACGATCGACGGCTCCGACGCGGACCACGCGTCTGCCCTGATGACGCTCGACAGGAGCCTTCGAGCCCGGTACGCGAAGACTAGCGATCGGACCGACTTGGACGAGGCCGTCGCGTTGTGGCGGACGGCGCTCGCTCGCATGCCGAGGGACGACGCCCGGAGGGTCGACTTCCTGGTGGACCTCAGCGACGCCCTCTACCACCGCTTCGACAAGGAGGGTGACCCGGCCGATCTTGAAGGGAGTGTCCAGGCGAGCGAGGCCGCGGTCGCCGAGGCGACGGAGGGCAGCCCCTCGCGGGTCCGGGCCCTGTCCGATCTCTGCTATCGGCTGCGCCGCCGGTTCGAACACGGTGGTGACCTCGCCGACCTACGACGAGCGGATCACGTAGGGCGTCTCGCGGTCACGCTGACCTCGCTGGGTGACGGCGAGGCCGGGATGGTCACCTACGCGAATCTCCTCCATGCCGACCTCGCCTTGTACGACAAGACGCGCGAACTGTCCTGCCTGGACGAGGTGCTCGATCTCTGGACGGCCATCCTGGCGGCAACGCCGGCCGACCGTGCGGAGCGGGTCCCGCGACTCGCTGGGAGACTGCACGCCCTCGCACGTCGCTTCGAGCACACCGGTGACCGGGCCGACCTGGACCGGGTGTTCGAGGCCGCCCGGGAGTGCCTCGCCGTCACCCGTCCTGACTTAGGGCAGACAGCCGAAACACTGCTGCGGATCACCCGCCATATCGATGCCCGGGCCGACGAGACCAACCGCCCGGCCGACGTCGGGCTCGGAATCGACAACGCCAGGTTCTCGATACGATCGCGCAGCGCGGCCGACCTCGACGTCATGGACACCCTCGTCGACCTGGCCAGATCGATCGCACCACGCACCGCGGCCGACGAGAGTGACCGCGAGATCCGTCAGACCTTCCTCGCGTTGGCGCTCGCCACCCGCTACCGGATCACGGGCTCGCCCGAGGACAGTGCCGAGTCCATCAGGCTGCTGAGGGACGTCATCACCACTGCGGAGCCGGACGATCCGCAGTTCAGCGTCTGCCTGTCGAACCTCGGGGACGCGCTGCTCGACAGGTTCCTCAGAGACGGCGATGCGACCGACCTCGACGCCGCGGTCGAGGCCCATGAACGGGCCTTCCACGCAGTGCTTCCGACCGCCCCTGACCGCACGGAACACCTCCCGAAGCTGGCCCGGGCCCTTCAACTCCGTTACGACGACCGCCGGGACCCCGGCGACCTGGAGCGCGTCGTCGCGGTCGTCCGAAACGCGGTGGCCGACGGGCATCCGTCGCCAGACTGCCGGCCGGCGAGCCTGTCCGAACTGACCAGAGTCCTCGTCTGGCGCTCCCACCACACGAGGAACACGGCCGACCTGGACGCGGCGGTGGCCGCCGGGCGGGAAGCAGTGCGTCTCGACGCCGCGAGCGCGGCCCCGTCCACCACGTCGCTCTCCCGCCTCGCGTCGGCACTGTTCATCAGATACCAACAGACCGGGAACGCCGCAGACCTCGACGAAGCGATCTCGGCCCTGGAGACGGCCCTCGCGGACATGCCCGACGGCGACGGGCACCGCCCGTCCAGCCTCTACAACCACGCTCTCTGCGTGCATGCCCGGGCTCTGCTGACCGGATCATCGACGGACTTCGACCGATCCGTGGCCGAGCTGCGCGAAGTGACGGGTGCACGATCGCCCGACGACCCGGCGCGCTGGATGGACTTCTACAGCCTGGGCCTGGCGCTGCGGGTCCGGTATGTGCACCTCGGCGACGACCTCGACATGCACGCGGCGGTCGAAGCACACCGCACCGCGCTCCAGGGGGCGTCCAGAGATCCGTTGGCGCGGGCGCTAACCGCCGTCGGACTCGCGAACGCACTGAGCCAGGTCTACGAGTGGACCGGCGACCGCGCGGTCCTGGACGAGGCAATCGCGTTGGCCGCCGAGGCAGAGCACGACTTTCCGGATCACGGGATCATCGGCAGCCAGCCGCTCTCGATCTTGTCCTGGCTCCTCTACCTGCGGGTCGACCTCCCCGGTGAACCCGATCCCACGGACGTCGCCGAGATGCTGCGGGTCAGCAAGCGGATGATCGACACGGCTCGCCCGGGCTCCGCCGATCACAGCCTCTTCCTCCGGAGCCGGGCCGTGGCGCTGGCCATGGCAGCCCGGGTCAGGCGGGACACGGCCTTGCTGGACCAGGCAGTCACCACCGCCAGGCAGGCCGTTGAGGCCGCCCGGCCCGGGGACGCCCGCCGCGCCGAATGGCTGTGGTCTCTGGGCAGGATCCTCCAGCAGCGCCATCGGGTCACCGGGGACGGCGCAGATCAGGCGGCCACCCTGAGGAGCTGGCGCGAGGCCGCCCGGGACCCCTACGGCAACCCGGACATGGTCACGCGGTGTGCGGTCCATGCCGGCCGGCTCGCGGCGCAGCTCGGCGACATCGACGGAGCGGTCGCGGACTACGGTCTCGCGGTCCGGTACCTGCCGACGGTCGCCTGGCACGGCATGCGGACCGAGGTACGCAGCGACACCCTGCGTAAATGGTCGGGTCTGGCCTCCGAAGCCGCTGGGGCCGCGATCGCCGCCGGACAGCCTGCGACCGCGGTCGAAATGCTCGAACAGAGCAGGTCGGTCATCTGGACCCAGGCACTGCGCCTCCGTAGCGACCTCGGCGATCTGGCCCGCTCCCACCCCGCTCTGGCCGAGCGGCTCACGATGCTGCGGACCCGGCTCGACGCGTTCTCACCCCTTGGCGGGCTCGACGCCTCCTCGCCCCTGGGCCGGTCGCACCCCCTGACAGCTCGGGCCGACGGGATTCAGGGGCCGGTGTTCGCAGCGGAGGCATACGAGCGCCGCCGGGAGCTGGCCCGGGAATGGGACGAGACGGTCGAGCGGGTCCGCCGGATCGAAGGATACGAGCACTTCCTCGGGCCGACGCCGTACGCCGAGCTGAAGCATGCCGCAGCGGAGGGTCCGGTAGTCATCGTGAACGTCAGCGGACACGGGTGTCATGCTTTGGTCGTCCGCGAAGAGGAACCCGAACCCGAGGTCGTGGAGCTCCCCGGGGTCTCCACGGACAGCGTGTCCGACAAGGCCTCGGACCTGTTGTCCGCCCTCTGGGTGCAGACCGACTCCAGCGCGTCGTTCCTCGCCCGTGAGCGGGCCCGGCACCTCAACCACGACGTTCTCGGCTGGTTGTGGGACGCCGTCGTGGGACCGATCCTGGCACGCCTCGAACACACCGCCCGGCCGCACCCCGTCCAACCGGCCGGTGCGCCGCCGCGGTTGTGGTGGTGTCCGGTCGGACTGCTCAGCCTGCTGCCCCTACACGCCGCGGGCCACCACCCCCGCCACGGTTCGGCAACCGGTTCCGACGGCATGTGGACCGCGGACCTGGTGGTCTCCTCGTACACGCCGACGCTGGCCGCGCTGTCCCGCAGCCGGACCCGGCGCTCGGAGCCGACCATGCGACGGCACCTCGCGATCGCCCTTCAGGAGACCCCCGGGCTGGCCGTGCTGCCCGCGGTCGCCGACGAACTGGCCGGTCTGCGCCGGCACGCCGTGCGCACGACCGAGGTGGTGAGCCTGGTCGGGTCGGCGGCGACCCGGCGGGCCGTCCTCGACGAGCTCCCGGGCTGCAACCGTATCCACTTCGCCTGCCACGCGGCCCAGGACTTCGTCGATCCGGCCGCGAGCGCTTTCAGCCTCCACGACGGTCCGCTGTCGATCGCAGACATCGCGGCGGTGGAACTCGGGGACGCCGAGCTGGCGTTCCTGTCGGCATGCCAGACCGCCACGGGCGTCCCGGACCTCGCGGACGAGGCGATCCACCTCGCGGCAGCGGTACAGCTGACTGGCTTCCGACACATCGTCGCAACCAGCTGGTCCGTCGGCGATACCTCGGCGGCGGCCCTGTCGGACCACTTCTACCGAGAGTTGGCGTCGTCCGACAGCGGCGCGGAGCCCGCAATGGCGCTCCACCGAGCCGTTCGCGCGCTTCGTGACAGCGACCCCACAGAACCCGTGAAGTGGGCGTCGTACGTCCATTTCGGATCCTGACTCCTCGCATCCCCCAACCCATGTCCCGGCAGAGGTGATCATGACGCAACAGCCCCAGCCTCCCGTCCCCTATGAACAGACATCGGACTACCGCTGGACCGAGGCCGCGTTCCACCTGCTGGAGTCGGGTTCCCTCACCGCGTCGGTGGCGGCCAGCGACAACATCTCCTCGGCCGTCGTCGAAGGCGTGTGCCCGCGCTGTGTGCACCACTTCACCGACCGGCGTCCTCTGACCGCCGTCACCAACGGGCTCGGCGGGAGCCGCGCGGGCGTGCCAGGCAGCGGCGGCACGGCCTTGGTGGAGCCTGCCGGTGCGTATCCGCCGGTCGTGCTGGACATCACCTGCTCGTGCGGTGTCCCGCACCCGACCGGGCCGGGGGCCGCCGACGCCAGTGCCGCCGGCGGCTGCGGCGTCAGCTTCCGCATCGAGCTCGCCGCCGACCATGGTCCCCTCGGCGGACGGCCGTGACCAACACGTCCCTGCGACCGCGGCTGCCCGAGCGTCCGCCGACGCCGACGGACCTGACCGAGCGTGACCGCTTCGCCGCCCTGGCCGAAGCCTCCCTGCCCACGGTCCGCGCCAGCGCGGAAGCCTGGCGCAACGGCCTCGCCGCCTTCGTCACGCTGGTCACCACCGGCGTGGTCATCAAGGGCCGCGACACGACGGCCCAACTCACCCTCGGCTGGCGCATAGCTGTCACCCTCCTCATCGGCGGCGGCATCGCGTTCTGCCTGGCAGGGCTCTGGCAAGCCCTCGCAGCGCAGGCCGGCACCCATGAGGGCACCGTGACGCTGGCGGACATCCACCGCCGCCACGCATCGGTCGCGGCTTACCAGATCGCCCTGGCCGACGCCGCGGCGGCCCGGCTGAGACGTGGCCGCGCGATCGTAGCCGTGGCGCTGGTGTGCCTTCTTCTGGGGATTGTCGCGACCTGGTGGGCCCCGGAGGCGGGCCAGGACCCGGCCGCGTACGTGACGGTCACGCACGACGGGACGTCGGCGTGCGGGACACTGGTGAGCGCTGATGGCGGGAGCGTGCGGATCCGCGTGGCGGGAACGGCGGAAGCGGTCGTCGTGCCGATGAAGAAGGTCACCGATCTGCGTGTCGTGTCCCGCTGCTAGACCGTTTTGTTCAGATGATCTGGTCGTTGGTCTGGTTGTGTCGTTGACTGACGCGCAGTGGGCACGGATCGAGCCGTTACTTCCGGACCGGAGCCCGAAGCGGGTGATTGGTGGAGGGATCACCGCGAGGCGGCAATCGGCGACTGGGTGGTGTCGGTGGGCTCCCCGTCGTCCGTGCGTACCAGCACGCCTCCGGGGCCCGCGAAAGAGGTTCCGGCACGTGAGCCGACCGACCGTGCCATCGGCCGTCCCGTGGAGGGCTGACCACGAAGATCCATCTCGCGGCCGACGGCCGCTGCCGCCCACTGGCGTTCGTCCTGACCGGCGGGCAGGCCAACGACGCGCCTGCCTTCGACAAGATGATGTGGCTCTGTTCACGAGAATGGGTTCTGGCTCACTTTCCGTGAAACAACATGCGGAGTGACGCTTGTCGGGCGGCCGGACTTTCCGTAACAGCGACAGGGAATGTGAGCCAGAACCTGTTCTCGTGAACAAAGCCAGTGATGGCACACCTGCGCGTTCCTCGTCGGCGGGCAGGCCCCGTACCCGGCCGGACGTGGTCCTGGCGGACAAGGCATGTTCGTCCCGCGCGATCCGCGAGTACCTGCGCAGCCGTCGCATCCGTGCGGTCATCCCGATCCCAGTGGATCGGAGCGCCCACCGGCTGCGGCGAGGCAGCCGGGGCGGTCGCCCTCCCGCCTTCGACCGTGAGGCATACAAGGAGCACAACATCGTCGAGCGCTCCATCAGTCGCTTCAAGCAGTGGCGAGGGATTGCCACCCGCTACGAGAAGACGGCGACCATCTACCTGGCTGGACTCCACGTCGCGGGCATCGTCCTCTGGTCAGCCCGCTGATCCAAACGAGACGGTCTGGACGGGGCCGGGAGAACGGCAACGCTGCGGGTGACCGCCTGGGGGAGCGACGTCGTGCGACCGGTTGGTGAGCGGGACGTTCCACCCCTGTCCGAGATCCGACTGGCGCTGAAGGGGAGGGATCTGAGGGACGTCCGCGGAACAGGAACGGCATCGATCCACGCGCTGCCAGTCCAGCCGTATCGCACCCCGGCGTCCCACGGTGGAAGGAGATGGGAGGGCACGGCACGACAAGCCACGGGCAGCGGTCAGGTTAGTCCGTGTGGGACGCGTCGGCCGCGTTCACCCGAACGGTTGTTGTCGGGGCGCCGGTTGCGAGCGGCTTGACGTCGGCCGCTGACGCGCTTCAGCGGCGTGATCTCACACGATCGGTGCTCGCGCGCACGGGCGTCATGGGGACGCGGCGGCTCGCCGAAAAGAAACACGAGGTGAGGAAAGGCGATCGAGGGCGTATGGATCCACCGGTGGGCGAGCTGATGAAACCGCCTGCATGCCCGGGGTACCCCGTGCCCCGGGCACCGTCTGGAATGAAGCCTTCGCACAGGTCATGGCCCGCACATCACTCCGGGGGGTGGTTTGCCCGTGCCGCTGTTGTGGGCGCTCCACCCGGGTGGCTATCAAAGGGAACGTCATACGCCGGATGCGATCATCCGCGCATTCTTGCCGGTATGCCGAAGGGACACCGCATGGCCGTTCGCCGCTCAGCCCTCTCCTCCCTCAGCGCCGCAGTTCTCGCATCAGCGTTGCTGCTCGTTCCCGCCCTGCCCGCCGCAGCCGCAGCGCCGACCTCATGCAGGGGTTCCTCATGCACGGGGAAGAACCCCCAGAGCGAGGGATGCGGCTCCGGCGCCAGGGTCATCGACCGGGTGCAGCCGGCGGGCGGTGGGCCGGAGGTGGAGCTGCGGAACTCGTCCCGGTGCAGCGCCGCGTGGGCGCGCATCCAGAAGGCCAACAGCAACTGGCGGTTCAAGATCGAGATTCGGCGCGGGAACTCGTACACGGCGAACGCCTCGCCCTCCTACGCCGCGTACACACAGATGGTCGGGTCGAGCAACGCCTACCGAGCCTGCGTGGAAATCTACGACGGCCAAGGGGGCAGCTGGTCCTGCACCGGCTGGCACTGACCCGCGAGGCGGGTTGGCGATGGGAAGGCGGCGAGCCCGCCTGGCCGGAGCGAGGGTGATCGCACCCGGGGTACGTCTTCCCGCCGACAGCAGACCGGGCACGTGCCCGGTAAGGGGTGGTGGTCAGTCGGCCTGGCCGGTGTGCCAGGGGTGGCCTTTGGCGACCATGCCGTCGGAGGCCCAGCAGAACAGCGGGAACCCGAGGTCGTGAAGCGCCTTGCGGGCTTCCACGATGTCCGGCTTCTCGCCGGTGACGTCCTGGACGAGGTCGCGGACGTAGTGGAGTGTCACGCCGACGAGGACGTACCAGCTTCCCGGTAGCCCAGTGGTGTGGTGGAGGGGGATGCGCCGGGAGGCAGCTGCCTCGACCTGCTCGCGGGTGAACGTGCTCAGCGTGGTAGTCATGACCACTCCTGGAATGCAACATTTATTGAACGGCGTGCTGATGGTACCGATGCCACGGGCACACCGAACGACACCGCCCGCGCCATGACGGCCCGTCAGGTGCGGTCAGGCGGGCCCGACAGCCCGCCACGGCTGAGCGAGCAGAGCCCACCGGCGCGGAGTGCGGTGCGCACGGCGATTCCGACGCCGCCCGTGAGAAGGTCCGCGGCAGTCCCGGCCGACCCGTACTCTGGTCGATCACATGCGGTGGCGATCACGACCTGCCCGGCACTCCCGCACTCCGGCAACTCCGGCGCTCCCGCGCGGCGTCGAGTCGGTTGTCGTCCAGCGGGGCCGGTGATGTCCGTCATGTGGATCACCGAGCCCCACCCGCGGCGGCACGGGACTCCAGCCCACGATGCCTCAGGCGAAGGGCAACAACCCCACGCCCCCGTGTCACTCCCGGCAGGCTACTCGGCGATCCGGCCGGTCGTGTCGTCCTCGCTCCGCGGGTCGGACCGGTGGGCTGCCGGGGGCACGGAGTATGTGACCGTTGCGGTGGCGGCCAGGGTGCCGGCGCTGTCGCGGAGTTCGGCCAGGACGACACAGAGGCTCTTGCCGAACTTGGCCATCTTCGCGTGCGTGCGGAGCCGGCCGGGGCGGGGACGGCTGAGGTAGCTGATCTGGAGCGAACTGGTCAGGGCCATGGGAGTGGGCCGGCCCAGGCGGGCGTTGATGAGGAGGAAGGCCGCCAGGTCGACGAGGGCGGCCTGTTCGGGGCCGGAGATGGTGCCGCCGGGGCGGGTGCGCAGACGGGTGCCGTCGGCCTCCATGGTGAGGTGGGTCGTAGTGGCCTCGGTGACGTGGCAGGCGGCGTAGTCCTCGAAGTCCCGCGCGACCAACTCGTTGAGCGCGGCCGGAGTCATCGGGGCGTCGTCAACCAGGGTGGCCGACTCGGTGGGCATGGGGATCCCTTCTGGGACGCGCGGGTTACGCGAAGGTCTTGGCCAGTCGGCGCAGGCCCTCGTTGATCTCCTCGGGAGAGTGCGTGGTGAAGGAGAGGCGCAGGGCGGCCGGGTCGGGGGTGCCGGCGAAGAACGGGGCCCCGGGGACGTAGGCCACCTCGTGACTGATGGCGACCTGGAGGAGCTGGGTGGCGTCGTGGCCCTCGGGCAGTCTGACCCAGACGAACATGCCGCCGGCCGGGTGGTTCCAGCGGCTGCCGAAGGGCAGCGCGGTGGGCAGGCCGCCCAGGAGGGCGTCGCGGCGTTCCCGGTAGGCGTCGCTGATGGTCCGGATGTGAGCGTCCAGGTCGTTGTCGCGCAGGTAGCGGGCGGCCACGGCCTGGTCGACGGTGGAGGTGTGCAGGTCGGCGGCCTGCTTGGCGATGACGCAGGACCGGCGGATGGCCGCGGGGGCGCGGAGGTAGCCGAGGCGCAGGCCGGGGGCCATGATCTTGGAGAAGGAACCGAGCAGGATGGTGCGGTCGGACGCGGCGGGGGACGCGGCGACCCAGGGCACCTGCTCACCGTCGTAGCGGAGTTCGCCGTAGGGGTCGTCCTCGACGATCCAGAAGCCGTGCCGGGCGGCGGCCTCGGCGACGGCGGTGCGCCGCGCGGCCGGGAGCGTGCGACCGGTGGGGTTCTGGAAGGTGGGGACCAGGTAGAGCAGTTTGGCCGGTTCGCGCGCGGCGATCTCGTCCAGGGCCTCGGGGATGATGCCGTCGTCGTCGGTGGGGACGGGGACGACACGGGCGCCGGCGAAGCCGAAGGTCTGGAGGGCGGCCAGGTAGCAGGGGTCCTCGACGAGCACGACGTCGCCGGGCTCCAGGACGGTCGTGGTGATGAGGGTGAGGGCCTGCTGCGAGCCGGTCGTGATCACCAGGTCGTCGGAGTCGGTCGGCAGTGCGCGCGCCGTGAGGCGCTGTGCGATGGCCCTGCGCAGATCGGCGTCACCCTCGGTGGTGGAGTACTGGAGGGCTCGGCGCGGGCCGTCGGCCAGTACGCGGTCGAAGGCGGCCCTGAAGCCGTCGATGTCGAACAGTTCCGGAGCCGGAAGTCCCCCCGCGAAGGAGATCACTTCGGGGCGTGCAGTGAGCGACAAGATGTCCCGGACCGGCGAGGAAACGACGTTGGCCAGGCGGGAAGCGACTGCGGGCGGGGGAACAGGAGGCTTCATGCGGCAAGCATATAGAGATCCAGGTGGCTGTCCAGGCCATGGATGGGGCGGGAGTCATTGCGTGAGAACAGCCGGATCCGCCCGCTCCGGTTCTTCTCCGGCTCAGTATTCGAGACTTCCATGCCGTATCGGGGGGTTGTGTACGGGAGCGTTTGACTTGTTTTCGGCGATGGAGTCCGGACGCACGCATCAGCCACGGAGGGTGGATCGTCGCCGCAGGTGGACGACGGTGGAAGGATCGCGTTCCGCGGGAGAGCGAGGGATCCTCCTTCGCGGTGAGGGTAGGGGAAGGGGTGCGATCCCGACATCTTTCGACGGCACGTCGGCCATGTTGGCCGAGAGTTTTCCATTGATTGGCCGACTCGGATGTGTCTATCGTCGGCCCATCCTGCCGGAAGAACGGTATTGACCGGCGGCACGGACAGTCGAAAACGGAAACGGGGGTTCCGTTCGGGCCGTGCACAATCCCCGTCCGTATTTCCTCCACCGAGTTGGGCGATCTCGCATGCCCGGACTCGGTGAGACGAGTGAGGGGCAGAAACGCGCATGTCATTCACCATTCCGAGCGATGAGGTCGTCGTCGTTCGAACTCCCGAGGAATTCCTCGCGATGCCCGAGGACTACCGGGAGATCGCGATCCGGGGAATGATCGTCAACACCGAGGGTGAACTCTCGGGCGGCGACGACTACGTACAGGTCTTCCTGCCGCTGGCACCGAACGCCGAGGAGCGGCAGGTCTGCGCGGAACGAGCGGTCGAGGAGTACGACCACTACAAGATCGGCAAGCGCATCCTCGGCGACATCGGCATCGACACGGCCTACATGGAGAAGCAGACGCTGGCCGAGCGGAAACTCTTCGCGGGCCACGAGTTCCACGAGTGCACCACCTGGGCCGAGCGCGGCATCTTCTCCTACATCGGTGAGGAGACGGCGATGGTGATGATCTCCGAGTTCGCGCAGAGCAGCTACAAGCCGTGGGCCGAGGCCGTCCGCACCATCATCCTCGACGAGAAGGTCCACATCGCGCACGGAGCGCGGGTCTGCCGCAACCTGGCGGCGACGGACGAGGGCCGCGAGGAACTACAGGGGGCGCTGGACCGGCTGTGGCCCGGTTTCGAGCGCATCTTCGGCAGCTCGCGGTCCGAGCGCTCCCGCATGGCCGTCCGGTACGGGCTGCGGCAGACGACGAACGGGCAGGCGCGGGACATCTGGCGGGAAAAGGTGACGCCGCGCATCAAGAACCTGGGGCTGAAGGTTCCCGAGTAGCGCGGGACGCGCCCGGAGTGCCACGTGCCGGAAGCGAACACATCAGCGCGTTCCGACGATCCCCGAGGACGAGGAGCACCTCCCCATGGCAACACCTGTCACGATCGGCAAGCGCCCCCTCACCCGTAGGGAGGTCAAGGAGCGCACGGCCGCTCTGCTGGCGGAGCGGCCGGACCTGGCCGACCGGCTGCACCGGCTGCGCCGGCTCGGACGTACCGTCCGCTCGTGCGAGGTCCACCTGACCAACACGTGCAACATCCGCTGCAAGGGCTGCTGGTACTTCGAGGGCGGCTTCGACACGGCGGTCAAGGAGCTGTCCGACGTCGACAAGATCAAGGCGTTCGCCCGGAAGCTGCGCGACGACGGCGTCAACCAGGCGACGCTGATCGGCGGCGAACCCACGCTGGTCCTGCGCCGGGTGGAAGCGTTCGTCGAGGAGCTTCCCTACATCACCATCTCCACCAACGGGCTGCGGCCGATGCCCATGCAGGGCTTCGAGCACATAGCGGTCGCCGTCAGCATCTTCGGCGGCGGGCCGCTGGACGACGACCTGCGCGCCATCCGCGTCAACGGGTCGAAGTTCACCGGCCTGTTCGACACCGCGCTGTCCCACTACCGCGATGACCCCCGGGTGCTGTTCATCTTCGCGCTCTCCGAGGCCGGCCTGCCCCACCTGGAACCGACGGTCCGGAAGATCGCGGACAACGGCAACATCGTCACGTTCAACTTCTACAGCGAGCACGGCTCCGACCACCCGATCCAGATCGAGAACGAGCGGCGGGTCCTGGAGGAGGCGCTGCGGGTCAAGGAGCTGTACCCGCAGACGGTGGTGAGCCACCCGTACTTCATCCGCACCCTCATCACCGGCACCTCCCACTGGGGCGCCCGTTTCGGGTACGACGTCTGCCCGAGCCTGAGCGTGGACCACCCGGCCCACGAGGAGCGCGTCGCCAACGGCAATCCGGTGATCCCCGGCTTCGCGGCCTGGGGCGCCGATTACGAGTCGCTGCAATTCTGCTGCACCTCCGGCGACTGCGGCGGCTGCCGGGACAGCCAGGCCGTCTACAGCTGGCTGGTGGTCAGCGCCCACCGGTTCCTGGACAGCGCGGAGCGGCTGGAGGAGTGGCTGGACATCACGGAGAGCTACTGGCGGCAGTGGCACTGGTCGCCGTTCCACGCCGCCAAGGCGGCGGCGTAGCCCACGAAGCGAGCGGCTCACACCCCACGACGTCCCGCACGAGAAGGGCCCATCACCCATGCTTGACCACGCCGCGATCGAGAAGTTCGTCCAAGACGCCCTGGTGGAACTCGGCGTCGACGAGGCGGACATCTTCCCGGAAGCCGCACTCGACGACCTGGAGATCGACTCGCTCGACATGGTCGAACTGGCGCAGACGATCAAGAAGGACCTGGAGGTCCCGGTGAAGCCGAAGGACTTCGACGGCATCGACACGGTCGGTCAGGTCCTGGGGCTCTGCTACCGGAAGGCCGGACTTGAGTGACGCCGCGACGGGGGCGGTGGTGACGGGCTTCGGCGCGGTCACCCCGCTCGGTGTCGGCGCCGACGCGCTGCACGAGCGGGCCGTCGCCGGGGAGAGCGCACTGCACGACGGGCTCGGCTCCTGCCACGGCTTCCGCGCCTTGGACCACCTCTCCCGTCACCTCGTACGCCGCACCGACCGCTTCACCCAGTTCACGCTGGTGGCGGCGGACGAAGCGCTGACGCGGGCCGGCTGGACCCCCGGTGGCATCCCGTACGACGCCGCGCGCGTCGCCTGTGTCATCGGCTGCGGACTCGGCGGCACGGCCAGCTTCGAGGCACAGGGCCCGGTCATCGCGGAGCAGGGTGCCGAGTACGTGTCGGCGCTGATGGTGCCGCAGATGATGGCCAACGCCGCCGCGTCGCACCTGTCGATGCGGTACGGCTTCAAGGGCGAGTCGCTGTGCGTGGCCTCCGCCTGTAGCAGCGGTGCGCAGGCCATCGGTACAGGGCTGCGGCTGCTGGCCGCGGGTGCGGCGGACGCCGTCGTGGTGGGCGGTGCGGAGGCGTCGACGTCGGAGCTCGTCAGCGCCGCCTTCCGCAACGCCGGGGCGCTTTCCCCCACCGGCCGCTGCCTGCCGTTCGACACGGACCGGGACGGCTTCGTCATCGGGGAGGGCGCAGGCGTCCTCGTCCTGGAGACGGCCGGCGGCGCCGCCCGGCGCGGGGCCGAGGTCCTCGGCGCCGTACGCGGCTATGGCGCCACCTCCGATGCCCACCACCTCACCGCCCCCGACCCCGGCGGCGGCCCGGCCGCCGAGGCCGTCACCCAGGCCCTGTGCCAGGCCGGGACGGCACCCGGAGAGCTGGACTACCTCAACGCCCACGGCACCGGCACCCTCCTCAACGACCGGCTGGAGTGCGACGCCCTGCGCCTCGCCCTCGGCGGCGACGCCCTGGCCCGCATCCCGATGTCGTCCAGCAAGGGCAGCCTCGGACACCTCTTCGGGGCGGCCGGAGCGGTGGAGGCCATCGCCACCTTGCAGGCGCTGCGCCACGGTGTGGCGCCGCCGACCGCCGGTCTGCGGCAGCCGGACGAGAGGCTCGGCGAGCTGGACCTGATCCGGACGGCACGCGAACTGCCCGGCGGCGACCGGCCGCGGGCGGGCCTGTCGACGTCGTTCGGTTTCGGCGGCCACAACGCGGCGCTCGTGCTCTCCACCCCCTGACAGAGGAAAGGCCACAGCGTGATGCTCGGTTTCGAAGGACGCCGCTATCTCGTGACGGGGGTCCTCAACGACGACTCCATCGCCTGGCACACCGCCAAGGCACTCCAGGAGACGGGCGCCGAGGTACTGCTGACCGGGTTCGGCCGGACGCGACGGATCACCGAGGCCGCGGCGGCCGGACTGCCGCGCCCCACCGACGTCCTGGAACTCGACGTCACCCGGCCGGACGACCTCACCCGGCTGGCCAAGGACCTGGAGAGCCGGTGGGGCGCGGTCGACGGCGTCCTGCACGCCATCGCCGCCGCCCCCCGGTCCGCACTGAGCGGCAACTTCCTCACCACCCCCGTGGAGAGCGCCACCCACGCTCTGCACACCGCGGCCGTCTCGCTGCACGGGCTCACCGTCGCCCTGGCCCCGCTGCTGGCCAGGAACCGGGGCAGCGTCGTCGGGCTGGACTTCGACTCCTCCGGCGCCTGGCCCGGCTACGACTGGATGGGCGTCAGCAAGGCCGCGCTCGGTGCCGTCTGCCGCTATCTCGCCCTCTACCTCGGGGACAGCGGCATCCGCGTGAACCTCGTCGCCGCCGGACCCGTCGAGACGGTCGCGGGGTCGGCCATCAGCACCTTCGACACCATCGCCGACCGCTGGGAGCAGGAGGCGCCGCTCGGCTGGGACCGCGCGGACGTGCGGCGCCTCACCGGGCCCGTCCTCTTCCTGCTCTCCGATCTCGCCGCCACCGTCACCGGTGAGATCGTGCACGCCGACGGTGGTATGCACGCCGTCCGCATGGGCGTGGGCGGCCAGACCTTCCGGAAGGAGGCCGCACGATGACAGCGGCGATCACCGGCATCGGGGCCGCGCTGCCCGAACACACCGTGCCGAACAGCTACTTCGAGGCGATCGGTTCGTCCGACGAGTGGATCGTCAAACGGACGGGGATCAGGGAACGCCGCTTCCTGCCCGAGGACGGCCGGCTCGCCGACCTCGCCGTCACCGCCGCCCGAACGGCGCTGCGGCAGGCCGGACGGGACGCCGCCGATCTGCGGCACATCGTCGTCGCCACGACCACCCCCGACCGGACGACGCCCGGGCTGGCGGTGGAGGTGGCCGCACGACTCGGCACGCCCCAGGCCGCCGCCTTCGACCTGCACGCCGCCTGCGCCGGATTCGTCTACGCCCTGGACCACGCGACGGCGCTCATCGAGTCCGGACGGGCGGAGGCCGTCCTCGTCTGCGGGGCGGAGGCGCTGACCCGCATCACCGACGCCGCGGACCGGTCGACGGCCGTCCTGCTCGGAGACGGCGCCGGCGCCGTCGTCCTCACCGACCTCCCGGACGCCCCCGTCGCCCCCGCCTTCCACCTGGCCTCCGACGGCGAACACATCGGGCTGCTCTTCGCCGACCGCCACGAACGCAAGCTCCGCATGGACGGCCCGGAGATCTTCGTCCACGCCGTGGACAAGATGAGCGACGCCACCCGGCGGGTGCTGGAGCGGAGCGAGCTGACCTGCGACGACGTCGACCTGTTCGTCGCCCACCAGGCCAACGCCCGCATCGTGAAGGCCGTCGGCAAGGAGATCGGGGTGCCGCCCGAGCGTCTGTTCCTCAACGTCGACCGGGTGGCCAACACCTCCTCGGCGTCCATCCCCATCGCCCTGGCCCACGCCCAGGAGGACGGCCGGCTCGGGCCGTCCGGGGTGCTGGGCGTGGCCGCCTTCGGCGCGGGCATCACCTGGGGCGCCGGCGTGCTCGGCTGGCGGCTGGGGTGAGCGCCAGGCGACCCCGCCTGCCGCTGCTGGGCGACATCACGGCCCCCGACGGCGCGCGGCTCACCGTACGGGTGCAGGCGCGGGACGACGAAGCGGCTGCCCCCGTCGTCGTCCTGCTGCCCGCCATGGGGATGCCCGCGCGCAACTACCTCCCGCTGGTGCGGGCACTGCACCGGCAGGGCATGACGGTGGTGACGACGGACCTGCGCGGGCAGGGCGAGAGCGTACCGGTGCCGGCGCGTGGCGTCCGGTTCGGCTACCGCGAGATCGTCGAGCACGACATCAGAGCCGTGCTCGACGTCGTCGACGCAGCCTACCCCACGGCCCCGCGGCTGCTGCTCGGGCACAGCCTGGGCGGGCAGCTGGGGCTGGTGCACTGTGGGCTGTTCCAGCCGTCGCACCTCGACGGCGTCGTGCTCGTCGCCAGCGGCTCCGCCTGGTACCGGGCACTGGGACGCAACGGGGCGCGCTGGCTGGTGCGCGGTCAGCTCAGCGCCGCCGGGGCCCGGATGCTCGGGTACTGGCCCGGGGACCGGTTCGGGTTCGGCGGGCGGCAGCCGGCACGGCTCATGCGGGACTGGGCACGGCAGATGCGCACCGGCCGCTACACCGTGCCCGGGGCGCACGCGGACTACGAGCGCGCACTGCGGGCGGTGACGCTGCCCGTCCTCGCCGTCGACGTCGAGAACGACACCCTGGCACCGCCGACCGCCGTGGACCACCTGTGTGCCAAGATGCCCGCCGCCCGCATCGAACGCCTCCACTACACGAGCGCCGACGCCGACCACCGCCCACTGGACCACTTCCGCTGGATACGGCACCACGGCGGTCTCGTCGAGCGCATCGGAGCCTGGGCGGCGCAGGTCACCGCCGCCCCGGGCCGGGCGGCCTGATGCCGGGGGAGGCGCCGTCGTCGGATGGGATGCCGGCGGGCGGCGATGCGGGTGGCGCGGAACGAGTCGCTGCCGTCAGGGTGCGATGCGGGCGGACGAGAACGCGGGCGGCGCGGGCCGCCACCGCCTCGGGCCGGGAGGCGGATGCAAGGTCCGTTGCCGCGTGCGCGCCCCGGCACCCCGGGTGTCCCGCCCGTGTGCCGCACAGCCTCCCGCCGGTGACGGTCTGTCGGTAACCGTGACCGACCTGAATCGCTGACGCCCGTTCCCCGTCGACCCGCCGTACCGGAGGATCCCCCGATGCACCCCGAGCCCTCGCACGACCCCGGCACCGTACCGGCCCTGCTGGCCCGCAGCGCCGCCGCGTACCCCGATCGTCCGGCCCTGCGGCTGGACGCCGACGAGCTGACGTTCGCCGAGCTGGACGACCTCAGCTCCCGCGCCGCCGCCCAGCTCCGCGCCCTGGGCACGGCACCCGGGGACCGCGTCGCCGTCCTCCTGCCGAACAGCCCCGTCTTCGCGGTGCTGTACTACGGCATCCTGCGCGCCGGGGCGATCGTCGTCCCCCTCAACCCGTTGCTGAAAGCCGGGGAGATCGAGCACTGCCTCAAGGATGCCGAGGCCGCCCTCCTCTTCTTCTGGCACCAGGGCGCGCAGGAGGCGGTGGAAGGCGCCCGCCGGACCGGCACCCCGCACCTCGTGGTCGAACCGGAAACCTTCCTCGACGGGTTGCGGGCCCATCGTCCGTCGGCGCGCGACGAGCCGCGCTCGCCCACCGACTCAGCCGTCGTCCTCTACACCTCCGGAACCACCGGCAGCCCCAAGGGCGCCGAGCTCACCCACCACAACCTGCGCCGCAACGTCGACGAGGGGGTGCGCGTGCTCCGCCTGGGTCCCGCCGACGTCACCTTCGGCGGACTGCCGCTCTTCCACTCGTTCGGACAGGTCATGGGGCTGAACTGCGCGGTGTCGGTGGGCGCCTGCCTCACCCTGCTGGCGCGCTTCGCACCGGCGGACGCCTTCTCCGTGATCGAACGGGACCGGGTGACCGTCTTCCTGGGCGTCCCGACGATGTACACGCTGATGCTGCGGCTGGCACAGAGCCCCGAGTCCGAGCCGTACGACCTCTCCACCCTGCGTGTCGGCCTGTGCGGCGGCTCCCCGCTGCCCGTGGAGGTGCTGCACGCGTTCGAGAAGACGTTCGCCTGCGCCGTACTGGAGGGGTACGGGCTCTCGGAGTCGTCGCCACTCGCCTGCGTGAACCGCATCGACCGTGAGCGCGTCGCGGGCACGATCGGCATTCCGATCGACGGCGTCGAGATGCGCGTCGTCGACCGCCAGGGCAGGCAACTGCCCGACGGAGAGGTGGGCGAGATCGTCATCCGTGGGCACAACGTCATGCGGGGCTACTGGCACCGGCCGCAGGCGACCGCCGAGACCATACGGGACGGCTGGCTGCACACCGGCGACCTCGGGACCCGGGACGCCCGGGGGGACTTCCGGATCGTGGACCGCATCAAGGACCTCGTCATCCGCGGCGGGTACAACGTCTATCCGCGAGAGGTGGAAGAAGTCCTCTACACCCATCCGGCGGTCGCGGAGGCGGCCGTCATCGGAGTACTCCACGACGTCCACGGCCAGGAGGTCGCCGCCGCCGTGGTGCTGCGCGCCGGGACGTCCGCCACGCCGGACGAGCTGCTCGGCTACGTCCGTGATCGGGTCGCGCCCTTCAAGTACCCGCGCATCGTGTGGATCACCGACTGCCTGCCGAAGGGCCCCACCGGCAAGATACTCAAGCGCGAGATCGTCCGACCCGAGCCGGACCTCGGCTGAGACGCTCGATCGTGCCGCGCCCTGCTCCCACGGGCCAGGACGGGAAGCCGAAGGCCGCTGACCGGCTCTCAACGGCCACACCTGTCGCCTGCGGCATGGGACGAGAGGAAGCGGACGACTGCCTCACCCGCGACTGCGACCGGCCTCGGACAGGCCGCCCCACACGCCGTAGTGCTCGCGCGTCTCCAACGCCATCCGCGCGCACTGCCCCCCAACCGGGCATCCCCCGCACACGCGCCGTGCCCGCTCCTCACGCTCTCGACGGAGGCGACCGCGCTCGCCCGTGGGGGAGTAGGAGACGGAGCTGTCCATGCCGCGACAGGTGGCGAAACGCTGCCAGTCCCACAGGTCGCTCACAGGCTTGAGCCGCCGCGACCAAGGCGGTAAGCCGAAGTGCGCCTGCTGAAGGCCGCCGAGCCGGCGCCGGAAGCCGCCGTGGCCTCCAACGAGGCGTGGACCGCGCACGCAGCCGCCAGCGCCGGCGTCCCCGTCGCCTCGCCGCGTGAACTGGGCACGCTGGAGCAGACCGAACCGCGCGCGGGTGACGAAGCGGTGTCCGACGAACTCGCCTGTCGGGCGGCGGCTACGGCCAGGCCGACGTCGACGCCCGGCTCGCCACGCCCTGGCCGCGCACCTCGGGCACTACCGCGATCCCGCCGCCCGCCAGGCCGCCGCCGGCCTTCTGCCACCGCCCGTTCTCGCCCACGCTGAGCCGCGCGCCGAACTCCGTGCTGGGCATGAGCGCCAGGAACGAACCGCGTGCAACGCGGTCGCGTCCGGTCCTCCGCCACCCCCGTGGACGAAGAACCGGACGCGATCACGCGTGGCGCCGGGTCAGCAGTGCGGTACTTCGGCGGACGGCCTGAAGACGTCCCAGCTGGACCAGCCGGTGACACCGGTGGCGTTGTTGCGGTGGTAGTACCAGCTGATGGTCAGGCTCGGGTTGGCGGCGGGCCCGTCCTGCCAGCAGTAGACGGTCGCTCCCTGCCCCGCGTATCCGAGACCCTTGATCGTGGACGAGCCGTTGGCCTGGGCCCGGATCCGCACCCCGGTTCCCAGGTAGTCGCCCGGAGCGGCGGCGACAGCCCGCGGGGCGGTGCCGGACGCGGCAGGGGCTCCCTCGGCGGCGCCGGCGGCCGACGCGGGCAGCAGCAGGGCGGCCGTGGTGCCGAAGACGGCGAGGGTGGCGGCGTACAGACGGTGACGGCGACGGATGTGTGTGCTCATGACTGCTCCTGCGGCCGGGTCAGCAGGTGCCGACGGCGAGGTACGGGACGACGACGTCGTACCGGCCCCAGCCGGTCACGTGCGTGGTGTTGTCCGTGTGGTAGTACCACTCCTGGCCTGCCACGACGCGGCCGCAGTGGACGGTGACGTCGTGGCTCCCGTAACCGTAACCGACCGTCGTGGAACTGGTGTTGGGCTGGGTGTGGATGCGAGCACCGTCCACCAGGTAGCGGCCCGCCGAGGACTGGGCGCCGAACGCCTCCGCCGGTGCGGCCGTCGAGTGGGCGGCTGGTGCGGTGTGGGCCGTAGCGGTCCCCGCTCCGGCCGTCAGGAGAGCTGCGACGGCGGTGACGCCGAGCAGTCCGCGAAGCAGTATGCCGTGATGAGGCATGATGTGGTCCTTCCCCCTGCGGTACGTGCTGGTCACCCCCCACTGTTCGGCACGCGCCCTGCAAGGAGCTTGATAGTTTCTTGCAGGGGCGCTCAGACCGGTGTCGGGCGGGACAGCCGCGACGGCCGGCCAGGGCCTGGCGAGACCGCGCGGGACGGAGACCGGCATGAACATCGGATTCACCCTTCTCGGCGATGTGACCATCCGCTCCCGCGGGGCCGACGTCGCCCCCGGATCACCGCGCCAGCGCTGCGTCCTGGCGCTGCTCCTCATCGACGCCAACCGACCCGTGTCCGCGCAGACGCTCCTCACACGGGTGTGGGGAGACGATGTCCCGCCACGTGCGATGGCCTCGCTCTACAGCTACGTGTCCCGGCTGCGTGCCCTGCGCTCGGATCCAGGCGACGCGGAGCGGTGGGACATCGTGCGGACGCCCGCGGGGTATGTGCTGCGGACCGACAACTCGGCCGTCGATCTGTTCCGTTTCCGCTCCTTGGTCGAGCAGGCACGGGGCGCGAACGACCCTCGGCAGGCCGAGGCCTCGTACGGCCGGGCGTTGGCGCTCTGGCAGGGCGAGCCGTTGGCCGGGCTGCGCTCTCCCTGGCTCGACGCGTACCGCCTCACGCTGGCGGAGGAACACCAGCGGGCCCGGCTGGACTACTACGAGCTGCTGCTGAACCGAGGTCGGCACGTCGACCTCGTCCAGCCCCTCGCCGCGCTCGCCGCCGAGCAGCCACTCGACGAACAGGTGGCCCACCTGCACATGCTGGCCCTGTACCGGACGGGACAGCCCGCCGCCGCCCTCACCGCCTACGAGCAGTTGCGGAAACGGCTCGTGGAGCGGCTGGGCACCGACCCCGGTCCCCGGTTGCAGGAGCTCCATCAGCGGATCCTCGTCTTCGACGACGCCCTCGCCGCACCTGCGGCCGAAGCACCCGAACCCCGCACACCGCGCCAACTCCCCGCGTCACCCTCGGGGTTCGTCGGCCGGGACGACGCACTGAGGCTCCTCGACGCACGGGAAGGCCGCGCCGACGACACGGCGCCGGACGTCTTTGTGATCGCGGGGATGGCCGGAGTCGGCAAGTCGTGGCTCGCTCTGCGCTGGGCGCACCAGCACGCCGACGCGTTTCCCGACGGCCAGCTCTACGCCCAGCTGAACGGCTTCAGCCCCAGTGTCCGCCCCACCGACCCCGGTGACGTCCTGCACCTGTTCCTGATGGCTCTCGGGGCGGCCGAGAGCGAACTGCCCGCCGACACGGAGGGCCGCGCGGCGCTCTATCGCACGCTGATGGCCCGGCGAAAGATGCTGGTCGTCCTCGACAACGCTCGCGACAGTGCACAGGTCGTGCCGCTTCTGCCGGGAACACCTGGTTGCAGGACGCTTGTGACCAGCAGGAATCGGCTGAGCAGCCTCAAGGTGCGGGCCGGCGCGGACATCGTCGGCCTCGGCGTACTGTCGGCCGCCGAATCGTCGCGGCTCTTAGCCAGCCGGGTGGGACACGACCGCGCCGCTTCCGAGCCGGCCCTGCGCGACATCGTCCGCTGGTGCGCCGGGCTGCCGCTGGCCCTCGACATCGCGGCCGCGCACGCGGACGGTCTACCGGGCGCCTCCCTCGACCAGCTCGCCCAGGACCTGCGCGATCCGAGCGCCCGCCTCGACATACTGGACACCGGTGACGTCTCCGTCAGCCTCCGCGTCCTGTTCGCCGCCTCGCACGCCGCGCTGGACGCGGAACCGGCCCGCGTGTTCGGGCTGTTGGGGCTCCTGCCGCACCAGGACGTGTCCCTGGCCGCGCTGGCCCACTTCATCGAACGTGACCCGACGCGAACCCTGCGCACCCTGCGCGTCCTGGAAGAAGCCTGCCTGGTCCGTCAGCACCGACCGGGCCGCTACCAGATGCACGACCTGATCCGGCTGTACGCCGAGGAGCAGGCGACCGGCCTGACCGCCACGCAACGCGACCGGCACACGCGCCGTCTCGTCGGTTTCTACGTGTGCACGGCCCAAGCGGCGCACCGAGTCCTGGAGCCGCACCGCACGGCACAGGACCCACCCGCACTCGACGATCCGGGGGCCGCCCCCCTCGCCTTCGGTGACGCGCAGGCCGCGCTGGCCTGGTTCGACGCCGAGTACGCCTGCCTTCAGGAGGTCATCGCCGTCACCGAACAGCGGTGCATGAGACTGGAGTTGTGCCGCCTGACCTGGGCACTGCACACATTCCGGTGGCGCCGCGGGCTGTTCGAGGAAAGCATCCGGGCCTGGTACACGGCCCTGGACGCGGCCACCGGCCTGGACGATCCGTCTCTGACGGCCCACACCCGTCAGCGGCTCGGCGTCGCCCTGGCACAGGCGGGGCGCTACGACGAAGCCCTGCCCCACCTCGACGAGGCTCTGGAGCGGTTCCGTGCCGACGGCGGCACCGCGGGCCTCACCCGCACGCACCACTCGCTCGCCGAGGTCCACGTCCGCATCAACGCCTACGAGCGCGCCCTTCCGCACTTCGCGCAGGCGCTGGAGGGATACCGCGCACTCGGGGATCAGGTGGGCGAGTCCAACATCCTGAACGGCACCGGTTGGGCGTTGGCCCGGCTCGGCCGGTACGCGAGCGGCGAGGCGCACTGCCTCCAGGCGCTGCCGTTGCTCCAGGTCCACGAGGACGGCGAGGGGCAGGCCGCGACATGGGACACGCTGGCGTACATCGCGCGGCGCACCGGCCGGACGAGTCGTGCCCTGGACGCGTACCAACAGGCCCTCACCCACTTCCAGGCCATCGGCAACGCCAATCGCGAGGCCGACACGTGGGCCTCCCTCGGGGACATGCACGCCGATGCGGGAGACCACGACGCGGCACGTCAGGCCTGGGCTACGGCGCTGGGCCTGTACCGGAACCAGGGCCGGGCGGCGGAAGCACGCGAGGTGACCGAGCGGTTGGCGGCACGGACCGAGCCCTGACGGGGACGGCCCGGCCGCGGACCGCGATGATCGACCGCCTGGTCGACGACACCCAGGCCCTCACCCTCACCGGAGAGCCCTACCGCACCCGCCGGCGGCGCGGACCGCCGAACAAGGACAAGGGCACCAGACACCGGTGGGTCACAGGGCCCACCAGCAGTACAGTCGCTGGTCGGAAGCCCGAGCGCGCTGAGCCAGTCCGGCCAGGTTCTCCAGAACAGCGGTCGTGTCCTCGATGCCGACCCCCGTCTGCCGGAGTTCATCGGTCATCGACCACGGCTCGGCGAAGCCGGCGAGGTCGTCCCGCGTCGCCGTGGCGAGGGCATCGACCAGGGTGTCCGACAGGCTGACCACGAACGGCGGGCCGTCCTCCGGCTCTGACAGCAGTTGTCCGGACCGCGGGCGTTCACCGGCCTCCTCCCGGGTGCAGCCGGTCATGATGGCTTCGAGCCGGGCGATCGCGACGACCGGATCGATGTTCTTGAGGAAGACCACGTCGAGTTCCGCCTGCCCCGGCCCCCCCGGAGTCTGGAGGACCGCGACGGCAGCTCGGTCGTCAGCGGCGGAGAAGTAGTCGCACAGCGTCATGCCGCCGAGTCTGGCACCCACGGCTGACAGTCCGACTCACCGATAGCCTGCACCATCATGATGCGCGCATGGATTCTGCCGGTACTGCTTGTACTCAGCGGCTCAGCCCTCGCGACAGGGCAGATCTTCAAGGGGAACCCCGGCACAGCCGCAGCACTCCTGCTGGCGTTCCTGGCATTCGCCGGCCTGAACTCGCCCCTGATCTTCCCGAGGTCGATCGGTGCGCGGGAGGCACAACGGCGCAGCGCGGTCGACGGCCGGCCAGTCGTCTTCTGGCGCCCGGGCTGCACGTACTGCGTAAGACTGCGTATCCGGCTGGGTCGCAGCGCCCGCCGCTTGCATTGGGTCGACATCTGGCGTGACCCGGCAGGAGCCGCAATGGTGAGGGCGGCCAACGACGGCAACGAGACCGTGCCGACCGTCCTCGTGGCGGGCCGGCCACACACCAACCCCGATCCCGAATGGGTACGCGAACAGCTCTCCCCTTCGGCGTGATCAGAAACCGATGCTGCCCTGAGGCGTGGTTCTATGCCGTGGAGCACCACAAACACAACCCTGGCGCCGAAGACACACTTTCGATCTACCCTGCGGGACTTCGACGCGGGGCGCCGCACAGGCTTCCCGGCAGGCGAACCGCGCCCCTCGGTGGACAGCCTCCAGGCAGGGCAGCTGATGGCCCCTGTCGCCGGTTGACGCGCGCCTACGACTTCACCGCGTTCACCCACGGGGCCAGGGCCTTGCGGAACGCCGGGAGGCCCGCGGACAGCCACTCCGTCTTCGATTGCGGCTCTCCGGCGACGAAGGACACCTGGGCGAGGCACGTGTAATGGTCGTCCCCCGCCACCGTCGTGGTGCCGACCTTGCGGCCCGTCTTCGCCTCGTACAACGTGACCTCGTACTGACCCTGCCGGAAGTAGCGCACGTAGTCGCCGGCATAGCGGCAGGTCTCCACCAGCTTGCCCTTGCCCTTGTTGACGACGCAGGCAACGAGCTGCGCCTTCGCGGGGTCCGGATGGTACGTGTCATGGGGCGCGGCGGTCGCCGTCTCGCCCGGCGACGGCAGCGGGGCCTCGGTGGCCCGTAAGGGAGTCGGGCTCGTGGTGGCGAGCAGCACGGGGTGCGGCCCCTTGCCCCGGTACGCCGGCTGGGCCGTCAACAGCGTGGTGGGGCCGCCCTTGTAGCAGTACGCCGCCAGGTCGGAGGCGTCCGTCGCGGTGGGGTGTGCCGCGGCTGTGGGGGTGGCGGAGGCCGGGGTGGTCACGGCGGACGGGGACGGATCCGCCTTCGTGCCGTCACCACCACCGCTGCACGCCGACGCCAGAAACGCAATGCCCACGGCCAAGACAGAAACCGTGCCATGGGTCCTTGTCACTGCTGCTCCCTGCGTCCCGATACGTAGACGCGCCTGCCGCGCCGCCGGCTCACCATCCTTGCGGATCAACATCGCCTGGCCAAAGGTACTTTGACGGACCCTCCGGCGGCGTCGCCACGCAGGGTGCCTGCCGGGCATGTCCCTCACGTGATCATCCACGTGATCATCAATCCCATGCGTTGAAGAGCACTCCGCCCAACGTGGTGATGTCGTAGAAGCGAACCTGACGCCACTCGCCCTGGGTGAGAACCGAAGTGTCCACGTCGGAGAGAGGCGTGGCGAGCCGCTCGCTGCTCAGAACCACGAAGCCTGTCTCCGCGAAGGTGTGGGCCCATGGGGGAGCGGAGCGGAACTCCTCTCGGTACCAATCTCGGCGTTCTTGAGCGAAGGCGATCCAGGGGTGGTGGGCGTGACACAGGATTACGCTCTCGCCTGTGTGATCGATGATCGAGGCGACGTGGAAGCTCCGGGGGTACGCCTGCTCCTCCAGCTCGCCCACCTTGCCTCCGGCGATGCGGGCGGCGGCGTGCAGCGCGGTCCGAAACGCTCGCACGTCAGTTTCCGGAAGCGGACCGTCCTTCGGCACGAAGAAGCCTGTCGCACCCCGCGGCAGCGTGAAGGGTGCGCTCCCGTCATTGACCATGCCGCTTATCTTGCTCCATGCGCGGCCCGCGTGGTTGTCGTGGGTGCTGCGGACTGCGGGTGCACGCAATGCGGCGGGGCTTCGTTCCACTTCTGTGGTGGGTTGGGCGGCTGTGTGCCTCGCCGGTGGCGAGGACCCTGCCGGCGCTGTGGCGGGTGAGGTTCCCGATGTCGGCCGCTTCCGAGCCGCGAAGCCGGGGCTTGGTCCAGTCGAGGCTTCTGCTTGAACAGGCGGAAGGTGTGCTCGATGTCGAAGCGGCGAAGGAAGGACTGCAAGCAGCGGTCCACATCTGCCGTGGTGGCGTCGGTGTGAGACCACCCAGCCGGGCCGGCTTGTTGACCCCGCCGCTGGGCAGCTTCTCCACGACCAGCCGGACGACGGTGCCCTCGATGATGGGGAGCGGCCTGTCGCGGCCGTGCCAGGCCGTCCGGCGGGTCAGCCGCGGGTGCAGCCGGTCTCATGCCTTTGCGGTCGCCTTCCCGTGGACCCGGGTGTCCATGGCCGTCACGGCCTGCTCGGCGCCCCAGGTTGCGTAGTCGCCGAAGATGGACTCGCCGCCCTTGGGGTTGGCCAGGTGGAATTCTTTGCTGGTGGGCGTCGGACGCCGCATCAGGCGATCGGAGCGGAGCCGACCGAGGATCTCGACGGGCGGCCCGTCCAGCGGGTAGGCGATGCGCGGGGCGTCGCATCCGGCGTCCAACACGACCAGGACGTCCGGGTCACCCGGCTTCCCCTGGCCGGCGGCGACCAGCCGCTCGACGACCTCACATATCTGCACGGTGGTCACCGCGGCGATGTCGGCGCCGGGCCCCAGGCGGACCGCGTCCAGCACCGCTGTCCAGGACGTGCGGCCACTCTCCAGCGCGGCCACCACCGAGTCGGCGCACGTGTCGGCGTCCGGAAGCAGCCCACGGCGAGACATCCACCGCCAACACCAGCCGACCGTCCGCCGCCCGCGGCAACGGCACCCCGGCGAGGGCCGGCGCAGCCGTGCGACGTCGATCCGGCCTTGATCGAACCCGCCGTACAGAGCCCGTGCCCACGGCGGTGTTCGGGCGCGTGCACAGATCTCTGTGACGGAGCACAGCATCGGACGAAGGCCCCCCTACATGTCCGCTGAAGCGCGAAAACGCTGATCAAGTCCGATCCGCGTTCGACGCTGGTCGTTAAACGACGAGGTAAGTGCCGGTTTCTGATCCCGGCTCTGAGGTGGGTCCGGTGATGGCCTGATCACGGGGCCGTGGGCGGTCGGAGTCACTACGCTGAGCGCCTTCACACCTCGGGAGGCTGGCTTGGTACGGCGGAACACGCTCGGAGAGGACTTCCGGCGGTTATGGGGCGCCTACGCGGTCAGCGCGGCCGGCAGTGCCGTCGGCATGGGGGCGTTGCCGCTGATTGCCCTCCTGGTGCTGGATTCCTCGGCGCTCCAGGTCTCTCTGCTCGCTGCGTTGTCCGCAATGGCCAGTGGGGTGATCGCCCTGCCGCTCGGAGTGCGTATCGAGCACCAGTACAAGCGGCCGGTCATGATCACCGCCGATCTGGCCCGCTGCGCGGTACTGACGAGCATTCCGGTCGCCATGGCCTTCGACAGGCTCACCTTCACCCAACTGTGCGTCGTCGGCGTTCTCCAGACGGCGGCGTCTGTCGCGTTCGACGCGGCGAGCGGCGCACACCTCAAGGCACTTGTCCCGCCTGAGTACCGCCTTCGTGCCAACAGCCTCTTCGAGACCACCAATTGGATCAGCGTCAGCGCCGGCCCACCCGTCGGCGGGCTCCTGATCGGGGCACTGGGCGCGCCCGCCACCACGGTGGTCGACGCACTGTCCTTCCTCGGATCGGCCCTGGGCATCCGTCGCATCCGGCAGCCTGAACCCGCGCCACCGCAACGCGCCGCCGCCTCTCACTTGGGCCGCGACATCACCGCGGGCTGGCAGTACCTCCTACGGCACCCAGGACTGCGCCCGCTGTTCTTCAACGCGCTGCTCTTCGGCGGCTCCGTCATGATGGCATCACCGCTGATGGCCGTCCTCATGCTGGATGACCTCGGCCTGGCACCGTGGCAGTACGGACTCGCCCTGGGACTGCCGTGCCTGGGCGGCGTGCTGGGCTCACGCCTGACCCCGCTGCTCACCCGGCGATTCGGACAGCGTCGCGTTCTGCTGCTGTCCGGAGTCGCGCGCACGCTCTGGACGATCCTGCTGCCCCTGACGCCCTCCGGTGCCCTCGGCGTGTGCGTCATCGTGGCCGCCGACTTCGGCCTGCTCTTCTCCGCCGGGGTCTTCAACCCGTCGTTCACCACGTACCGCATGGCGGCCACACCGGACGCGTTCATGTCCCGCGTCGCCACCTCCTGGTCCGTCGGCTCGAAGACATGCCAGGCCGCCTTCATGATCACCGGTGGCCTCGTCGCCGCCGCAGCCGGGGCACGTGGCGCCCTGCTCATCGCCGGCCTGCTGTGCATGGCGAGCACGCTGCTCCTGCCCTGGCGAAAGGAACGCATCCCCACGGGGAACGTTCCAGTACCCACACCGGAAGCGGCTCCGTCCCCGGCCACGGAAGGTCCCTCCGCGTAGCGGTTCAACCAGCTTGCAGCGATGCGGAGGAACGGCTCCTGAGGACCCTCTGCCGGAGGGGGTGTCGTCGAGTCGCAGCCAGAGCGAGGTGACCCTGCTCATCAGCAGGGCCAGGATGATCCGTAGCGCTCGCGCTCGCGCTCGCGCTCACGCGAGACCTGCTGACCGCTGCGGCGCGAGGACCGGCGTGTGGCCTGGCTCCGGGGCCGGCAGGGAGAGGCGGGGGTCGCGGGGAACGATGCGCGGACGACCCGGTGGTTGCCCCGATCCGCCGCACGAACAGCGTCGCCATCGCCTCCGACGAATCCTTCTCAAGAACTGGTCAGAAGTGGGTGGCGATCCCGAATGTCTGCCGGAGTTGGGCCATGTCGTGACGGTCGTGGTCAGCCGGTTCGTAGCCCTGGTGGAAGTAGACCTGCTGCTCGGGCGACAGACACGGGACGGTGGATCCCAGAATCGTGCCGGTGACGAAACATGAGGCCGGGTAGACGAACGGGTGTTCAGGGTCGGGTGATGCCTGCACCGCGGATCCGTCCGCGGAAAAGATCAGGGGGTGAAGATCGATCTCTCGGTGCCGGGGTCGGTGACGACGAACCGGACGGGGCGCCAGTCGAGGGTCTCGACGAATCCCGCATCCGCGAGAACCGCCACGACAGCCGGTTCCTGGCTCTTGCGATGCATCAGGTCCAGGTCACGGTGGCGACGAGTCTGCTGACCGACCAGGGCATCGATGCCCCAGCCACCGCCGATCCAGATGTCGAGGTCAACGTTCCGCAGCACAGCAAGGATGGACAGTACGTCGTCGGCCGTCATCACCCGCGCAGGCTAGCGCTGATCATCCGGACGGGCGAGCTGATTCCCTGGCGCGCGGGAGGCCGCTTCCGCTTCCTGGCCAGCATGGCTGATGTCTTCGATCCCAGCGCGACCGGCCGTTCGGATTCCTGCGGACGACGAGACATTCCTTGACGCGAATATTCTCTGTCGAGAATACTGTGGGGTGTGGACGCACTCCTCACCGCGCTGGCCGACCCGGCCCGCTGGCGGCTCGTCGGCCTGCTGGCTGAGCGGCCTCGCTCGGTCGGTGTTCTGGCCCAGCTCGCCGGGGCACGCCAGCCGCAGACGACCAAGCACCTACAGACCCTGGAGCGCGCCGGCGTCGTCATCTCCAGGCGCACCGGCCAGCGCCGTATCTACGCCCTGCAACCCACTGCCCTGCGCAAGCTGGCGGCCACGCTCGACCGGCTCGCGGACACCGCGGATCAGGGCGGCGGCCCGGGAGCCGCTCATGACCGCTATGAGCTCAGCCGTGACGCAGAACGGCTCGCCGCACAGCAGCCGGGCTGGGCCGACGGCCGCTCGTTGACCTTCCTGCGGCCCCTGGCAGCGGATCCCGAGCTGGTCTGGCGCCACCTGACCGACACGGCGCTGCTCGCCCGATGGTGGGCTCCTGAGGACCTCCAGGTCTCCGACCTCGTCTTCGAGGCGTGGCCGGGTGGACGGATCGTGCAGGAGTACCGCGATGCCGAGGACACCGACGCGGTCGTCGGACGGGCAGAGGGAGTTGTCGACGACGTGCACCCCCACGAACGCCTCGCCTATCGGCTTTCCCCGCTGCTTCCCGACGGCGGCCGTGCCTTCACCGCCCACGTCGACCTCCACCTGCGGGCAACGCGAACCGGCACGGACCTCGACGTTCACTGGCGGCTCACCGACAGCACCGTCGACTCCGCCGACTTCATCGCAGGCATCGAGATCGGCTACGGCCAGAGCCTGGACAAGCTCACGACGCTCCTCGCCGCGAGCTCGCACGACACCGTCGCTACCGACCGCACACCCCCGGCACCAGGAGCATGACATGACCGAGCAGACCACCGGCCGCCGGGTCGTCACCAACATGGCCCTCTCCCTCGACGGCCGTTACGCCGGCTCCGACCCCCAGGACATGAGCTGGGTCATGCCGTACGCCGTCACCGACGTCGCCCGCGACCACCTGACCAGCCTCTGGCAGCCGGCGACGACGGCCCTGCTCGGACGGGTCAACGCGAAAGGTTTCCTCGGCTTCTGGCCCACCGTCATCGGCACGCAAGGCGCCGACCCCCGGGACGAGGGCTTCGCGAAGTGGCTCGTCGAGACCGACAAGGTGGTGCTCTCCTCCACCCTTCGCCAAGCACCGTGGGAGCGCACGACGATCGTCGACAAGCCGACCGCCCAGGCGGTCACGGACCTCAAGGCGACCGACGGCGGTGACATCCTCGTGCTGTCCAGCGCAAGCGTCATCCAGGCCCTGCTGGCGGCCGACAAGGTCGACAGACTCGCCCTCACGGTCTTCCCCGTCGTCCTCGGCGACGGCCCGCGCCTGTTCCAGGACGGCCTGCCCGCAGGGCAGTGGAGGCTCGTCAGTCAGGCTGCCGGCGAGCACGGCACGCTGGCCCTCGTCTACGACCGGCTCCGCTGAACCCACCCGCCGACTGACCGTTCACGGTGCTCCACCGCACACGTCGCAAAACCCTCACCGCTCCCTGCGCCGCGCGCGGGCCACGAGCAGCCATGAACGAGGACGGGCAGCGTCACGCGACCCAAGGAAGCGAATCAAAGCCACCCACACGGGGGCCGACAGGTACGCGGCCACCACCAGGCGAGGACATCCCCTGGGTCGAACCGGCCGCGGCCTCACGGCCAGGTGCGGGCCCACGCACGCAGCAGGCGGCGCCCGGCCCAGGAGATCGCCTGCCCCGTGTCCCGCCACGGAAGCGATCCCGCCGCGTCCCTGCCCGACCCGCCACTTGACGGCCCAACACCCCCAGAGGTCAGGCCGTGGCCTCGACCAACCGCTTCATGCCAGGCTGGTCGGTCACGCACCCCACCAGACCCAGAGCCCGGGCCAGCTCCAAGTCGCGCTCGCCGTTGACGGTCCAGGCCATCACATCGATACCGGCGGCGCCGCACCTGTCGACGATAGCCCGGTTCAGCTGACGCAACTCCACACTGACCAGAGTGGAACCAACCTGCTGAGCGCGCCCGACGAAGGTGTCACGGTGGGCACTGGCCCCTGCCACCAGCACGGTACGGGCCTGCGGCAGCAGACTGCGGACCTCGCTCAGCGCCGCGTCGTGGAACGACAGCACCGAGACCCGGTCCAGCAGGTCACGGTCGGCGAGCACTTTGGCCAGCGACCGGGCAGCGGCCACGTCCTTGATCTCCGCCTGGATCGGCAACGTCGGCCCGACGGCGTCCAGCACCTCCCCGAACGTGGGGATCCGCTCGCCGAGACCGGCATCAAGTTCCTTGAGCTTCCCCAACTCCTGCCCGGCGATCGGACCGGAGCCGTCCGTCGTACGGTCCAGGGTCTCATCGTGCATGACGACCAACTCGCCGTCCCTGCTCAGATGCAGGTCCAGCTCAATGCCGTCCAGCCCTTCCCGTTCAGCTCGCAGGAAAGAGCGCAAGGTGTTCTCCGGCTCGGCGGCCATGACACCGCGGTGGCCGATGGTGAAGAAAGACACTCGGTTGCCGTCCTTCGGTGTGGTGATCCCGGGCAGCCGCACAAGCGCCGTACCCTCGCCGGGCAGCGGGCGGCCACCCGCCGACACGCCCAAGCCTAACGGGCCCCGTCCAGCCGCACGTTCCCACCCGCCCGGACCACGCCGGAACGCGCCTCACCTGGCGCATGACCGGGCGCACCGTCGACTTCGATGGTGACGTCGGCTGCGTACGGTACGACGGTGTCGCCTCCCCAGCGCGTTGCCCCGCCTTGGCACCACGTGACGAATCCGTGGTTGCGCGATCGCGCGTAGTCCCGCAGTCGGTGACAGCTGGGCCGAACAGCGGCCTGGTGGGGTCAGGACTGGACACAGCGGGAACGTGTGCGCGGTGAAAGGCGGCATCGTTGCTCACGTTCGCGGTCACCGTGGCGAGCGCGTCGAGTTCGCCCTGCTCGCCCGGCTGTTGGCCTCGCGCAGCTTGCTCCGCAAGGCGGCGATCGTCTCGTCGCGCTGGACTTCTCCCGGAGCCCGGAGCCCGGAGCCCGGAGCCCGGAGCCCGGAGCCCGGAGCCCGGAGCCCGGAGCCCGGAGCCCGGAGCCCGGAGCCCGGAGCATAGGAGGCGCGGCTCACGGCCACCGGTTCGACGAGGGTCCGGGCCGCTCCCGGGGTGGTCTGACCTGAGGATCCACCTGGCCGGGGAGGGTAGCCGCCAGCCGTGGAATCCGAGGCTGCCCGCGTCCGTCCGGAGGCGCATCGTGACTGCGGCAGCCGCAGCCCGGTGGCCGGCCAGGCCACTGATGGCTGCGGTGCGGGCACCTTCAGGCAGCCTTCTGGGAGGCGGCGGCGCCGGGGTGCAGGTCGTCGAGGGTGAGCGGGTGCGCCGGAGGATCGGGAAGGACGACCTGGCGGGTGAGGCGGAGATCGGGGCCGACGTGGAGCAACTCGCCGGGCTCCATCTCGCGCCAGTGCGGGTTGTCGTCCATACGCTCGCTGGCGACGACGACGGCGGGGTGCTCGGCAAGGTGTGACGAGTGGATGCGCATGCGACCGTGGGTGCCGCTGTGGTCGAGATGCCGGCTGCCATGCTGGCCGCCCGCCCGGCGTTCGAGGACGTAGAGGTCGTGGGTGTTCGGGTAGCGCAGGGCCCACAGTTCCTCGGGGGTGATGAGGATCAGGTTGACGGCGTAGACGGGCAGGTTGTCGGCGATCCAGTGGGCGGCGTGCCGGATGCCCTCGGTGACGTCACCGCCGTGCCGTCGGGTCTCCCGGGTGATCAGGGCGAAGAACCGCTCGGAGTCGGTGTCGCCTTTCACAAGTGACCGGTCCTCGCCCAGGTGGTCGTCGAGCTCGTCCAGGCCCTCGATGACGCCGTTGTGGGCGAAGAGCCGCCCGTCCTGCTCGAAAGGATGGGTGTTGCGGACGTCCAGGCTTCCGGTGGAGGCGAAGCGCACGTGGGCGATGAAGGTTGCCGACTCAACCTCGCGGGCCTCCTCGGCGAAGGCGCGGTCGCGGTAGGCGGCGATGGGCGCCTTGTCGATCCGCGGGGTGCCGTCGGCGGTGAAGTAGCCGAGACCGGTACCGTCGGGATCGCGGTGGCTCTGCCGACTGAGGCTGTCGGGGGCGTCCAGGAGCCAGAAGGTGGCGCGGGTACGGCGCGGGGCGCTGCTGAGACCGAAAAGACGGCACACGGCATTCCTCCAGAGGGGTCGGCCGGCCCTTCCTGGCTCGTGCCGGGCCGGCGGTTCGTGCTCTGTCGTCAGTGGCGGTCGGCGCGCGCCATGGACGATGCCACCGGCCTCGTCACCCCGGTGAGGGATGTGCACGCACCGGTAGTCGAGTTCCGCGGTCTGCGGATCCGATCCCCATCCTTGTTGATCATGTTCTTCTCGGCGCACTCGGCCATCAGTCGCCCGGCCCTCAGGTCCGCCGCCAGGTTCGGCCGGGCGGTGCCGTCGAGAGCCAGCCCGTCGTGCACGACCTGATAGGCGGTGCCCGGTTCCCGCTCCCCGTACGGCAGCGCGCACCTGGGCACTCGTACAGGCTCACGGCTGGGCACCGGGTTGATCTCCAGGTCGCGGCTCTCACCGGGGCCGTCGTGCTGCATCGTCATACATACTCGTTCTTTCTGTTGGGTTTGTCTGTTTCTGATGAGGCACGAGTTGCGGCAGCACCGGTTGCCGGTGGTCAGTGACGGTACGCGCTGGTCGCGGTCTCGATGAAGGACCGGATCAGCGGGTTGGTGTCACCCTCGTTCCACACCGCCACCACTCGGCTCGGCGGCATGTCGATCAGCGGCACCACGGTCAGCTCCGCGGGCAGGTCGTGTCCGAGCGGGGCCAGGCCGACCGTGCCGTTCCACAGCACGGCGTGCAGGCATTCCTGGACGGCGCGCACCTCTGGGCCCTCGCGCGGTCTGCCCCCGTTCCAGTACGACTGCCAGATGGGGTCGGTGCCCTGCGGGAGCTGGAACCAGCGGCGGTCGCTCAGTTCCGCCAGCCGCAGCCCGTCGCGGCGGGCCAGCGGATCGTCGGCGCGCAGGACAACGCCGACCGGATCGGCCCGCAGTGCACGCACCGCCAGGGCGGTCTCGTCGAACGGCGCCCGGGTGAGGGCGACGTCGACCAGTCCGGCGCGCAGCCCGCAGGTGGGGTCGGTCAGATCGGTGTCGCGGACGCGGATGTCGATCGCGGGATGGTGTCGGCGGTAGGCGGCGGCCAGCCTGGCCACTCCCGGGTCGGTGCCGTCGCCCAGGATGCCGATGGTGATGGTCGCGGCGCCGGCCGCCGCGCTCACGCGTACCCGGACGCGGTCGGCATGGTCGAGCAGGGCCCGCGCCTCGTCGAGCAGCACCGTGCCCGCCGCAGTGAGCGTGACGCCGGCAGGCGAGCGGGTGAAGAGCAGGGCCCCGACATCGGCCTCCAACTGCCTGATCGCCCGGCTCAGTGGCGGCTGGCTCATGTGCAGCCGGGTGGCGGCCCGGCCGAAGTGGAGTTCCTCGGCGACCGCCACGAAGTAGCGCAAGGTCCGTAGCTCCACCCTGCAACGATACCCACGAGGTATCGGCGCCGCGGGACAGGTCTTGGACACGGGCGGGCCCCCGGCGGTGAACTCGTGAGCATGACCGATGAAGCGAAGACCGGCGAGCCGCAGACCCAACCCGCTGTATCGGTGGTGGCTTCCGGCGATGGCGAAGTGATCGTTCTGGGTACCACGCGCATGCGGATTCTGGAGGACGGCAGCCACACCGGGCACCGCCTCGCGATCGCCGAGTCCGTCCTCGCCCCGCACACCCAGGGACCGCCGCAGCACCGCCACGCCCGACACGACGAGGGCTTCTACGTCCTGTCCGGCACCGTGCGGTTCACCGTCGGGGACGAGGACTACGACGCCACCACGGGCACACTGGTGATGGTTCCGCCGGATACCCCGCACACCTTCGCCAACCTGACCGACCAACCCGCCCGCATGCTCAGCACGTTCACCCCCGACCTGTACGTGCAGTACTTCCGGGACCTCCAGGAAGCACTCGCCGACGGCCGGCCGCTGACACCACAGGCCAACATCGACGCGATGAGCCGCTACGCGACGGAGCCCGCCACCGACCTCGCCTGAAGCCGACGGCACAGCCCGGCCCGGCCCCGGCCACCCTCCTTTCCACGGCAGGGCGGTGGCGCTGCCGCTTCTTCGGCCTCCGGGTCGCTCCAAACGACGGACCCGGCCTTCACCAGGGCTCTACCGGCAATCGACACACTCGACGGGCCCCCGTCAACCGGTGGCCCATGAACGGGAACCATGAACATCGCCTATTGGACCGTCGCGGGACTGCTCGCCATCTTCTACGTCTACGCAGGCACGCTGAAGGTGATCCGCAGCCGCGATCAACTCCGCCCGATGATGGCCTGGGTCGACCGCGTACCCTTGCCTGCCGTCAGGGCACTGGGGGCGGTCGAGATACTCGGCGCGGCCGGCCTGGTTCTGCCGCCACTGACCGGCATCGCTCCCTTGCTCGCGCCGGCCGCGGCCATCGGCTTCGTACTCCTACAGACCGGCGCGATCACCGTCCACTTGATGGGCGAAGACCGCCGGATCACACTCAACGCCGGACTCACCGTTACCGCGGCTGTAACCCTCTGGCTGGCCACCCGGCTGTGATCGAGTACGGTCCTCGGCCGATGGATGCGCTCACAGAGCCGCTTGGTCGGTAGCACGGGCGGTACGTGCGTCGCCCTCCAAATACCCGATGACCGTCGGGCCGTCCTGGGGGAACCGGAGGGCGGCCAGACAGCGGGTCGCTGCCCGCCTCCGCCCGGTCGGCTCCGATCTCGTCGACGAACGGGCTCGGGGAGCGCGCGACCACGTGCGGTAGCCGGGAGTAAACGCTTCCCTTGCGGTCTGGGGTGGGCAGCGGCGACGTCGCGCTCCAGCCGGAGAGGGACCACGTGCCCCGGCGTTGCCGACCGTCGGGTTTCGGGGCGGGGCCGGCCCGGTGAAAGGCCAGGTCATGCGGCTGCTGTGACGGAAGTGGTTGCTGTGATCAGGTGGCTCGGAGTGGCGAGAGTGGCGTCCCGGCGCCAGCCTGGGAGGGTCCATTGAGCGACAGGACGGGAGACACACATGACCTCCGTACTGCGTCACCACTGCCTTCGTGCGCTCGGTGCCGGTGTTCTCTCCGTGGCGCTGCTTTCCGGCGGGACGACCGGTGCCCTGGCCGCGAGCCCGTCTCCCAGCAGCATGGCCTCGATCACCGTGAAGGCCGACAAGACCGAGGTGAAGGCCGGGGACAAGGTGACGTTCACCGGCCGTACCAAGGGTCTGGAGGTCGGTTCCCCGCTCGTACTTCAGCACGAGAAGTCCGGCAGGTGGATCCCGCTCAGGGCGACCGCCAAGGTCAAGAAGGGCAACTCGTACGCCTTGATCGCCAAGCTCAACACCAAGGGCGCCGAGCATCTGCGGATCGCGGGCGTGAGCGGGTCCGAGAAGGTCTACTCGCCCACCGTGGCGGTCAAGGTGAAGTGAGCCCCCACGCCGGCAGACACTCGACCGCCTCGCATCCCTGGTGGATGCGAGGCGGCATGGAATTCATCGTGTTGGGTGTTGGCCATCACCCAGTGGATCATCGCCTGGGATCGCTGCGGCAGGGCTGCGGCAGGGCTTCGTAGTCCCGTGCCAGACGGCAGTGCTGTCTCAGCCGGCCGGAGGTGCGCACGATCACCCACCGCTTCGGAAACGGCTCGAACCCTTCCCCGTGGCCGAGTGCCACTTCACCATCGACGCCCAGCCGAGCGCCGTGGTTGAAGATGCCCTTCGATCTTCTTGCCCGCGTCGATGCCCTGGCAGACCTCGGCGACCCCCGGCGACGCGGCGACGACACGGGATTCTGCGCCATCTGCTGTAGGCAGCGTCTGGACAACAGCAGTAACCGGCGGGCTGTGCGCCTCCGGCAACTGATCCATGCTCCACCGCCGCTCCACACGGCAGGCATCGCAGCCTGAGCGTCCCCGGGGCCCAGCAGGCGAATTCGTACCAGGGGTCGACCAGACAGGACCGGCCGACGCCGAGCACCATATCGGCACGGAGTACGCATGAACTGCGCGGCCTCAGACCTTCGACGAATGGCCCTTTTCATCAAACCCATGTCGTGCATCGACAGTAGGGACGCCCATCAGCACCCATCAGCAGATTTGCGACGACACCCTTCCAGACAGCGCTGACGTCGCAAATCTGCCAGCTCATGCCCCGCTCCGCCTGCTGAACTGATCGCGCGACAGCACGCACATCACAGGACGGATTTCATGGCTGCATCCACCACCGCCACCGCGCACGATCCTGGCGGGACCGACTTATCGCACCGCTCCCCGGTGAGCGGATGGCTGGCCGTCGTGGCGGTGATGCTGGGCATCTTCTCCATCGTCACCACAGAAATCCTCCCTATCGGACTTCTGACCAAGGTCGGTGCCAGCTTCACCATCTCCGACGGCATGGCCGGACTGATGATGACCATGCCCGGCTTCCTCGCCGCGATTGCCGCCCCCGTCGTCACCGTAGCGACCGCGCGGATCGACCGCCGCCTGATGCTGTGCGCCTTCATGGTCCTGCTCGCCGCAGCGAACTTCCTGGCAGCCGCAGCCCCCGACTACTGGCTGGTCCTGGTCTCCCGCATCATCGTCGGCATCGTCATCGGCGGTTTCTGGTCCATCGGCGCCTCACTGGCCGAACGCCTGGTACCCGCGGAATCCGTCGGCCGAGCAACAGCGGTGATCTTCTCCGCAGTCCCCTTGGGTTCCGTACTCGGCGTGCCGGCCGGCACACTCATTGGCGACCTGGCCGGATGGCGTACCGCGTTCATCGCCATGGGCGGCCTCACCGTCGGCGTACTGATCTTGCTTTTGATCGTCACACCGCCACTGCCACCTCATCAGACCACCCGCCTGGGCGTCCTACGCGGCATGTTCAACAGCGTCGCCACCCGATGCGCATTGGTCCTGACCGTTCTGGTCGTGCTGGCGCACTTCGGCACGTACACCTACGTCACCTCGTTCCTTGAGCAGGTCACCGACGTCAGCTCCGGGCTCATCACCGTCTTCCTGCTCACCTACGGAGCAGCGGGTGTTCTCGGCAACTTCCTGGGCGGGTCCCTGGTCGCACGCCACCCTCGTGCCACCTTCGGCACCGCCGCCGGCATGATTGCCGGCGCCACTTCGCTCCTGCCCGTTCTGGGCCACTGGAAAGTCGGAGCGATCGTCCTCCTCATCGTCTGGGGCATGGCGTACGGGGCGGTCCCTGTCTGCTCACAGACATGGTTCGCCAAGGCGAGCCCCGACACCCCCGAAGCAGCTTCCGTCATGTTCACCGCGTCCTTCCAGGCCACGATCTCCCTCGGCGCTCTGACCGGTGGAGTCGTCGTCGACGCCGGCTCACCCTCGACGGTCATGACCCTGGGCGGCATGACAGCCGCCCTCGCGGTCATCGCTGTATGGGCCCACTACGCTCGACGCCTGACATGGCCGGACAACGCCTGACCGGCTCGGCCTCCCTGATGACCTGGCACGCCCGGACCTTGCCGCACGGCAGACGGTCCGGGCGGCCGATTGCCCCACGTCCGGCTGCGCCCCGCCGACCGAGAACGCCGACTGGAGGAATCTCCCATAACAGGTGCGGCAGAACGCGGACGACGAACAGGGGGTCGAGAGTGCTGTGCGGGCGGCCAGGTTCTTCCCCTCAGAGGCCTCAAGTCGTCGAAGTACGTCCGCTGTTCTGACTGACGACTCCTTCAACACGCTGACTTGCCAAGGAGGAGGAAGGGACGGGGTGGAGGCGGTCGTCTGCCGCCCCCCGGGGGGGGGGGCCTCGTCAGCCGACTGGAGCTGTCGTAGCCGAACGCGCCGAGCTAGATCGCCCCGGAGCGGCGACCCCCACCCTGAGGCGGGCCCCGCTCGAAGCCGGCGGGGACGTGTCGATGCGGGAGGAGGGGCCCTGCCCCGGCAGCATGGTGCACCTGGGTTGTCCCCGACCGGTCGGCGACCGGCATGCGGGCTGCCAGGACAGTGCAGGACGCTGCTTCAGGCGGGCCGCTTGCGGCCGTGGCCTCGGTCGGAACTGTGACGTCAGCGGGGGAGGGCGAGGAAGTACGCGGCCGCGCATGCGCGGCCGCGGGGCGTGCGTCGTCAGCCGACGGAGGTGGTCTCAAGGGCTCGCCGAGGGTCGGTACGGTCCGGTACCGCCTCGGTGATCACCGAGGGGACGAGCCGTCCTTCAGGCTCGTGCTGGGGCGCCACCTGCGAGGATCCGGCTGCCGTGGCGTGGGGCCGTCCGGTCTCAGCTCTCCACGAAGGCGAGGATGTCGGCGTTGAGGACCTCGGGGTGCGTCGACAGCATTCCGTGGGGGTAACCCTCGTAGCTCTTGAGCGTGCCGTTCCTGAGGAGTTCGGCGGACTTCGGGCCCGAGTCAGCGTACGGTACGACCTGGTCGTCCGTCCCGTGCATCACGAGGACGGGGACGTCGATCTTCTTGAGGTCCTCGGTGAAGTCGGTTTCCGAGAAGGCCTTGATGCACTCGTAGTGCGCGTTCGCCGCGCCCATCATGCCCTGCCACCACCACCGGTCGATCAGTCCCTGGGACACCTGGGCCCCGGGCCGGTTGAAGCCGTAGAAGGGCCCGGCGGGGACATCGATGAAGAACTGGGCCCGGTTGGCGGCGAGGGCCGCGCGGAACCCGTCGAAGACCTCGATCGGGGTGCCCTCGGGGTTGCTGTCCTTCTTCACCATGACCGGGGGTACGGCCGCGACGAGTACCGCCTTGGAGACACGGCCGGGCTTGGCCTGTGCCACGTAGCGCGTGACCTCGCCGCCGCCGGTGGAGTGCCCGACGTGCACGGCCCCCTGGAGGTCCAGGGCGTCGGTCAGTACGTTGACGTCGGCGACGTAGGTGTCCATGTCGTGGCCGGTCGAGGGCTGGCTGGAGCGGCCGTGGCCGCGGCGGTCATGGGCGATGACCCGGTAGCCCTTGGAGAGGAAGAACAGCAACTGGGCGTCCCAGTCGTCGGAGCTGAGCGGCCAGCCGTGGTGGAAGACGATCGGCTGGGCGTCCCGGGGGCCCCAGTCCTTGTAGAAGATGACGGTGCCGTCCGGCGTGGTGACTGTACTCATTACTGATTCCCCTGCTGTGTCGGATGTTCAGTTGTGCGTTGTGTGAGTCGGGCTGCGCCCGGGTGAACGCGGTACGGCGGCCGACCCCTGCCTACGCGCGAGCATCTTCTCGGACCAGACCGCATCTGGCCGTCATGCCACCCGGGCCGCGCTCGGTTTCACTTGGTTGCTTCGGCCGCTTGGAGGATGATGCCCACGACGTCGTCGGGGCGAGAGAGCCTGACCATGTGCGAGGAGCCGGTCTCCACGAAGTCGATGGAGGCACGGCGGTAGCCGAACCACTGCACATCGGTCCATGCGGGCTGCGTCTTCTAGGCCGTGGCGGACGCCTCTCGGCGAACGCCGGACCCGCCGGCGTGCCCCGCGACGACCGGTGCCCAGCACGGCCGAAGCCCGTCCCTCCTTGCCCTCGGCCGGCGCGACCAGAGGGAACCCCCCCGTCCTTGGCAGTGATCAGCACGTCGTAGCGCTCGGCCATGCCCGGCAGCAGCGCATCCGTCTTCGTGTGCTCGATGGGATGACCCGGTAGCCCTTATGCGGATGGCCCCAGGGAGAAGACCACCCGGCCGCCTGTGAGGGCTCAAAGAGCGGGAGAACACCGTCACCGGGCGGTCAGCGGCGGAGCTGTTCCAGCGGGCGACCGAACAGAACGTGCCCGGCCGGCCGAGGATGAGCCGGGTGGAGCTCATCGGCGCACTCGCCCGCAGCGGTCGCCACGGCAAGAAGACCGCGGCACCAACCACTGCTGGCCGTGCCTGGCGGTGTACCAGACGCCCCGGCGTAGCCACGGGTCCAGCTCCTCGCGCACGTCCGGGTAGCAGTCGTACACCGGCCTCGCCGGGAGCCCGGGGCATGGTGTTCGCGGTCGCGGTCGCGGTGGCCCACCGCCCGGCGAGCAACTCCTGGACCGAGAATGCCGTCCGGTCGTCACAGGCCGCGACCTCGACGACGGCCAGGCTCGGCTCCGCGCGGCGGCAACTGGCTTGAGCAACGTCACCGTTGACTCCCACACCGGCGGCCTGCTGGTCGACTACTGCCGCCGAGTCGGGATTGACGTCGTCATTCGCGGGGTCCGCGGCGTTCGCGACCTCGACTACGAAATGCCGATGGCCCGCATGAACCACGAGCTGGCCGGAGTCGAAACGTTCTTCATCGCTGCCGACCCCGCTCTGGCCCACGTCTCCTCCACCCTCGTGACCGCGATGAGTCAGCAGGACCGTGTCCCTCATGATGATGCGAGCAAGGCTCTTCCAGCGGGTGGGGGCGGCAGCGAGGGTTCCTGAGACCTGTTCTGCGTGATGGGGCGGTTCGCTCAGCCAGGTGACGTGCCCGTGCCTTACGGCCGATCGTGAGGCCCTGTCGGTCGGGCCAAGATCGGCCGACAACGGCAACCAGTCCACGGTGGAGGTCAGCTACCTGCTCGACGGCACTGACGGTGGGTGTCTCTACGGCAACGGCTACGACCATACGGTGGTCAACAACTACTTCGACGGACTTTCGGGCCGGGCCCTCATCGACAGCGGCACCACCCGCTTCCACCACCCGCGGCCACTCTGGCGAAACGACTGAGGACAGGACTCCGAGGGACGTTCCGGCTGTCGGCGGGCAGCCCTGCGATCAGGCGGTGGGCCTGTTCCTGGACGACGACATCGACGGCCACTCGCGCGGCAGCACCCGTGGCCGCACCAGGTGCTCGCCCACCCCCACGGTGGTGCAGCTACCGGTGCGCACCGGATGCGCAGTGCACAGCGTGAGGCCTGATCCGGTGTCAGGGGTGCACGGGACGGATCAGGTACGGCATCAAGCTCTCCTCACGATGGCCACCGCGCGATCCGCGGCGTCGTCCTCGCATGCTCGGCCTGCTGATCGGGCTGCTGGCTTCGCACCTGACGGGCGATGCTGCGCATGACCGAGTTGGGACACACTTGGTGATCTCAGGGTGAGAAGACGTCGATGAGAACTGACAACGGTCATGGGCGCACTGCGGCGTGACGCTGATGAGGATCTCCGAAACCTCCGCCGCGGCTCGGTTGATCCACCAGACTTGCTCTTGTTTCCCAGTGGAGAAGGGACGGCAAGCATGGCGAACAGCGCACTTCTGGTGATGGACGTCCAACGGGACGTCGTGGCCATTGCCGACGACGGTTCCGGATATCTGCGGCGCTTGCGCGGGGCGATCGACGGTGCCCGGGCTGCCGGCATCCCCGTGATCTACGTGGTGATGGGATTACGGCCGGGCGATCCGGAAGTCAGCCCTCGCAACAAGGTGATGACAAATGTCCTGCGGGCCGGCCTGTTCACCGAAGGGGCCCCTGGCACAGAGATCCATCACGATGTCGCGCCCCAGCAGGGCGACGTGGTGGTCACCAAGAGGCGGGGGAGCGCGTTCTCGGGCAGTGACCTCGACTTGGTACTCAGGGCTCGCGATATCGACAGCCTTGTTCTCACCGGCATCGCCACCAGCGCTGTAGTGCTGTCCACCTTGTGGCGCGCCATCGACCTGGACTTCGGCCTCACCGTCCTGGCGGACGCCTGCCTCGACACCGACCCCGAGGTGCACCGGATGCTCACCGAAAAGCTGTTCCCGCAGTGGGCAGATGTCTTCGCCGTCGAGGACTGGCTCAAAGCCATCGCACCTCAATGACGTGAGGCCGTCCGGAACCTCGCGTGCGGGGCAGGACGACATCGACTCCCGCCTGCCGGGTGAGGTCAGCGGCGTTCTGGGCTGCTGCCCGGGGCCTGGGAGAGGGCCAGGCGTCGGAGTCGGTGCCGGCCTGGCTCAGATTGCCGCCGAAGGTCAGCCGGTCCACGATGGCCGCGCAGAGCCGGGGTCGGTCAAGGTCTTGGTCCAGCCGCTGAGAATCTCGTTCGAGGAGACGGACGACTGGACGACCACCGGATCGGCGTTCGGCTGCGCCTCCTCTCACGAGGGAAGGCGACGCCCTTGATCCGCCGTTCCGAACGGCGGCGAGTCCGATCCACGCACTGAGCCGTCACCAGTTCGGCGAGGAAGCCGCGGTGTGACCCCCGGTTGCGGGCGGCGGCCTCGCCCCACTCGGGGAACTGAGCTCGGACAGTGCGCAGCCGCAGCATGCGGCAGCCCGTCTGGTCTACGGCAGCGTCGGCGGCCTGTTCGGTCAGCCCGCCGTGGTTGCAGCAGCTGGTCGTAGGTCGCGACCGACGGCAGCGGCCGGGTGTCGGGCGGCAGGTGGGCCGGCAGCCCTTCGGTCAGGAACGTCACCCTCGCCCCGCTCGTCCCGGATCTGCCGTAGTCGGCGGGGCTCCGTCGGCCTCAGCGGCCTTGCAGGCCTCCAGCGCGTCTAACGGCACTGCCGCCAGGGCCGTACGAACCCCGTGCGAGCCTTCGCGATCCGTCCGCCGCGCTCGCCCCGAGCACCGACGCCACGCGACAAGGGCCCATCGGTCCCCGGCTGGGCCGATACCGTGCGCTTCAATACGCGCCCAGCGGCCAAGCGAACGTATGGAGCGGACGCTTCCGAAGCCGCAGGGACCGGACGCGTCGTGCCCGGCGCGCGAAGGGGATGAGGCATCGGCAAGTCGGCGAGGCCGAGAGAGTGCGACCACCGGGCCGGTGACCGGACGCCGTCACTCCGCTCAAAGGCACCCTGGCACCGCCGTCGCCGGCCGCGCCGAGTCCTGGGGAGGGGGGCGTCCGCTGGGGTGACCCGCGAGTGCCCCGGTAGGATGCGCCGGTGAACACGGAGTCGAGCGCGGGGCGCCGATCGGGGCGGCGCGCAGGAGCCGCGGCGGGTCCGAACGCCACTGCCGGCGACCCGCACGCCACGGCCGCCGGTCAGCCCGCCGCCGACGCCTCCACGGGCGACCTCCCCGTCTTTCCGGGGGACCTGTCGGCCTTCGCGGTCCAGTTGCGCCGCATGCACGGTGAGGTCGGGCGGGTCATCCATCAGTACGCGGCCCGCCGTAACCTGCACGCCACCGACGTGCAGGCGCTGGCCGCCATCCTCGACGCGCCCGAGCCGATGACCCCCAGCAGGCTGCGTGCGGTCCTCGGTCTCACCTCGGGCGCCGTCACGGCCTGCATCGACAGGCTGGAGCGCGCCGGGCAGGTCCGCCGGGTCCGCGAGGACGCCGACCGCCGGGTGGTGCACCTCCACTACGCCGCCGACGCCCGCGCGGCCGCCCGTACCCATTTCCGGCCCCTGGCCGACGCCCTGCGCCGGGCCGGAGCGGACTTCGACGCGGATGAGCTGACCACGGCCCTCAGGTTCCTGACTGCGCTGAACGACGCACTCGCCCAGGTCTCCGGGGAGTCCGCCGGCCGCTGAGGCGCCTTGGCGTCCCAAGTGCGGCCGGCGCCCACGCCGGAAGACGGGCACCCACGCCGGAAAGTAGCACCCGCATCGGTAGGCCGGCACCCGCATCCGATCCGCCGGTGCACGGGGAAGCACCGGTGACACTGTCTTGAGGTTGACATTACTCAATGATTGAGATTGTTTACCATCGAGCTTTCCCCTGCTCGCTCCAAGGAGTCACATGACGCCCCCGCACCCCCGAACCCGTGGCCTCGTCCCACTGGCCCTGATCGCCGTATGGCTGGTGGTCGGGGCGCTGCTGGGGCCCTTCGCCGGACGGCTCGGCGAGGTGGCCACCAACGACCAGGCCGCCTTCCTGCCCCGTAGCGCCGAGTCCACCCGGGTCCTCCGGGAGCAGACCGCCTTCCGGCAGCGCGAGACCCTGCCGGTCATCGTGGTGTGGACCGCCGACGGCGGGGGGCCCGTCACCTCACGGCAACGGCCGGCCACCGAGGCGGTGGCCGCGCTCGCCCGCATGCCCGGCTCGGCCGGATCGCCTTCCCCTGCCCTGCCCTCGCAGGACCGCGCCGCGCTCCAGGCCGTCGTGCCGCTGCGTCCCGATCTGGGCGACCGGCTCGCCCCCACGCTCGAACGGGTACGGGCGGCGGCCGAGAAGGTGCCCGGCACCCGGGTGCAGCTCGCCGGGCCGGCCGCGACCCAGGCCGACCTGGCGGACGCCTTCTCCGGCATCGACGGGGTGCTGCTCGCGGTCGCCCTGGCCGCCGTCCTGGTCATCCTGCTGCTGGTCTACCGCTCCCTGCTGCTGCCGCTCGTCGTCATCGCCGGCGCGGTGTTCGCCCTCGGGGTGGCCTGCGCGGTCGTGTACACGCTGGCCGACCACGGCCTGGTGCGCGTCGACGGGCAGGTTCAGGGCATCCTGTCGATCCTCGTCATCGGCGCCGCGACGGACTACGCGTTGTTGGTGACCGCACGCTGCCGGGAGGAACTGGCCGGTGGCCGGGACCGGCACGACGCCGCCCGCGCCGCTCGGCGCCGCTCTGCCCCGGCCGTCCTGGCCAGCGCGGGCACCGTCGCCCTGGGGCTGATCGCGCTGCTGCTGAGCGACCTCACCAACAACCGGGCCCTCGGACCGGCCGGCGCCGTAGGGATCGTCTGCGCCGCCCTGAGCGCACTCACCTTCCTGCCGGCCGTCCTCGCCCTCCTAGGCCGCCGCGCGTACTGGCCCGCCAAGCCCGCCGGCGGAACCGGTGCAGCCGGAGTGTGGCAGCGCGCCGCCCGCCTGGTCGACCGGGCGCCGCGCCGGGTGTGGGCGCTCGCCCTGACCGGACTGCTGGTCTGTTCGGCGGGCGCCCTCACGCTGGACTCGCGGGGGGTGCCGCTGGACGAGACGTTCGTACGGCAGGTGCCGTCCGTGGCCGCCCAGCAGACCCTGGCCCGGCATTTCCCGGCCGGCGCCGGCACCCCCGTGGTGATCATCGCCGACGCCGCCTCAGCCTCCCGGGTGGAACGCGCCGTACGCGACACTCCCGGCATCGCGGCGGTGACCGCGACCGGGGCCGGGGGCCGCCCGACGGACGAGCCGCGTGCCGTGGACGGCCGAGTGAGGTGGGAGGCGACCGCGAAGGCGGCTCCCGACACACAGGCCGCCCGCGACACCGTGGCCCGGCTGCGCGCCGGACTGCACGCGCTCCCCGGTGCGAACGCCCTGGTCGGCGGCTACACCGCGCAGCAGTACGACACCCTGCGCGCCGCCGAACGCGACCGCGCCGTCATCGTCCCGGTGGTGCTCGCCGTCATCCTCGTCATCCTCGTGCTGCTGCTGCGCTCCGTCGCCGTGCCCGTCCTGCTGGTACTGACCGTCGCCCTGAACTTCACCGCGACACTCGGGGTGGCGGCGCTGGTCTTCGGCGGTCTGTTTGATTTCAGCGGCACTGATCCGTCGGTGCCGCTGTACGGATTCGTCTTCCTGGTCGCCCTCGGCGTCGACTACAACATCTTCCTGATGTCCCGGGTCCGCGAGGAGACGCTGCGGCACGGCACCCGTGAGGGCGTCGGGCGAGGGCTCGTCACCACCGGCGGCGTCATCACCTCCGCCGGAGTCGTGCTCGCCGCGACCTTCGCCGCGCTCGGCGTGATCCCGCTGGCGTTCCTGGTGCAGATCGCCTTCATCGTCGCCTTCGGTGTGCTGCTCGACACCCTGGTGGTGCGCTCCCTGCTGGTGCCGGCGCTCGTACGGGACGCCGGGGACCGGGTGTGGTGGCCCACCCGGCCCGGCGCCGGGGAGCGGGACAGCCGTCCACCGGCTCCGGGCGGGCGCCCCACGGTCGTCCTCCGGCGGGAGGACGGCGCCTGACGGGCGCCCGTTCCGGTGCCGTTCCGGCGGCGTTCCGGCGGCGCGGGACGGAGCGGGACGGGGCAGGGCGGCGGCGATCCGATGCAGACCCGATGCGAGTTGCCGCCCGGGGCTCCCGGACGGACCGTGGCTGCAAGGCGTCGAGCCACCCCGGAAGGAGCAGGCCACATGACGGCACTTGCTGTGACCGAAGCCGAGTCCATGCCCATACCGCCCCCGGAGGACGATCTGGCCTCTCGTTTCGCGGCCGGGGACGAGGGCGGCATGGAAACGGTCTACCGCCGCTGGTCTCCTCTCGTCCTGTCACTGGCGCGGCAGTCGCTGGGCGACGGCGCGGAGGCCGAGGACGTCACCCAGACGGTGTTCCTCGCCGCCTGGCGCGGACGCCACGGCTACCGACCGGGCCGTGGCCCGCTGCCCGCCTGGCTCGTGGGCATCGCCCGCCGCAAGATCGCCGACGCCCTGTCCGCCCGCACCCGGCGCACGGACGCCGCCGCCGCGGCGGCGCGCGAGTCGCACCGCCCACCGGAGCCGTCGTACGCGCAGGAGGAGGTCCTGAACCGCGTGGACGTCACCCGCGAACTGCGCCGCCTCCCCGAGGCCCAGCGGAGGGTGCTGTGCCTGGCCTTCTACGGTGACCTGACGCAGACGCAGATCGCCCACGTCACCGGCTGGCCACTGGGCACGGTCAAGAGTCACGCCCGGCGCGGCCTGCTGCGCCTGGGCCGGAGTCTGGTCGAGGAGGCCACGGAATGAGCCCGCCGAACGGGCGGCGCGCAGGACGACGGACGACGGGCAGGGCCACCGGGCAGCGCCTCCGGGCCCGTCGGCCGGCGCGGATGCCGGCGGCTTCCCCACGCCGCACGCGCGTGTACCTGTCGCCGGTCACGTCCGCGCGGGCCCCGGCGCGCGAACACCGGGAGGACAGGAACACTTGACCACCGTGGACCCCGACGCGCAGTCTCCCGCCGCATCCCCTGCCGTACCGGGCGATGCCGGTCTGACCACCGGTGTGCTCGCCCGACGCCTCGGCGTGTCGCCCATGACCCTGCGCTCGTGGGACCGCCGCTACGGCATCGGACCGACCGCGCGCACCGAGGGCGGACACCGTCGCTGGACGGCGGCGGACGTGGCCACGGTCGAGGAGATGTGCCGGCTGACGGCGACCGGCATCCCGCCGGCCGACGCCGCCCGCGCCGCCCGTACGGCTGCCGCAGGGCCGCCTTCCGGGAGCGAAGCCGTCACCGCTCCGCCGCCCGCGGGGCGCTCGCGGGCCGCCGGCGCGCTGCCCCTCGGCGATGTGCGCCAGGAGTGCCGCGGCCTCGCACGCGCCGCCGTACGGCTGGACGCCCCCGCGCTGGAGAAGCAGCTCGCCGCCGCCGTCGAACGCCACGGCCTCGTGGTCGCCTGGCAGGAGGTGATGGTTCCCACCCTGCACGCCGTAGGACGCCGCTGGGCCTCCTCCGACGACCAGTACGTCGAGGTGGAACACCTGCTCGCCTGGCACGTCTCCACGGTGCTGCGCCGCAGCACGCCGCCCGCCGCCCCTGTGACTCCCCCCGGAGCAGGCTGCGTGCTGCTGGCCTGCGTCCCCGGCGAACAGCACACCCTGCCCCTGGAGGCGCTGCACGCGGCGCTCGGTCGTGAGGGGCTGCCGGTGCGCATGCTGGGAGCCGCCGTTCCCGTCGAGGCACTGGACGCGGCGGTGCGCCGGCTCGGCCCGGTCGCCGTCGTGCTGTGGGCCCAGGAGAGCACGCGGGCGGCCCCGGCCCTGGCCCGGCACGTGGCCGGGCTGCGCTGGGGCATGAAGGGGACGCGGCGCGGCCCGGCGGTGCTGCTGGGCGGTCCCGGCTGGAGTCGGACCCAGCCCCCCGTCGGCCTCAGACCGGCCGGGCTGACGCAGGCGGTGGAGGCGCTGCGGGCGCTGTACACCGCCGGGTGAACCGACCCACACGCCCCCGCCCTTGCTCCCACCGCCGGCTGCCCTCAGCGGGCGAAGCGCGCCGCGCGCCGAACGAACGAGGCCGCCGGCCGCCGGACCCCGGCGCGACCCGATGCCCGGGCCGGCGACAGCCGCCCGCTTCCCTCACGGTGCTTCCCGCGCGCCGCCGCTCCTCTTCCAGGCCGCCGAGACGGCTTGGACCCCGCACCGCGCGGCGCATGCGGGCGTTGCCGGACGGCAGCCGCCGGTGCCGGTGCAGGAAGGCCCAGTACCCGGCGGCGTACGAGGAGGCGCGCGGGCCGGTACGCTCGAGCGGCCGGTAGGCGCGGCCCTCGCACAGGTCGCTCATGCGGTGGATGCGGGCGTAGTCCGACGTGCACGGCTTGATGGCCGTCCGGCCGTCGAAAGGAGCAGGTCGGCTCGTGTTCCACGAGCCCCCAGGTCGGTCCGTGCCGTAACCCCCGAGGGCACTCTCCCGCGAACGCTCAACGCCGCTGGTCTGCCGTGCGACGTGGCGCGTCTGAATTCAGATGCGCCAGGAGCGCAGGGCCTCGGCGACGGCGTAGACGCTCAGCCGGGTGTCGCGGACCTTTTTGACGAGGTCGGACAGGGCGCCGTACGGGGGGTCGATGCCTTCGCCGGACTGATCCATGTACTGGGCGGCCACGAAGGCGGCGAAGAGGCTGTTGCGGTGGGGGAGTGGTTCCAGGCGCACGAGCGTGTGCAGGAGCGCGGCTGCCCGCCAGGCGGTGTCCGGGTCGGAGGCCTCAAGCGTCGGCATCCGGGTCTTGTGCCGGGCGACGGCCGCCACCAGCGCGGAGTAGTCGGTCACGGTCACGTCTTCGTGCCCGAGGGCGGCCTCCTGGACGTCGAGGAGCCAGGAGACGTCGATGTGCAGGACCATCAGGCAGCCGCAGCACCGTCGCCGCGCTGAGCGGGCGGGATCTCCTCGGGGAATGCCTCGTCGAACTCCCCGCGCAGCTTGTCGGCCCAGGCGGTGGCGCCGGCGACGAACCTCTTGCGGTGCATCTCGCGTACGCCGAGGTCGTGCAGATACTGCTTGAGGCTCTTGCCCTCGGCGGCGGCGGCGGCGCGCACACCTTCCATCTCCTCGTCGGAGAAGGACACGTTCAGTGATGGCATGACCCGATGGTACCTAGTTGGTACCACGCTTCTCAAGGCAGGTGAGCGAGCCCTGAGCAGACAGACCATGAGCCGCGTCTGGATCCGGTCAAGGGGGCATCGGGGACGCGGCGGCCGGGACGATGGCACCGGCGCCGTGCCTGCGCGGCGCCGCCGATGCGCTGCTGAGCCCGACAGGCGCCCCGGAAGCGACGGGCCTGGAGGAAGGCGGTCGCCACCCTCCGTGACGCGATCGACGCCCGCCCCGGCTCTCTCTGCACGGGTACGACCGCGGAGCGAGCAGGTGCCCAGCGAGCCTGGTACTGCGCCTGTCCCGAAGCAGGACCTTCCCGCTGTCCTGGCGGACGCCGAGAACTGGGAGTACCCGCGATCAGGCACGTGGCCGGAGTGCCTCAGGAGGGCGGCGCAGACCCGCGTGCGATCAACGCGGCCGTCCCGGCCGGCGCGGTGGCCGGAACCCGGTACTCCGCACCCCACACGACCTGCTGGACAGCGAGCGCGGCCCGAAGCCGTCCGCAGGCGCACGGGACTGACCGCCGGCGGTCACACCCCACGGGGGTGAGGGGCATACCGCCGGTGAAAGGGCCACGCGGTAGTCCTCAGCGCCTCTCGTATATGCGCTTGTGGCCGCGCAGCGCCGCCAGCCGGAAGGCCCCGGTGGTCTGCTGCGGAACGGGGTGGTCGCCGCCGTCGGTCGGCAAGGACCGCTCGTGCAACTCGCGGTAGGCGGCGTAGTCGAGAGTCCGGCGCCGGTCGATCGCCTCGCGGTGCGCCGAGGTCCGCAGGTGCTCACGGTAGCCGGGAGCAACGGTTCCGGCGAAGAACTCGGCGACGCTGCCGGAGCCGTAGCTGAGGAAGCCGACGGGCCGGCCGGCCAGGTCGTCCGCCTGGTCGAGCAGCGCGGCGAGGCCGAGGTACGCCGACGCCGTGTAGCTGTTGCCGATGACCCTGTTGTAGGCCGTGGTCCGCTCGACGGCTCGCCCGATCCGAGATTCGTCGGTGTCGTACCCGCAGGTGTTCAGCAGGTGTCGGTGCGCCTTGTAGGCCATCTTCGTGAACGGCTGGTGATAGCAGAACGCGGTGAACTCGTCGAGCGAACGGCCGCCCTGCTCCGTGTAGTCCTTCCAGGCGCTCTCCACCGCTTGCAGATACACGGTGATGGACTCCTCCCCGTCGACCAGCGCGGCGTCACGGTAGTTCGGCCGCCAGAAGTCCATGACGTCGACGGTGAACAGGCCCGACGGTTCCTCGATGCGGACCAGCGCGGGGTCCGCGGCGACCAGCATGGCCACCGCCGCCGCGCCCTGGGTCGACTCACCGGGGCTGTCCAGGTCGTACTTGGAGATGTCGCTCGCCACCACGAGGACCTGCTGCCGACGATCACGCAGCACGAGGCCGATGGCGAACTGCAGGGCCGCCGTGCCCCCGTAGCAGGCCTGCTTCAGCTCGACGACCCTGGTGGCCGACGGCAGCCCGAGCAGTGAATGGACGTACACACCGGCCGACTTGGCCTGGTCGATCGACGACTCCGTCGCGAACACGACCGTCCGGATCCGGTCGGCGCCGTGCCGGGCGACGATCGGCGCGGCGGCAGCCGCGCCCATCGTCACGACGTCCTCGTCGGCGGCGGGCACGCTCATCGACTGCTGGCCTATGCCCACATGGTATTTGCCGATCTCGGTGCCGTTGTGACCGGCGAGCGTCGCGTGTGGCAGGACGAACTCGGTCGTCGCACATGACAGATCGTGAATTCCTATGGCGCAATCGCTGGGCATGCTCTCTGCACCGACCTTTACTGTCTTGTTGTCGTGTTTCTGCGGGTGATGTGGGACAGACGGTCGATGAGCGCGGCCGTCACCTCTTCGCTCCGGTCCACGAGATAGAAGTGGCCGCCCGGAAAGACGAGCGACTCGAACGAGGCGGTGGTGTGGTCGCGCCAGGCATCGACGTCCGGGGACGAGACCTTCGGGTCGGTCCGGCCGTTGAACGCGGTCACGGGGCAGCTCAGGGGCGGGCCGGGCAGGTAGCGGTAGTCCTCCACCATCCGGTAGTCCGCCCGCATGACCGGCAGGGCGAGCCACATCAGCTCCTCGTCGGTGAAGACGCGCGGGTCCGTGCCGCCCAGCCCGCGCATCTGCTGGAGCAGGGTGGCATCGTCCAGCCGTGGGCCGAACTCCCGCCTGTGCCGGGACGGCGCACCGCGTCCCGACACGAACAGGGCGACCGGGGGACGGCCCGCGGCTTCCAGCCGGCGGGCCGTCTCGAAGGCCACCATCGCGCCCAGACTGTGCCCGAAGAGGACGTACGTGCGGTCGGTCCAGGGCGTCAGCTCGGTGACGAGCACTTCGGCGAGTGCGGTCAGGTCCGTCATCGGGGGTTCCGTCCGGCGCTCCAGGCGTCCGGGGTACTGCACCGCGAGGACGTCGATGTCCGGGGCCAGCCGCCGGGCCAGGCCGCTGTAGAAGGTCGCCGAGCCGCCCGCGTGCGGCAGGCACACCAGCCGGACCGGCGCCTCCGGAGCGGGCGCGTACCGCCGTATCCACGACGAGGCGAGCGATGATTCGCGCGGGGACATGCCCCTCCTTGGGGTGGTTGTCGCCGCTCACTGTAGAAACGGCCGGATCCGGCGCACATCCCTCGCCCTGGTAGCCGCAGGTCCGGGCCCGGCGATCTCCTACCAGGCTGAGGGATGTTCGGGGGCGGGGGCCGTCCTAGCCTCCAGGAGGACCGAGCCGAAGGGTCGCGCCTGCGCACCTCCTTCGTGCGCCGCGACACATCGTGAAGGCCGGCGGCCCGCTGCGCCGCCGGCGGACCAGCCGCTCCGTGAAAGGACGTGCGACACGTGCGTGCTGACTTGATCGAAGTCCTGCCCGTCATCCTCAGGAGGAACGCGGTCCGCTTCGCGGGCAAGGTCGCCTTCTCGGACTGCCGGCGGGCGGTCACCTACGATCAGTTGGAGGAGCGGACGCGTCGGCTGGCCGGGCATCTGACCGGACTCGGCGTGCGGCGCGGCGATCGGGTGGCGATCTGCCTGCGCAACTGCGTCTCCATGGTGGAGAGTTACCTGGCCATCGTCCGGGCCGGCGGTGTCGCGGTCCCGCTCAATCCGGCGTCCACCACGACCGAGTTGGACTGGCTGCTGGCCGACAGCGGCGCCGTCGCGGTCGTCACCGACGCCGTGCACGCGCCGGACCTCCTGCGGCCGTCCCCGTCGGCATCCGCCGTCTCGGTGCTGGTGACGGGCGCGAACCCGGCGCCGGAGGGCACCCGTTCCTTCGAAGAGCTGGCCGTCACCGAACCCGCCACGCCCGCGCCGGACGATCTCGGCCTGGACGACCCGGCGTGGATGTTCTACACGTCGGGAACGACCGGAAGGCCGAAGGGGGTGCTGTCCACCCAGCGCAACTGCCTGTGGTCCGTGGCCTCTTCCTACGTGCCGATACCGGGACTCTCCCCGGAGGACCGGGTGCTGTGGCCGCTGCCGCTGTTCCACAGCCTCTCCCACATCGCGTGCGTGCTGTCGGTGACCGTGGTCGGGGCGAGCGCCCACCTCATGGACGGCGCCTCCGCGGAGGACGTCCTGGCAGCACTGCGCGCCCGCCGGTCGACCTTCCTGGCCGGCGTGCCCACCACCTACCACTACCTGGTCGAGACGATGCGCCGGCAGCCGTTCTCGCTGCCCGACCTGCGGATCGGCCTGGTCGGCGGCGCGGTCGCCGACTCCGAGCTGTGCCGCGCGTTCCGCGAGAGCTTCGGCACGCCCCTGGTGGACGCGTACGGCAGCACGGAGACGTGCGGGGCCATCACCATGAACCCGCCCGACGGCATGCGGGTCGACGGCTCCTGCGGGCTGCCGGTGCCCGGAGTCGAGGTCCGCCTCGTCGATCCCGACACCGGCGCCGACGTCCCCACCGGGCGTGAGGGCGAGGTCTGGGTCAGTGGCCCGAACGTCATGCTCGGCTACCACGGCCGGCCCGAGGAGACGGCCGCGGCGACGAGGGACGGCTGGTACCGCACCGGCGACCTGGCCCGGCGCGACGAGCACGGCTACTTCACCGTCTGCGGCCGCATATCGGACCTGGTGATCAGGGGCGGCGAGAACCTGCACCCGGAGGAGGTCGAGACGGTGCTGCGCGCGGCGCCGGGCGTGGCCGACGCCGGTGTGACCGGAAGGCCGCACGACACCCTCGGAGAAGTGCCGGTCGCCTACGTCGTCCCGGCCTCCGACGAGTTGGACGTCCCGGCGCTGGTCGAGCTGTGCCGTACGCGGCTGGCGGCCTTCAAGGTGCCCGAGGAGATCTACGAGGTCGCCGCGGTCCCGCGTACCGCCTCGGGCAAGATCACGCGGCGCAGGCTCGCCGAGCAGCCCGCTGTACTGCGGTACGCCGCGAGCGGTCACCACGACGACCTGTTCGAGGTCGACTGGGTGCGGGCCGCCGTCCCGGCCCCGGGCGCCGGCCCCGCGTCCTGGGCGATCGTGGGCCCCGGGGCCGCCGAACTGGCCGCCGCCTGGCCGGGTGGTGCCGCCCACCACACCGATCTGGCCGCGGCCGACGGCAGCGCGGAGGTGACCGTGGTCCTGCCGGCCGAGGACACCGGGCGGGATTCCGCGGTGGTGGCCCGCGCCGGCGCCCGGCAGCTCGCCGACTGGCTCGCCCGGCCGGAACCCGGCCGGGGGCGCCTGCTCGTCCTCACGCGCGGCGCCGTGCCGGCGCGCCCCGAGGACGGCGCGCCCGATCCGGCCCAGGCCGCGCTCCGGGCCGGCGCGCGCACCCTGCAAACGCGGTACCCGGGCCGGCTGGTCGTCGCCGATCTGGAGGCCGGCAGCCGGCCGGTGCCGGCCGAGCTGGCGGCGGCGCTCCGGGCGGACGAGCCGTGGCCGGTGCTGCGGTCCGGTGTGCCGTACGTGCCGAGGCTGGTGCGGGTTCCGGTGGCCGATCGGCCGCGCCGGCCCTGGCCCGGCGCGAAGGGCACCGTCGTGGTGACCGGCGCCGGAACGGTGCGCGGCGCGGCGGTCGTCCGCCACCTGGCCGAGGTCCACCAGGTCCAGCACCTGCTGCTGGTGGGCGAGGAGAGCCCCATCGGCCTGGACATCGCCGGGACGGACGTACGGTGGTCCGCCGGGGACGAGCGGTCCCTGCGGACCGCGATCGCCGGCGTGGCCGCTCCGGTGACCGCTGTGATCCACGCGGACGGCGACCTGGCTCCGGCAGCCTTCCTGGCCGCCGCCACGGCCGGACAGTCCCACCAGCGGACGTTCCTGGTGATCAACGATCCGGCCGAGCCCGTAGCCGCGCTCGGCGGCACGGGCGTACTGGACGCGACCGGCGTACCGGCCGGGACCGTTGAGACGGCCGGGACCGGTGAGGTCGGGACCGTTGAGACCGCCGGGACCGGTGAGGCGGACGATCCGGACGCGCTCGTCTCCGCAGTCCTCGCCGAAGCCGTGGCCCGCCGCCACGGTGGGTCCTTCCTCGCCTGGCCGCAGGAGGAGGCCGCCGATCCGCGCAGGGTTCGCGGCGGGCTGGCCGCCCTGGACACCCTGCTCGCCGGGGTCCGTTCGTCCCTGCTCTGCCTCCACGTACGCCGACCGGTCGCCGGCGCCGCGGTTCCGCCCCTGCTGCGCGCGTTGTTCCCCGAGGCCGCCGCGCAGAGCCGTCCCGACGACGCCGTCACGGCCACGCTCCACGACGAACTGGCCCGCCTCGACGAGCGCGCCCGGCGTGCCCGGTTGGAACACCTGGTCATGGAACTGACCGCGGGCGTGCTGCCCGGGGCCGCCCTGCAGGACGCCACGGCCGACCGCGCCTTCCGCGACCTCGGCCTCACCTCCGTCGCCGTGGTGGAACTGCGCAACCGGCTCGTCGAGCGCACCGGACTGCGGCTGCCCACCACCGTCACCTTCGATCACCCCACCCCGCGTGCGCTGGCCCAGCACCTGCTCGCCGAGGTGCTGGGCGGCCCCCGCCCGGTCACCGAGGCCGTCCCGGCCGCCGGGACGGACGACCCGGTGGTGATCATCGGCATGGCCTGCCGCCTGCCCGGGGGCGTCAGCAGCCCCGCGGAGCTGTGGCGCCTGGTCTGCGAGGGGCACGACGCGCTGTCGCCGTTCCCGACCGACCGCGGCTGGCAGACCGAGGACCTGTTCGACGCGGACCCCGGCCGCTTCGGCACCTCGTACGTCGACCGGGGCGGCTTCCTGGCCGACGCCGGGAAGTTCGACGCCGGCTTCTTCGGGATCTCGCCGCGGGAGGCACTGGCCATGGATCCCCAGCAGCGTCTGCTGCTGGAGACCTCGTGGGAAGCCCTGGAGCACGCCGGCATCGACGCGTCGACCCTGAAGGGCGCCGACGTGGGCGTCTTCTCCGGGGTGATGGAGCAGGAGTACGCCGCCTCCGGTGCCGTACCGGAGGCGGCCGAGGCGTTCGCCGCCGCGGGCCGCGCGGCCAGCGTGGCGTCCGGGCGCGTCAGTTACGTATTCGGGTTCGCAGGGCCCGCGGTCACCGTGGACACGGCGTGCTCCTCCTCCCTGGTCGCCCTTCATCTGGCGGCCCAGGCCCTGCGTTCGGGGGAGTGCTCCATGGCGCTGGCCGGCGGCGCCACGGTCATGGCCACCCCCCGGACGTTCGTGGAGTTCTCCCGGCAGCGGGCGCTGGCGAGTGACGGCCGCTGCAAGTCGTTCGCCTCGGCCGCGGACGGCACCGGATGGGCCGAAGGCGCCGGCGTGCTGGTGCTGGAACGCCTCTCCGACGCCCGGCGCCACGGACACCGCGTGCTCGCGGTGCTGCGCGGCTCCGCGGTCAACCAGGACGGCGCGTCCAACGGCCTGACCGCGCCGAGCGGCCTCGCCCAGCAGCGGGTCATCAACCGGGCCCTGGCCGCGGCCGGCCTGTCCGCGGCCGACGTCGACGCCGTCGAGGCCCACGGCACGGGAACGGTGCTGGGGGACCCCGTCGAGGCCGGGGCGCTGCTCGCCACCTACGGTCAGGGGCGCGATCCAGAACTTCCGCTGTGGCTCGCGTCGTTGAAGTCCAACATCGGCCACACCCAGGCCGCGGCCGGGGTGGCCGGTGTGATCAAGACGGTGCAGGCGCTGCGGCACGCGGTGCTGCCGGCCAGCCGCCATGTCGACGAACCGACGACGAAGGTCGACTGGTCGGCGGGCGCGGTGTCCCTGCTGACGGAGAACCGGCCCTGGCCGGACACCGGGCGGCCGCGCCGCGCCGGAGTCTCCGCCTTCGGCCTCAGCGGCACCAACGCCCACGTGATCCTGGAGCAGGCACCGGCCGTCCGTGAGGAGGAGCCCTCGACAGCCGGTGAGGAGTCCCCGGCAGCCGGTGAAAAGGCGCCGGCGGCACACGAGGAGGCACCGGCGGCAAGTGCGGAGACGCCGACGGCGCCCGTTGTGGTGCCACTGGTGCTCTCCGCCCGCAGCGAAGGCGCGCTGCGGGGCCAGGCCCGGCGGCTGGCGGACCTCCTCGAAGGCTCCGGCGACTCCTGGACGGACGTGGCCTCGGCGCTCGTCTCCCGCAGGGCCGTCCTGGAGGAGCGGGCCGTCGTCCTGGCCGGCAGCCGGGCGGAGGCGCTCGCCGCGTTGGCGGCGCTGGCCGCGGGGGAGAGCAGCCCCGCCGTGGTGCGCGGGACCGCCGCCGCGCCCGACGCGCATCGCCAGGTCGTCATGGTGTTTCCCGGCCAGGGCTCCCAGTGGACCGGCATGGGACGCGAACTGCTCGCCCACTCACCGGTGTTCGCCGAGCGGGTCGGCGCGTGCGCGCGACTGCTCGCACGGTGGGCCGACTGGTCGCTGCTCGACGTCCTGCGCGGCGACGCCGATCCGGAACTGCTGCGGCGGGTGGACGTCGTACAGCCCGCCAGTTTCGCCGTGATGGTCGGGCTGGCGGCGGTGTGGGAGTCGGTGGGGGTGCGCCCGGACGTGGTCGTCGGGCACTCGCAGGGCGAGATGGCCGCGGCCTGCGTGGCGGGCGCCCTGTCGCTGGAGGACGCGCTGCGGGTGGTCGCGCTGCGCAGCCAGGCCATCGCCGCGCAGCTGTCCGGCCGCGGCGGGATGGCCTGGGTCGCGCTGGGCGCCGACGCCGCGGCGGAACGCATCCGGCCCTGGAACGACCGGTTGGCGGTCGCGGCGGTGAACGGCACCGCCTCCGTCGTCGTGTCCGGTGCGGCCGACGCGCTGGACGAGGCGCTGACGGAGCTGGCCGACGACGGGGTGCGGGTGCGCCGGGTCGCGGTGGACTACGCCTCGCACAGCGCGCAGGTGGAGGACATCCGCGATGCGCTGCACGAGGCGCTGGGCGGGCTCGACGCCAAGGCTCCCACGGTGTCCTTCCACTCGACCGTCACCGGTGAGCCGGTCGTCGACGCGGGCGTTCTCGACGGCGAGTACTGGTGGCGGAACCTGCGCCGGCAGGTCCGGTTCGGGCCGGTCATCGGGCAGTTGCTGGACCGGGGCCACGATGTCTTCCTGGAGGTCAGCGCCCATCCGGTGCTGGTGCAGGCGGTCAGCGAGATCCTGGACGAGGCCGCCGTGCCCGCGGTGGTCACCGGGTCGCTCCGCCGGGACGACGGCGGTCCGCTGAGGCTGGCGGCCTCGATGGCCGAACTGTTCGTGCGCGGGGTGGCGGTGGACTGGACCGGCCTGCTACCGGCCCCGGGCGCGGACTGGGTGGAGCTGCCGACATACGCCTTCGACCGTCGGCACTACTGGCTTCGGCCGTCACCGGCGGCCGACCCGGCGTCGCTGGGGGTCGCCGACGCCGGGCATCCACTGCTGGGCGCGCTGGTCCGGATGCCCCACCCGGGCGGCGTGGTCGCCACCGCCCGGTGGTCGGCCGCGGCGCACCCCTGGCCGGCCGCGGCCGACGACCAGGTCGTCGTACCCGAGGCCGCCCTCGTGGAACTGGCCGTACGCCTCGGCGACGAGACCGGCACACCCGTCGCCGACGAGCTGACCGTCGACCGTCCGGTGACCCTGCCGCGCCAGGGCAGTCGCCTCGTCCAGGCCGTCGTCGGCGGGGCGGGTCCGGACGGGCGCAGGCCCGTCGAGGTGCACTCCCGTGCCGAGGCGGCTGCGCCGGACGGACCGTGGACCCGGCACGCGCACGGCGTCCTGGCCCCGGCCTCCGAGGCCGCGGACCTCCCCGGCCTCGGCGCCCCCTCCGAGGCCGCGCTGCCCGAGTCCGCGTTGGACGACGCTCCACGCTACGGCATCCACCCCGTGCTGCTGGACGCCGCGGTCCGCACCGCCCTGCCCGAGGACACCCGGGCCATCCAGTGGACCGGGGTGCGGCTGCTGTCCTCCGGCGCGTCCGCGCTGCGCGTGCGCTCGGGCGTCACGACACCGGTCGGCGACGGACACCGGGTGGCGGGCCTGGAACTCGTCACCCCGGCGGGCCAACCGGTCATGACCATCGACAGTCTTCGAGCGGAGCCGGTCACCGGGGACCACCGTGGACCGGCGGACCACCTCTTCGCCGTCGAGTGGGAGGAATGGAGCTGTGGGGAGCCGGCCGCCGTCGACGTCCGGCACGTCGCCACGGCCGCCGATCTCACCGTGGCGACCGGCGCGGATCTGCTGGTGTACGAGGCGCAGCCCGGGCAGCCGCGGGCGGCGGTCGGCTCGGCGCTGGCCGTGCTCCAGGCGTTCGTCGCGGCCCCGGGCGCCGATACGGCCCGGTTGGCCGTCGTGATCCCCGACAGCACCGATCCGGGCACGGCCGCCGTCGGCGGCCTGGTGCGCTCGGCCCAGTCGGAGCATCCGGGCCGGATCGTGCTGGTGGAGGCCGACGAGGCGGGCCGGGCACAGGTGCCCGCCGTCGCGACCGGCGGCGAACCGTGGCTGCGGATCAAGGACGGGCGCACCGAGGTGCCCCGGCTGGCCAGGCTCGCCCCCACGGGTGCCGCTCGCCCGCTGGACCCGGCGGGCACGGTGCTGATCACCGGAGGCACCGGCACACTCGGCGCCCTGACCGCGCGGCACCTGGTCACCCGGCACGGCGTACGACACCTCGTCCTCGCCGGGCGGCGGGGCCCCGCGGCAGAGGGCGCCGGTGAACTGGCGGCCGAACTGACCGCTCTCGGCGCCGACGTCACGGTCGTCGCCGTCGACGTGGCCGACCGTGCCCAACTGGCCGCACTCATCGACGCGGTTCCGGCGGAGCACCCGCTCACGGCCGTCGTGCACAGCGCCGGCGTCCTCGACGACGGCGTGCTCACCGCGTTGACCCCGAGCCGCCTGGACGCGGTGTTCCGTCCCAAACTGGACGCGGCGCTCCACCTCGACGAACTGACCCGGGACCTGGACCTCGCCGCCTTCGTGCTCTTCTCGTCGGCCGCCGGGGTGCTCGGCAACCCCGGGCAGGGCAACTACGCCGCCGCCAACGCCGCGCTGGACGCGCTGGCCGCGCGGCGGCACGACCTCGGGCTGCCCGCGGTGTCCGTCGACTGGGGCTACTGGAGCCGCTCCAGCGGACTGACCCGGCACCTGGGCCGCGCCGACCTGCGGCGCAACGAGTCCATCGGCATGACCGGGCTCTCCGACGCCGAGGGCATGGCCCAGTTCGATGCCGCGCTGCGGGCCGGCCCGCGGTCCGTCGCGGCGAAGTTCGACCCCGCCGCCCTCGCGGCAGCCGGAGCCCCGGTACCCGCCCTGCTGCGCGGCCTGGTCCCGCGGCGCCGCCCGGTCGCCCGCGCCACGGTCACGGACGGACGGCCGGTCACGGCCGAGCGACTCACCGGGCTGCCGCCCGCCGAGCAGAGCGCCACCCTCCTCGAAGCGGTACGCCGGCACGCCGCCGCGGTCCTCGGCCACGCCGGCCCCGAATCCGTCGGCCCCGACCGGACGTTCAAGGATGCCGGGGTCGACTCGCTGACCGCGCTGGAACTGCGCAACCGGCTGGCCGCGGAGACCGGCCTGACCCTGTCCCCGGCGATGATCTTCGACTACCCGAGGCCCGCCGCGCTCGCCGCACACCTGCGGGCCGAGCTCCTGGGCGAGACGACGAGCCCGCCGGCCCCGACGCGACCGGCGGCGGCGCCCGCGGAGGAACCGATCGCCGTCGTGTCGATGGCGTGCCGCTTCCCGGGCGGGGTGCGGAGCCCGGAGGACCTGTGGCGGGTGGTGTCCGAGGGGATCGACGCGGTCGGCCCGTTCCCCGAGGACCGCGGCTGGGACACCGAAGGACTCTTCCACCCCGACCCCGACCACCCCGGCACCACCTACGTCCGCCACGGTGCCTTCCTCGACGACGCCGCCGGGTTCGACGCGGCCTTCTTCGGCATCTCGCCCAACGAGGCGCTCGCGATGGACCCGCAGCAGCGGCTGCTCCTGGAAACGGCGTGGGAGACGTTCGAGCGGGCCGGCATCGACCCCACCGAACTGGCCGGCCAGGACATCGGGGTGTTCGCCGGCATCAACAGCCACGACTGGTCGGTACGGCTGCACCAGGCCGCCGAAGTCGAGGGGTTCCGGCTGACCGGCAGCTCCGGCGGTGTCCTCTCCGGCCGGATCGCCTACCACCTCGGCCTCGCCGGCCCCGCCCTCACCGTGGACACCGCGTGCTCCTCCTCGCTGGTCGCGCTGCACCTGGCCACCCAGGCGATGCGGCTCGGCGAGTGCTCCATGGCACTCGTCGGCGGTGTGATGGTGATGGGCAGCGTCGAGACCTTCGTGGAGTTCTCCCGGCAGCGCGGCCTCGCACCCGACGGGCGCTGCAAGGCCTTCGCCGACGCCGCCGACGGCACCGGCTGGTCCGAGGGCGCCGGGCTGCTGCTCCTCGAACCCCTCTCCCAGGCCCGGCGACACGGGCATCCGGTGCTGGCCGTCGTCCGTGGCAGTGCGGTGAACTCCGACGGTGCGTCGAACGGGCTGACGGCGCCGAACGGGCCGTCGCAGCAGCGGGTGATCCGGCAGGCGCTGGCCGCCGCCGGTCTGCGGCCCTTCGAGGTGGATGCCGTGGAGGCGCATGGGACGGGCACCACGCTGGGTGATCCGATCGAGGCGCAGGCGTTGCTGGCGACGTACGGTCAGGAGCGTGAACGGCCTTTGTGGCTGGGTTCGTTGAAGTCGAACATCGGGCACACCCAGGCCGCGGCCGGTGTCGCCGGTGTGATCAAGACGGTGCTGGCCCTGCGCCACGGCGTCCTGCCGCCCACGCTGCACGTCGACCGTCCCTCGACCCACGTCGACTGGGCGGCGGGCAACGTCCGGCTCCTGACCGAGGCCCGTGACTGGCCGCAGACCGGACGCCCGCGCCGGGCCGGTGTGTCGTCCTTCGGCATCGGCGGCACCAACGCCCACGTCATCCTCGAACAGGCCCCCGAGCCGGACGCGTCCGATCCGGGCTCCGTGTCCGCGGAGTCCGGCGCCGAACCGGGCCGCGCCTCCGGCCGGTCCGCCCTCGTACCGGCGCACCGGCCGGCCGAATCCGCCCTCGAAGCGCCCGCCCCCGACTGGGTGCCCGTGCCGGTGTCGGCGCGTACCCCCGCCGCGCTGCGCGGTCAGGCCGCCCGGCTCGCCGACTTCCTGACCGGCCGCCCGGACGTGTCCCTCACGGACACCGCCCTGGCCCTCGCCACCGGCCGCGCCCACCTCGAGCGCCGCGCCGTGCTGCTGGCCCGCGACCGGGACCAGCTCCTTGACGGCCTGCGCGCGCTGGCGGACGGCTCGGCCGCCGACGTCATGGGCAGCCCGACCGACGGCAAACTGGCCTTCCTCTTCACCGGCCAGGGCAGCCAATGGGCCGGCATGGGCCGGGCCCTGGCCGAGACGTTCCCGGTGTTCGCCGAGGCGTTCGGCGACGCCTGCGCGGCCGTGGAACGCCATCTGGGCGATCACGGCGCGCGTCCTCTCGCCGAGGTGGCGTTCGGGAAGCCCGGCTCCCCCGAGAGCGGACTGCTCGACCAGACCATGTACACCCAGGCGTGCGTGTTCGCGCTGGAGACCGCGCTGTTCCGCCTGTTCGCCTCTTGGGGCGTGCACCCCGACCTCGTCGTCGGACACTCCGTCGGAGAGATCACCGCGGCCCATGTGAGCGGCGTGCTCGGCCTGGCCGAGGCCGGTGAACTGGTGGCGGCACGAGGCCGCCTCATACAGGGGTTGCCCCAGGGGGGCGCCATGGCCGCGGTCCAGGCCACCGAGGCCGAGACGGCCCCGCTGCTGGCGTCCACGCCGGGCACGGTGGCCGTCGCGGCCGTCAACAGTCCCGGCTCGCTGGTGCTGTCCGGCGAGGAGGCGGCCGTGCTCGCCGTCACCCGCGAACTGGCCGCACGCGGGCGCAAGACCCGTCGGCTGCCGGTCAGCCACGCCTTCCATTCGCCGCTGATGGTCCCGGTACGGGAGGAGTTCCGGGCCGTCGCCGAACGGCTGACGTACCGGCCGGGCGAGCTGCCGGTCGTCTCCACCGTGACCGGCGCCCTCGTCACGGACGGCCGGCTGGCCACCCCGGACCACTGGGTCGAACACGTCCAGGCCCCGGTGCGGTTCGGTGATGCCGTCACCGCCCTGTGCGCGCAGGGCGCGGCCACCTTCGTCGAGGTCGGCCCGGGCGGCGCCCTGGTCGCCATGGCCCTGGAATCGCCCGACGTACCGGCCGATGGCTGCTTCCCGACGCTGCGCGAGAACGGCGCGACGGCGGACGTCCTGACCGCGCTGGCCGGGCTGCACACGCGGGGCGTACCCATCGACTGGCCGGCGGTCCTCGGTCGTGCGGCCACCGGCACGCTCGCCGCCGAGCTGCCCACCTACGCCTTCCAGCACCAGCGTTACTGGCTCGACGAGACCGTGCCGGGCGAGAGCGCGGCGGTGCGGGCCCTTCCGCAAGCCCAGCCCGCCGCTGACGCGGTGATCGCCGCCGGCCGATCCGACGCGGACCGGCGCCGGATGTTCCTGGAGCTGATCCAGGAGAGCACCGCCGTCGTCCTCGGGTACCACGGCGACGAGGCGTTCGACGAGGACCAGCCGTTCAAAAGCCTCGGCTTCGACTCCCTCACCGGAGTCCGGCTCAGCCGCCGGCTCCACGACCTCACCGGCGTGCCGGTCCCCGCGACCGCCGTGTTCGACCACCCGACCCCGGCGGCGCTCGCCGCGTATCTGCTGGGGGAGCAGCCCTCGTCCGCCGTCCCCGTACCGTCGTACGCGAACGAGCCGATCGCGATCGTCGGAATGAGCACACGGCTGCCCGGCGACGTGAACAGCCCCGAGGAACTGTGGCGGCTGGTCGCCGACGGACGCGACGCCATCTCCGGGTTCCCGATCGACCGCGGCTGGGATCTCGAAGGCCTCTACCACCCGGACCCGGCCCACCCCGGGACCAGCTACACGCGCGCGGGCGGATTCCTGCACGACGCCGCACAGTTCGACGCCGGGCTGTTCGGGATCTCCCCGCGCGAGGCGCTGGCCATGGACCCGCAGCAGCGGCTGCTGCTGGAGACCTCCTGGGAGGCGCTGGAACACGCGGGCATCGACCCGCTCTCGGCCCGTGGCCAGGACGTCGGCGTCTTCACCGGGATCGTCCACCACGACTACGTCACCCGCCTGCACAGCGTGCCCGAAGAAGCCCAGGGCTACGTCATGACGGGCACCTCCTCCAGCGTGGCCTCGGGCCGGGTCGCCTACGTGTTCGGCTTCGAGGGCCCGGCCGTCACCGTGGACACCGCCTGCTCCTCGTCGCTCGTGGCGATCCATCTGGCAGCCCAGGCCCTGCGGCAGGGCGAATGCTCCCTGGCGCTCGCCGGCGGCGCGACCGTGATGGCGAGCCCCGACGCCTTCCTGGAGTTCTCCCGGCAGCGCGGGCTGTCCGCGGACGGCAGGTGCAAGGCCTTCTCGGACACGGCGGACGGCACCGGCTGGTCCGAGGGCGTGGGCGTGGTGGTCCTGGAACGGCTGTCCGTCGCCCGGGAGAAGGGCCACCGGGTGCTGGCCGTCGTCCGTGGCAGTGCGGTGAACTCCGACGGTGCGTCGAACGGGCTGACGGCGCCGAACGGGCCGTCGCAGCAGCGGGTGATCCGGCAGGCGCTGGCCGCCGCCGGTCTGCGGCCCTTCGAGGTGGATGCCGTGGAGGCGCATGGGACGGGCACCACGCTGGGTGATCCGATCGAGGCGCAGGCGTTGCTGGCGACGTACGGTCAGGAGCGTGAACGGCCTTTGTGGCTGGGTTCGTTGAAGTCGAACATCGGGCACACCCAGGCCGCGGCCGGTGTCGCCGGTGTGATCAAGACGGTGCTGGCCCTGCGCCACGGTGTCCTGCCGCCCACGCTGCACGTCGAAGAGCCCACCCGGCAGGTGGACTGGTCGTCCGGTGCGGTGCGGCTTCTCACCGAGGCGCGGGAGTGGCCGCGAGGCGACAGGCCGCGGCGCGCCGCCGTCTCCGCCTTCGGAGCGAGCGGTACGAACGCGCACGTGATCCTGGAGGAGGCCGACCCGGTCCCCGAGGAGGCCCGGCCCGCCGCCCCCGTGCCCCCGGCCGACGCGGACACCCCGCCCCCCGCGCTGCCGCTGGTGCTCTCGGCCAGGACGACCGGCTCGCTGGCCGCGCAGGCCGGCCGGCTGGCCGCGTTCCTGGCGGACCCGGCCGGTCCGTCGCTCCCCGCGGTCGCCTCGACGCTGGTGTCCGCGCGGGCGACGCTCCCCGAGCGGGCCGTCGTCGTGGCCGCCACGCGCACGCAGGCCCTGGCCGGTCTGGGGGCCCTGGCCCGCGGGGAGAGCGCGTCCCACGTGGTCACCGGCGGCCCCGCGGCTGCACCGGGGAAGGTCGTCCTGGTCTTCCCGGGCCAGGGGGCCCAGTGGGCCGGTATGGGCCGGGACCTGCTGGACGCCTCGCCGGTGTTCGCGCAGCGGATCGCCGAGTGCGCCCGCGCCCTCGACCCCTGGATCGACTGGTCCCTGATCGACGTCCTGCGCGGCGACGCCGACGCCGAGACGCTGGAGCGCGTCGACGTCGTCCAGCCGGCGAGCTTCGCGATGATGGTCGGCCTGGCGGCCGTGTGGGCCGCGGCCGGTGTGCTGCCCGACGCCGTCCTGGGACATTCGCAGGGTGAGATCGCCGCGGCCTGCGTGGCCGGGGCCCTGTCGCTGGAGACCGCCGCCCGGATCGTCGCGGTCCGCAGCCAGGCCATCGCGGCCACCCTGGCCGGGCGCGGCGGGATGGCCTCGGTGGCCCTGGACGCCGACGAGGCGCGCCGCCGGCTGCTGCCCTGGGACGGCCGTGTGGAGGTCGCCGCCGTGAACGGCCCCGCGTCGGCGGTGATCGCGGGGGACACCCAAGCGCTCGGCGAGGCCCTCGACGCGCTGGCCGCGCAGGGTGTCCGGGTCCGGCGGGTGCCGGTCGACTACGCCTCGCACACCCGGCACGTCGAAGCCCTGGAGGAAGTGCTGGGGCAAGCGCTCGCGGGCATCGAGGCACGCGCACCGCAGGTGCCCTTCTACTCCACGGTGACCGGCGACTGGGTCACCGACGACCTGGTCCTGGACGGCGCGTACTGGTACCGCAACCTGCGCCGGCCGGTCGGGTTCGGGCCGGCCGTCGCGGAGCTGCTGCGGCTGCGGCACGGCGTCTTCGTCGAGGTCAGCGCCCACCCGGTGCTGGTCCAGCCGATCACGGACCTGGCGGACGACAGCGCGGACGCGCCGTCCCGTCCGATCGTCTCCGGCACCCTCAAGCGCGACGACGGCGGCCTCGGCCGCCTGCTCGCCTCGGCCTCCCGGCTCTTCACCGGCGGTGTGGCCGTCGACTGGACCGCGTTCGTGCCGCCCGGCGTCGCCGCCGCCCCCGACCTGCCGACCTATGCCTTCGAACGCCGGCACTACTGGCTGGACGAAGCCACGGCACCCGTCCACGACGCGGAGGCGGCCGGGGGCGAGGACGGCGACTTCTGGACGGCGGTCGAAGACACGGACATGGGCTCGCTCGGCGAGCTGCTGGCCCTCACCACCGACCAGCGCGAGGCGTTGAGCGCGCTCGTGCCCGTCCTCGCCGACTGGCGCAGGGGCAGGCGTGCACGCTCGACCGCGGAGAAGCTGCGCCACACCGTCACCTGGAAGCCGCTGGAGCGGGAGTGCGCGGGAGTGCCCGGCGGCCGGTGGCTCGTCGTCGTACCGGACGACGGGCGGCCGGACGAGCTGCTGACGGCGCTGACCGGGGCCGGGTTCGACCACCTGCTGCTGGCGGCCGGGGAGACGGACCGGTCCGCGCTCGCCGGTCGGCTCACCGGCGTCCTCGCCGGGTGCGAGGTGTCCGGTGTGCTGTCCCTGCTCGCCCTCGGCCCGCGGCCGGACACGGGCCCGCAGGACCCTACCCCGCTCACGGCGTCGACCCTCGCGCTCGTCCAGGCGCTCGGTGACGCAGGCGTCACCGCGCCCCTGTGGTGCGCGACCCGGGGCGCGGTGAACATCGGTATCCGCGACACCCTGGACGCGCCCGCACAGGCGGCGTTGTGGGGGCTCGGCCGGGTCGTCGCGCTGGAACGCCCCGACCGGTGGGGCGGCCTGATCGACCTGCCGTCGAGCACGGGTCCGCGGACCGTGCAGCACCTGCTGGGCGTGCTCGGCGGCACCTCGGGCGAGGACCAGCTGGCGATCCGGCGGTCCGGCGTCTACGTCCGCCGGTTCGTCCCCAAGCCCGTGCCCAGGTCCGCCGGCGCCGGCTGGCAGCCCCGCGGCACGGTCCTCGTCACCGGCGGCGCCGAAGGGCTCGGCCGGCACGCCTCGCTGTGGCTGGCGGAGGCCGGGGCCGCCAGGCTGGTGGTCACCACGACCGCCGGTGCCCCCGAGGACTGCGCGGACCGGCTCCGCGCCGACCTCGGCAGGCTGGGCACGCGGCTGGAGCTCTGCGCCCAGCAGGACACGGACCGGCTCGCCGAGCTGCTGTCCGCCGATCCCGAGCGGCCGCTCAGCGCCGTGGTGCACGCCGCCGACATCACCCAGACCGGTCTTCTCGACGACACCGGCCCGGCCGACCTCGCGGCGGTCTTCGGGACCAAGGTGGAACCGGCGGTGTGGCTGGCCGAGCGGTTCGCCGACACACCGCTCGACGCGTTCGTGGTGTTCTCCTCGATCGCCGGTATCTGGGGCGGCGGCGGCCAGGGCCCGTCCGCAGCGGCCAACGCGGTTCTCGACGCCCTCGTCGAGTGGCGGCAGGGACGGGGTCTCGCGGCGACCTCCATAGCCTGGGGTGCGCTGGACGAGACCGGGCTGGGCATGGACGAGGCGACCCTGGCCCAGTTGCGGCGCCGCGGCGTCCTGCCGATCGCCCCGGCGCTGGCCGTCACCGCGCTGGCGCAGGCGGTGGAGGCGGGCGAGAAGGCCGTCACCGTCGCCGACATGGACTGGGCCGCCTTCATCCCGGCGTTCACCTCGGTACGGCCCAGCCCGCTGTTCGCGGACCTGCCGGCAGCGGCGGACGTGCTGCGGGCGGCGGTTGCCGACGACGGCGGCGAGACCACCTCCTCCCTGGTGGACTCCTTGCGCGCGGTCACGGAGGCCGAACAGGACCGCATCCTGCTGCGACTCGTGCGCGGCCAGGCCGCGGCGGTCCTCGGGCACAGCGGCGCCGACGCCATCGGCCCCGCCCAGGCCTTCCAGGAGGTCGGCTTCGACTCGCTGGCCGCGGTCAACTTCCGCAACGGCCTGCACACCGCGACCGGACTCAAGCTGCCGTCCACGCTGGTCTTCGACTATCCGACCCCGGAGGCGCTCGTCGGCTACCTGCGCGCGGAACTGCTGCGTGACCCCGGGGACGACCTCGGCGTCCGGGACGAGGACCTCAGGCGCGTGCTGGCCGCCGTTCCGCTGGAGCGGTTCCGGGAGGCCGGGGTGCTGGAGGCGCTGCTCGCCCTCGCCGACGACGGCGGGGCGGCCGGCGAGGAGGCCGGGACGGTCGCGCCGGCCGTGGACGACGAGGACGAGGAAGACGTCATCGACGCGATGGACATCAGCGGGCTGGTGCAGCGGGCCCTGGGCACCTCGGGCTGAGGCGGCGTCGGTTTCGCCGCGGACGAGCCGCGACGAGTCGGAGGAGGAACGGAATGGTCCGGCAAGTTCCGGTGCGCTTCGGCGCCCGGTCGTACGACGTGCTCATCGGCCCCGGCGTGCGGACCGAGCTGGCGACCGTGCTGCGCGGGCTGGGCGCGGCCCGGACCGTCGTGGTCTCGGCCCGGCCGCGCGAGTGGGTGCCCGAGACAGGGGTCGAGACGCTGGTGCTCGCGGCCCGGGACGGGGAGCCGGACAAGAACCTGGCCACCGTCGAGACGCTCTGCCGGGAGTTCACCGCGTTCGGGCTGACCCGGCACGACGCGGTCGTCTCCTGCGGCGGGGGTACCACCACGGACGTGGTGGGGCTCGCCGCGGCGCTCTACCACCGGGGTGTACCGGTGGTGCACCTGCCGACGTCCCTGCTCGCCCAGGTCGACGCGAGCGTGGGCGGGAAGACCGCGGTGAACCTGCCCGAGGGCAAGAACCTCGTGGGCGCCTACTGGCAGCCCAGCGCCGTGCTGTGCGACACCGACTACCTCACCACGCTGCCCCGGCGGGAGCTGCGCAACGGGCTCGGCGAGATCGCCCGGTGCCATTTCATCGGCGCCGGTGACCTGCGTGGCCTGCCGCTCGCCGAGCAGATCGCCGCGAGCGTGACCCTGAAGGCGAGGATCGTCGAGCAGGACGAGCGCGACACCGGTCTGCGGCACATCCTCAACTACGGCCACACCCTCGGGCACGCGCTGGAAGTGACCACCGGTTTCGCCCTGCGGCACGGTGAGGCCGTCGCCGTCGGCACGGTGTTCGCGGGTCTGCTCGCCGGCGAACTGGGCCGGATCGGCCCGGACCGGGTGGCCGAGCACCAGGCCGTGGTGGAGCACTACGGCCTGCCCACGGCCCTGCCGGCCGGGCCCACCACCGAGGAACTGATCCGGGTGATGCGCCGGGACAAGAAGGCGGTGCACTCGCTGGCCTTCGTCCTGGACGGCCCCCGGGGACCGGAGCGGGTCGCCGATGTCGCCGAGGACGTCGTCGCGCGGATCCTGGAGCGGATGCCGCGCCGGCCGTCCTCGGAGCTGCTGCGCGAGGCCGTCGGGGCCTGACACGGAGAAGGGGGCTCCCGGCGCACCGGGAGCCCCCTGCGGAGCGGATACGGCGGTCAGCCGTACGGGCCGCTCACGTCCGGGGCTGGATGAACGGCAGCAGCGGGACGACCGCGTGCCGTCCGGCCTCGTCCTTGACGGCCTGCTGGAGGGAGTTGAGCTGGATGTCCACGATGCGGCGGGTCATCGGATCCGTGAGGACGGTCGTGGTCCCGCCGTCCTCGGCCTCGGTGTCCTCCATCTTCGCCCCGGCGTCGTTGAGGTGCACCCACGGGCCGCTGATCACGAACGCGTGGCAGTCGTGCAGCACCCGGCCCAGATCGCTGAGGGCGTTGCGGCCGAGTGCGCGGCCGGGCGTGGCCACCATGGTGACGACGCATTTGGCCAGCAGCGCGGACTTGGCCATCGGACGGGAGGCCCAGTCGATGGCGTTCTTGAGCACTCCCGGAATGGAGCCGTTGTACTCCGGGCTCGCGATGATCAGCCCGTCCGCCTCGGCGATCGCCGTGCGCAGCCGGCGCACCGGCTCCGGGGGGTCCTCCACGTCGAGGTCCTGGTTGTAGAGCGGCACTTCGCCCAGGCCATCGAAGAGTTCGATTTCCATTCCCTCGGGTGCCAGCGGGGGCAGTGCACGCAGAAGGCGCGTGTTGAACGAGTCCTGACGCAGCGACCCGGAAATGGCAAGAATGCGCAACGAAGAAGCTCCCTGTCGGGTTCTGTGGAATCGCCTCACCGTAACAGTCCGTTCGGCCCGTCATGGCTCATTTTTGGCCTCGCCGGCGGGCCGTTCCCAGCTTCCGTCCGGTGCCCCTGCCGGGACCATCCGTCAGGTTGGTAGTTCTCGGTGCCATGGTCCACGAAGCCTTGCTGCGGCGAAAGTTGGCCGCCTACCTTCAGTCGGCATGACGACGTATACGGTGGATTCCACGCACAAAACAGTGCGTTCCGGAATCCTTGACCCGAAGGCGCCACCCGCCGCCACGATCGAGTCCGGCGACGAGGTCGAGTACCCGAATACCTGGACGAACTGGCAGAACGAGATGAAATTCGGCATGTCGTTCGCCGAGCGCGCCCGCCTGCGTGAGCAGTATCCGGGCTGCCCCCTGCAGTTGATCGGGCCGGTGGAAATGGCCGGTTCCCGGCCCGGAGACGTGATCGAATGCCGGCTTGAGCGGCTGCGGCTCGCGGACTGGGGGTGCAACGCCTTCCCGACCGGCGCGGGGGCGCTCCCGCACGACTTCGACAAGCCGTACACGCACTACTTCCGCTTCGACGAGACCCGCACCCGCGCCGACTACGTGCACGGGATCTCGTTCACCCTGGAACCCTTCCTCGGCATCGTCGCGGTCGAGCCGGCCGGTGACGACCCGGTCGGCGCACTTCCGGCCGGCGCCCACGGCGGCAACCTGTCGCTGCGCGAACTCACCGTCGGCTCGTCGCTGTTCCTGCCGGTGGCCAAGCCGGGCGGCCGGATCTGGGTGGGCGACGTGCACGCCCTGCAAGGTGACGGCCTCGTCGACCAGACGGCGATCAAGTCCACCGCGGAGGAGTTGCGGATGCGCTACGACCTGCACCGGGACGTCGGGCTCAGCCGGCCGCTGGCCGAGACCGACACCCACTGGATCGGTTTCGGCTTCGCCGACAACCTCGACGACGCCCTGATCGACTGCGTCCGCGGCCTGATCGGCTGGTTCAGCGTCGCGGCCGGCGTCGGTGCCGCCGAGGCGTACGCGCTGTGCAGCATCTCGGCGAGCTTCCGCGTCACCCAGTACGCCGACCAGCGCGACGCCCCGCACGTCGGCCTCGACGGACCTCCGAAGGGCGTGCACGGCCTGCTGCCGAAGGACATCTTCCCGGCCGAGCTGCGGGCGCGCGTCGACCGGTGGCTGCGCCCGAGTCGCTGACGGGCCGGGGGCTGCCGGCCCGTGGAGCAGCCGGCCGGCAGCCGGCCGGGCGACGAGGGGCATCGCTCAGCGGAGGTCGATGAGGACCTTGCCGGTCACCCCGCCCTCCACCGCGTCGTGCGCGTCGCCGGTGCGGTCGAGCGGGTAGCGGTGGAGCGGCAGCCCCGCCTCCTCGCCCACCCCCAGGGCGCCGTCCGAGACCGCCGCGGCGACGTCCGCCACCGCGGCGTCCTTCTCCTCGGGCGGCAGGGTCAGCGCCAGCACGAACTGGTAGCGCAGGTTCCGGCCCATCAGCAGCCGGGTGGGCAGCAGGACTTCGCCGTCGCCCTCGGTGCCGTAGGCGGCGACCGTGCCGCCCGGGGCGAGCACCTCCAGATCGAGGTCGAGGTTGGCGGACGGCGCGACCTCGGTGATCAGGTCCACCCCCGTGGGCGCGATCGCGCGAATGTCCGCGGCGGCACTCTCCGACCGGTGGTGCACCACATGCCCGGCGCCCGCGACACGCGCCAGTTTCTCCTTCTCCGGGCTGCCCACCGTCGCGATCACCGTCGCGCCGCTCCACGTCGCGAGCTGGACCGCCGCGTGGCCGACGGCCCCGGCTCCGCCCGCCACCAGCACGGTGCGCCCGGCCAGCGCGCCGGGCCCGAGCCGGGCCGGTGCCTGCCGCGCCGAGGTCAGACACCGGTGTGCCGCCAGCGCGGGCAGTCCGATGCTCGCGCCCAGTTCCAGCGAGGCGCCCGGCGGCAGTTCCACCGCCTGGCGGGACGGCAGTACCACGTACTCGGCGGCGGTTCCGTGCGGACGCCGCCACGCCGACTCCCAGGTCCACACCCGCTGCCCCACGCGCTCCGCCGCGACGCCGCTGCCGACGGCGTCTATCACACCGCTGCCGTCGTGATGGGGGATCACCTCGGGGTACATCAGGCGCCCGTCGGCATGACCGAACCGCCGGCACTTCCAGTCGGTGGCGTTCACCCCGGAGATCGCCACCCGGACCCGGACCTCACCCGGGCCAGGCTCCGGTACCGGCCGGTCGACCAGTGCGAGGACATCCCGGTTTCCCACCGACGCGTACACGATCGCCTTCACTGGCACTCCTTTGTCAGGCAGCCGCTGCGGGACCGGAAGCCGTCCCACGGCCGCGAGGCTAACCGCCGCCTCCGAGGCGGCACAGCGCTTGTCGGCACGCCTGTCAAGGTGAGGGATGGCGGGACGCCCGGGGATCACTAACGTCGCTTCAGCCCGCCGGTCGCGCCCGGCCTGAGGAGGATGTCGTATGGCAGCGCCCATCACCTACCAGCAACTCGTGGACCGGACCGACCACTTCGCCCCGCCGACGGTACTGACCGCGGCGGCGCCGTTGTCCCGCATGCGCTACCCGGACGGGCACGTCGGGTGGCTGGCCACCGGGCTGGAGGTGGCCAAGGAGGTGCTCAGCAGCCCCGCGTTCAGCCACAACTTCCACTCGGCGCACTTCCCGATGCTGAAGAAGGGGGAGCCGTTCCCCTCCATGCCGATCATCCCCGGCATGTTCATCCACATGGACCCGCCCGAGCACACGCGCTACCGAGGTATGCTCACCGCCGAGTTCGGCACCGGCCGCATGGCCGAACTCGTTCCGCGCATCCAGGAGATCGCGGCCGGACAACTGGACGAGCTGCGTGCCCAGGGCTCGCCCGCCGACCTGCTGACCGCCTACATCCGGCCGCTGGTGCTGCGGGTGCTCTCCGAGGTCGTCGGCGTCCCCTACGAGGACACCCCCGTCCTGGCCGCGCTGGCGGACACCGCAAATGACGACGACGTCCCGCTGGAGGACGAGTTCGCCGCCGAGAAACGCGCGTTCTTCCTCACCCGTGACCTGGTCGAGCGGGCCCGGACCTCGCCCGGGGACGACATCCTGGGACGGCTGACGGCGGTCGAGGGACTCTCCGACCGCGAGATCACCAACATGCTGCTGGTGGTGTTCGTCGCCGGTTTCGCCACCTGTGAGGGAGCCGTGGCGGCTGCGGCACTCGCCCTGCTGCACCACGGCGACCAGCTCGCGACCTTCCGCGCCGTGGCCGCGTCGGGCCGGGGCACCGAGTCGGCTGTCGAAGAACTGCTGCGCTACACCACCGTGAACCAGTACCAGATCTTCCGCACCGCGCTGGAAGACGTGCGTCTGCGCGGTGAACTGGTACGCAAGGGCGACACGGTCACGGTCTCGCTGCCGGCCGCGAACCGCGATCCGGCCCGGTTCGGCTGCCCCGCGCACCTGGACCTCGCCCGGGAGGACGCCGCCGGCCACATCGCCTTCGGCTACGGCCCCCACGCGTGCGTCGGCCGGCGCCTGGGGCGCGCCGTGCTCGGCATCGCGCTGGAGACGCTCGTCCTGGGGCTCCCGGAGCCGGCGCTGGACGAGCCGCTCGAGGACATTCCGCTGCGGGCCCGCACGCCCGTGCTGAGCGTGCAGCGGCTTCCCGTCCGCTGGTAACCCGCAGGACCTGTCCGACGCCCGGCCGGTTGATCCGAGCCGGGCGTTCGGCGTGCCGGTGGGAGGGTTCCGCACGGTGACCGGGTGGTGTGCCCGCGCTGTCACGGTCCTGGGGGAGGACTCCCGCCGGTCCGCTTCCGGTGGAAGCGGACCGGGCCGGTCAGCGGGCTGCCGCCAGCGGGGCGTCCTGGAGCTGGGCGCGCAGCTCGTCCACGAGAGCCGCGGTGCCGCCCGGTTCAGCGGTGCCGAACACGTGGTGGTCCGGGCGGACCAGGACGCTCGACGCGCCGAGCCGGCCCAGATAGGCGTGGTAGACGCCGTCGACGTCCCGCACCAGGCCCGGGCCGGCCGGTGAGCCGGGCGGCGAGAGCCGGACCACGCGGATCCCGAGGGCGGTCAGGAACGCCCCGTGGACGTGGTTCAGTTCGGTCGGGTCCTCGGTGGTGATCAGGACGAAGCCGGCGCCGACGAGCTGGTCGAGACGGTCACGCACGCCGTCGGCTTCCACCGTGCCGGCGATCATGACCTCGCCCGCGCCTCCGCACCCGTCCCCGGCAGGCCGCAGGAGCCCCTTCGTCAGCGGCTCGGCGGGGGGCGGCCCCTGCTGTGCGCGACCGCCGCCGTTGGCCAGGATCGCCGCGTCGCGGTCGGCCGCGGCGGCCGGGTCGGTCACACAGATCACCCGGCCCAGCTTGACCGAGGCGGTGATCGACGCCTTGGCGTGCAGCCGGCGTTCGAGCGTGTAGGTGTCGAGCAGCCGGTCCGGCGCCCGGTCCGACAGCACCAGGTCGAGCTTCCAGGCGAGGTTGACGACGTCACGGATGCCGGCGCACATGCCCTGCCCGGCGAACGGCGGCATCAGATGCGCGGCGTCCCCGGCGAGGAAGACGCGGCCCGAGCGCCACTGTTCGGCCCACATGGCGCGGAACCGGTACGTGGTGCTGCGCAGCAGTGTGGCCGTCTCGGGGGTGACCCCGTGCGGGGCGAGCAGTCGCCAGGCGGCCTCGGTGGTGTCCAGCTCCGCGGCGCTCTCGCCCGGCAGGCGCATGAACTCCCAGCGGCGGCGCCCGGGGCCGCTGCCGACCATCGTCGTGGGGCGTGCCGGGTCGCACAGCTGGACGTTGGTCGGGACGAACTCGCGCGGTGTGTGGAGCCGGACGTCGCAGAGCAGCCACTCGTAGGAGAAGCCGAGGTCGGTGACGGCCACGCCGGTGTGCTCACGGACGAAGCTGTTGGCGCCGTCGCAGCCCACCAGCCACCGGGCGGTGAAGGCGCGCTCCGCGCCGTCCCCGGTGACCGCGGTCGCCGTGACACCCGACGGGGTCTGGGCGATGTCCACCACGCGGTGACCGAGGTGCGTCTCGACGCCGGGAAGCGTCGCCAGCCGTCCGGCGAGCAGTTCTTCGAGCGCGGGTTGGTGCATCGTGTTGGCGTCCGGCCAGCCGTATCTGCCGGTGCGGCTGAACGCGATGTCGAGCAGGGGACGCTCGCTTGCGGTGCGCCATTGGTACCCGGTCGCCGGCTCGGAGATCGTGGCCAGGCCGCCGCCGATACCGGTGGACGCGAGCAGTCGCGCGGTCTCTCCGTCGAAACTCGTCGCGCGGGGCAGCGGATACGGCTCCGGCCGGTGTTCGAGCACGCGCACCCGATGGCCCCGGTCGGCCAGCAGGATGGCGAGTACGGCGCCCACCGGACCCCGGCCGACGACGATGACGTCCGTGTCGGGGGTGTCCGGGCCGGGTGCGGGCGAGTGTGGTGTGGCAGGCATGTCCAGAGGCCTCCGTACCGCGAGAGGTGATGCGGCGGGCAACGGCTTCGAAACGCTATCGGCGGTCCGCGTGGCGTTGTCAAGGCCCGACCGCGGGTAATGGTGTGACTGTCAGACTTGGGGATGCTCGGATTGCCGCAGTCCGCTTAGCCTTGATGCGCCGCACGAGGTCGGTGCGCACAGAACATCGGGGGAGGACGTGTCGAGAAGCCATCCAAGCCGCTTACGCCGCCGATCCGGCGCGGAGTGAAGCCCTGCGCGGCCCGCCGCTGTGATCGGTGACGCAGACTGGGCGACCGCCGGGTTGTGACCAGGGCACAGCTGTACAGGAAGACGCCATCGACCCGCTGTCGTGCTTCGGCGGTCAGGCTACAGCAACGCGGGGCCGGTCGGCCGAAACGATTCGTCATACCCAGGTGTGCGCACGCAACGGAGCGCTGCGCACAACACCTCACCGGTGGCTCCATGGCCCCTCCCACAAGGAACGGATCCTGGTCCGCCGGTTTGACGCGGCGTCGAGAGCGGACGCCGTCCCACCGCACAGTCGTCGAATGGGGGACTCCATGGCCGGGCAGACACGCGAACCGGACGCCTGTGAAGAACCGACACTGCCAACCTGCGTCGCGCCCGACTGCGTCACCGCCGAGATCCTGACCCGTGCCCACGAGCGCTGGCAGAACGGCAGCCTCAGGGGTGCCATAGCCCTCGCCGAGGAGGCGGCCCAGGCGGGCTGCGACCGCTGCGGCAGGTCCTGTTCCGTCTATGCCGATCTGCTGCTGATCCTGTTCCTGGTGGGTATCCGCGAGGTGGCGACGGCGGCGGATCTGCAGCGCCGGCTCCTCGCGTCGCCGCAGGTCCAGGACGACCCCGAACTCATCGCGAGCACCACGCTCGTGGGGGCGAAGGTGGCGCTCGCCGCCGGTGACTACCCGGAGGCGGGCGCACTCGCCGAGCGGGGCCTCAAGCTCGCGGCCGGAACCGGTCAGAGCGCCTGGACCCCGGTCGGGAACCTGGTGCTGGCCACCACGACCCTGCGTGGGGGCGACATCTCCGCAGCGCTGCACTACAGCGCCAAACTGGAGGAGGACGCGGTCTTCGCCCGGGAGATGTTCCCGATCGGACAGTCCGCGTGGGCCGTCGTGCAGCTCAGCGAGGCGGGCAAGGGACGGGACAAGGCCGCGATCCTCGCCCGCGAACTGCTTGAGTCCGAGACGTTCACCCGACGCCTGCTGGTGGCGGAACCCGCTGCGGTGCCCTGGCTGGTGCGGCTGTTGCTCCGGGCCGGCGAGCGCGGCCCGGCGGGTGCGGGAGTCCGCTTCGCCCGGCGGCTCGCGGCCGAGAACCCGGACGTCGACTCCGTCGGCGCCGCCGCCCTGCACGCCACCGCCCTGCTGGAGGGCGACCTCGACAAGTTGCGGCGTGCCGCGGAGCTGCACACCGATCCCTGGGCGCGCGCCTCGGTGCTGGAGGACATCGGTGTCCGGCTCTGCGAAGGACGGGCGGAATCCCCGGAGGCGGCCGGGTACTTCGAGGATGCGATGCGCGCCTACACCTGCATGGGATCGCTGCGCGACTCGTCGCGGGTGATGAGCCGGCTACGGGGCATCAACGCCAGCCCGCGCTCCCGCGAGCGGTGCCGGCCGCGCAGCGGCATCCGGGGACTGACCGACACCGAGTACGCCGTGGCGAAACTGGTCTCGCAGGGGCTGACCAACGGCGAGACGGCGGAGCGGATGTTCCTGTCCCGGCACACCGTCGCCTTCCATCTGCGCAAGGTCTTCCAGAAGGTCGGGGTCAAGTCCCGGCTCGAACTGGCCGTCATCTGGAACGAACTCGACAGCGGCCCGGACGCCGACATCGCGCCCGTCCCGCACTACAGCCGGAACTGACGGGGCACCGCGCGGGGCCAGCGCGCCGGCTCAGCCCGGTGGCACACGGCGCGCCAGGGCCGCGGTGCGCGCCGGCTCCCGCTCCAGGACCCGGGCGAGGGCCACGGCACCGTACAGCGACGTGAGTCCGCCCCGGCAGGACGCCCGTACCGGTGGTGCGGGCACGCCCGGCCGCGCCAGGGCGTGCAGATGGTGCGCCACCAGGTCGACGAAACCGGGCAGCCCGGCGGCGAACCCGCCGCCCACGACCACCAGTTGCGGGTGCATCAGCTCCCGGACGCCGGTGACCGCCAGCGCGATCCGGTGACAGGTACGGTCCACGGCCCGTACGGCCCACTGCTCCTGGTGCGCGAACGCCTCCCGCAGCTGCCGGTACGTCACGTCGGCGCCGTGCAGCCGGCCGGCCCGGGCGAGTGTGGCCGGACCGGACGCGGTGGACTGGAGACAGCCGCGCCGGCCGCACCGGCAGGGTGGACCGTCCGGGTCGGTCACCACATGACCGAGTTCGAAGGAACCGCGGCCGAGACCCGGGACCGGGCCGCCGCCGCAGGTGAGGCCACCCCCGACACCGGTCCCGACCCCGACGTACAGCACGTCGGCGCAACCGGTCGCCTCCGCCTCCGCCAGCGCGGCCAGGTCCCCGTCGTCGGCCCAGCCGACCGGCGTGTCCGGGAACAGCTCCGCCATGGCACAGCGGACGTCCAGGCCGACCCACTCGGGGCGGCTCGGCCAGACCACCACGCGGTCGTCCGGGCCGACGGTGGCGGGCAGCGCGACACCCACGGCGGCGAACCCGCCCGGCACCTCCCGGTGCAACAGCGCGACCTCGGCGGCGAGCCGGGCCAGGTCGCCGGCGGCGCCACGGCCGGGCCAGCGCACGACGCGCTCACGGGCCCGCCCGCCAGGGATCTCCGCCCGCAGGGCCACCTTGGTGCCGCCGATGTCCATGCCGAGCCAGGCCGCCGGCTCCCGGGAGCCGGCGGCCGAGGAAGGCAGGCTCATCCCAGGCCACCGACCGGAGGCGGCGGACACCAGGCCAGCAGCTCCGCGGGAGATGCCAGGACCAGATCGGGGCCGGCGTCCAGCAGACCGGCCTCGTCGACCGTCGCCCAGGTCGCCGCGGCCGAGGTCACGGCCGCGCCCCGGGCGCTCCGCACGTCCGCGGGGGCGTCCCCCACCATGATCACCTCCTCGGCCCGGACGCCGAGCAGCCCGAGGGCCCGGAGCACGATGTCCGGCGCCGGCTTGGGACGCGCGACCTCATCGGAGCCGATCACGTGGTCGAAGTACTTGAGGATGCCCAGGGTCTCCAGCAGCGAGCGGGCCCGCACCCCGGCCTTCCCGGTGGCCACGGCGAGCCCCAGCCCGCGGGCCCGCAGGGTCTCCAGCAGATCCACCATCCCGTCGATCACCGGGACCTGGTCGGCCAGCCGGTAGCTCTCCCGGACGAACGGCTCCTCCATCCCCGGCGGGAGGCCCATGATGCGCATGATCTCCGGGAAGTACAGGCCCTGGTACCGCTGGTACTCCGCGAACGGGGCGGGGCCGTCGCCGACCACCTCGGCGTACGCGGCGGCGAAGGCCCTGCCCATCACCTCGTGGCTGTCGACCAGGACCCCGTCGAGGTCGAAGATCACCGCGCTGCGCGGCGCGACGGTCGTCATCTCTCACCTGCCTTGAACTCGGCCGGTCCGGCCGGCACCAGGGACGTGGCCGCGGCAGCGTAGATCGCTTCGATGGCCCTGACGATTCGGTGGGCGCCCTCGATCGCCCGGCCCCGCGAGGAGGGCGCGGACGCCAGCGTGCCCAGCGTGGCGAGCTGGCGGTCGTACTCGGCGCCGACGGGTTCCGGGGGCACCGGGATCTCGCTGACCTCCCCCGCCCGGACGTGGGTGATCCCGGGCCGCGGTACGCGGTGCGGGCTGAACCCGAAGGTGCAGCACATGGTCGCGGTCCCGGCGGTGCCCTCGACCCGTATCGTGGTGGCGTCGTGCGTGGCGCTGTGCGAGGCCCAGCTGGCCCGCAGCCCGACGGAGAGACCCCCCTCGGCGACCAGGAAGGCGCGCACGGTGTCCTCGACGTCCGCGGTGACGCCGGGGGCCGGCGGGTCGTGGCGCCAGGCCGCCGTCCAGCCCGCCTCGTTCACATGATCGTCCGTGGTGACCGCCGCGACCTGATCGAACGTCAACGGGCCGACGACCGCGTCGAGCACGTCGAGGAGGTGCCAGCCCAGGTCGAACAGGACGCCGCCGCCCGCCTGCGAGCGGTTGGTGAACCAGCCCTTGGCCTGCGGCACGCCACGGGCCCGGACCCAGGACACGTCCACGTTGCGGATCCGGCCGAGCGCCGGGACCAGCCGGGCCAGTTCTGCGACGTCCGCCCGGTGGCGGAACGCGCTGCCCGCCAGCAGGGGTGCGCCGCCGCGCCGTTCCGCGTCGGCGAGGAGTTCGGCCTCGCCGGCGGAGAGGCACACCGGCTTCTCCACGAACGTGGCCAGCCCGCGCAGCAGCAGGTCCCGGGCGACCGGGGCGTGGGCGTGGTTGGGGACGGCGACGACAGCGAGGTCGGCCTGCCCGGTGTCGAAGGCCCGGGTGTCCGCGAACGCCGGGCGTCCCGTGGCGGCGGTGAACGCGGCGCGGCGCCCCGGATCGGGGTCGGCGGCGGCCACCACGTCGTAGCCGTCGTGGGCCAGCAGCCGGGGAAGCCAGATCTCCTGGCCGGACCAGCCGAGTCCGACCAGGAACGTGCGTACGGTCATCCGGCGCGAACCAGCTCGGCCACGATGGCGGCGGCGTCCGTCAGCGCCGGCACGGAGCCGAGCAGCGTCCGGTGGTGCAGCCAGACGCAGTCGGCGCTGATGGCCTCCGCGTTCGGGCACCGGGCGGCCACCTCGTCCACCGTCTCGTCCGGGGCGTTGATCTCCCAGAACGCGTCCGTCCGGTAGACCGCGCGGAACGCCGCGAACGCCGGGAGCCCCGCCGCGACCAGCCGGTCCACCAGGGTGTTGCGCCGCTCCTCGGACCAGCCGGGCAGTCGGAACATCGCCATGTAGTGGGGGTTGCGGTCGGCCCGGGCGTCGTCGGCCTGCGGCTCGACGCCGGGGATCTCGGCCAGCAGCGCGGACAGCACCGGCCACCGCTCCTCACGGACCGTGATCTGCCCGTCCAGGCGGGCGAGCTGGGCGCGCAGCACCGCGGCTGAGAACTCGTTGAGCCGCATGTTGGTGCCGGCCACCTGGTGCCGGTAGTGGCGGTCGGTGCGGGGACGGCCGCAGGAGTGACGCAGGAACGCGCTCTCGTACCTCTCGTCGTCGGGGAAGAGGACGGCGCCGCCCTCACCCGCGGTCATCAGCTTGCCGTTCTGGAAGCTGAACGCGGCGACCGAACCCAGTTCCCCGACCCGCCGGCCACGCCACCGGGCCCCGTGCGCGTGCGCCGCGTCCTGGAGCAGTGCCACGCCGGCGTCGGCGGCGAGCTTCTCCAGTCCGTCCATGTCCGCCATCAGCCCGGCCATGTGCACGGGCATGATCACCTTGGTGCGGGGGGTGATGGCAGCAGCCGCGGCGGCGACGTCGATGCAGTACGTCCCCGGGTCCACGTCCACGGGCACGCTCACCGCGCCGAGCCGCTGTACCGCCTGCGAGGACGAGATGAAGGTGATCGCGGGCACGATCACCTCGTCGCCGGGGCCGACGCCCATGGTCTGCAGGGCGAGCTCCAGCGCATGGGTTCCGTTGGTGACGGCCAGCGCGTGCCGGGCACCGTGGTACTCGGCGAACTCCTCCTCGAAGGCGTTGACTTCACCGCCTCCCATGCGCCACCACTGGCCCTGCGCCAGCGCACGTTCGAGAGCCGCGCGTTCGGTGTCGTCGAACTGGGGCCAGTCCGGGAAGGTCGGTGCGGGCCGGGGATTCATGCTGGCTACTCTCCTCTTGTCTCCCGCACGCAACGGTGGGTTCCCTCCGAGCAGCCTCGGCCGTCCACCGTGGAGAGGGGTCCATGTCCTGCGTCTCACGGACCGCTCCGGAAGAATCCGGGACGGCATCCGTGGGCGAGGCGATCGGGTGTCGATTCACCGTAGGCAGCCGGTCGCACCGTCGCATCCCACGACCTGGTAGTACCCGCCGGAGACCGGCGCGACGGGTCCCGGCCCACGTGTACGGGGTTCGCGGGGGAGTGCGCACTACCCGGGTGAAGGATGCCGGTGCGTCCGCCGCGAGCCTACGGTGGCGGACGGGCAGCCGGAACCGGTGCCGGACGGGGCCGCCGGCCCGCCGGTCCGCCGACGCTGCCGATCTCTCACCTCCGTCGCGGAAGGGCCCGGATCATGACCCGCCCCGTCGTCAGCCCAGACGAGCTCGACCCCCCGGTTGCCGCCGATCCCCGGCCGCGTGCCGAGCGGGACCTCACCGAGGTGTGGCGTCAGCCGCGCGCAGCGCGGACGCTCCACCGGCAGCAGCCGCGCGCGGACCGTCCCGGCTCCCGGGTGCTCCGCCGCCACGCGGACGCGACGGCCGGGTACCGCGACGGGGAGCACGTCCCCACCGAGCGCGGGAACGCCCTGGAGAACCTCGTGATCGGAAGGGGCCCGGTGGCCCGCGCCCCGCGCGCGGTGACCGCCGGCTCGGAGCGGACCCGGCCGCGTGACGTCCGCGACGCCGCGTGCGCGCCGAGGACGCCCGTCCGGGTCCGGCAGCACAGCCCGCGCCGCACAGTCGACGGCCTCCCCGCCGCCCCGGACAGGGGCAGGTGCCGTATGAACTCCCTGCCGGCGGCGCTCACCCCCGAGGGGCGGTGAGCCGGGATGTCCCCCACTCAACCCCTCGCGGGCACCGGCCTGCCGCTCGCGGGCATCACCGTGGTCGCCGTCGAGCAGGCGGTGGCGGCACCGCTGGCCACCCGTCACATGGCCGACCTCGGCGCCCGCGTGATCAAGGTGGAACGCCCGGACGGCGGGGACTTCGCGCGGAGCTACGACACCAGCGTGGGCGGACTGGCCAGTCATTTCGTCTGGCTCAACCGGGGCAAGGAGTCGGTCACGCTCGACCTGAAGTCGCCCGGCGGGCGCCAGGTCCTCGCCGAACTCGTCGCCGGTGCCGACGTCTTCGTGCAGAACCTGGCCCCGGGCGCGGCCACCCGGCTCGGTTTCGGGGCCGCCGGGCTGCGGGCCCGGCACCCGCGGCTGGTGACCGTCGACATGTCGGGATACGGCGGCACCGGCCCCTACCGGGACAAACGGGCCTACGACATGCTCATCCAGTGCGAGGCGGCCGTGGTCTCGGTGACCGGAGCGGCCGACCGTCCCGCGAAGGCGGGCATTCCCGCCTCCGACATCGCGGCGGGCATGTACGCCCTGTCCGCGACACTCGCCGCCCTGGTGGGGCGCGGGGTGGGAGGCGAGGGCGCCGCGCTGGAGATCTCGATGCTGGAGGCGACCACCGAATGGATGGGCTACCAGATCTACCACGCCCAGGGGACCGGGCGGTCACCCGGTCGTATGGGGCTGTCGCATCCCAGCGTGGCACCCTACGGCGCGTTCCCCACGGCCGACGGCGCGGAGGTGGTCATCGGAGTGCAGAACGACCGGGAGTGGGCGAGGTTCGCCGCGGAGTTCCTGGGCCGGCCCGAGCTGGCGACCGATCCGGCCTGGGCGACGAACGTGGCCCGGGTGCGGCACCGCGAGGCGGTGGACGCGCTGGTCGCCGAGCACACTTCGGCGACGGTCGCGGACCGGCTCGTGGCCTGCCTGGACACCATCGGCATCGCGTCCGCCCGCGTCAACGAGGTCGATGACCTGCTGGATCATCCGCAGCTGGCCGCGCGCCGCCGCTGGCGTCCGGTGGAGACGCCCGGCGGCACGGTACGCGGACTGCTGCCGCCGTTCACCGTCGAGGGCGTGGAATTGCCGATGGGGCCGGTCCCGGCACTGGGCGAGCACACCGTGCCGGTACTGCGCGAGCTGGGCTACTCCGCCGCGGACATCGCCGGCCTGCGGCGCCGCGGTGCCGTCTCCGGTGTGCCGGAGAACTCTCCGGCCTGAGCCGGGGGGCCTGTCGAGTCGGCACGGAGCGCGGTGCCGGTGGTGCCACCGGTCCGCCTCTGCGGCACAGGCACAGTGGCCCCGAAGGCTCCGAAGGCCAGTGCCGCCGTCCGGTCCGCTCGGGCGGGGACGGTCCTGCTAGGAGGACAGCCGGGGCCAGCCCGTCGCGACGGCGCTCGTCGGATGCTCGCGTATCCCCGTCTGCCGGACAGCCAGGTCCTTCCACAGGCTCGCCAGCTGCACGCGGGACTCCACGTCCAGTTTGCGGAAGATCTTGCGCAGGTGGAAGGCGATGGTGTGCTGTGACAGGAAGAGCTGGCCCGCGGTCTGGCCGTTGGTGAAGCCCTGGGCGACCAGATGCGCGACGGCGTACTCGGTGTCGGTCAGTTCCGGTATCTCCCGTCTTCGCTGGTGCCGGCCGACTGCGCCGGTCTCCGCGGTGCTGCGGTGCAGCCGTGACTCGATGCGCGAGACGTCCCGCCAGGCTCCGGTCTGCGTGTAGGTGTCCAGCGCCTGCTGGAGGTCGCGGGCCGGGGTGGTCCGGTCGTCGGCACCACGGGCGAGCATGACGGCGATGTCTTCGTTGGCAGACGCCTTCGCCCAGGGATCGACATGCGACTCGGCGGCGAGCCGGAGCTTGCCGAGGTCCTCGTCGTGCAGTCCGGCGGCGTGGGCCGCAGCCGCCTGGAACGTGCTGAAATGCGGGTTCTCGGCAGCCAGTTGCTGACAGATCCGAACGCCGTGCGCCGCGAGCTGCTTGTGACCGCTGTTCATCATCAGCCGGACGAGCCAGGGCAGCGCCGCGGGTTCGGCGGTCGCGAGCTGCCGTACGACCGTGTCCGCGGCGAGCAGTTCGGCGCCCAGCGGCACGGCGTGGCGCCGGCCCTTCGTGGCCTCGGCGATCTGGATCACGGCCCAGGCGGCCTGGCCGACATGGAGCATCTCCCGCTGGAAGACGGTGTCCTCTTTCAGCTTCTGTGTGTAGCGGACGGCCGTCGACAGGTGGCCCTGGCGCAGCGCGGACTGTGCCAGCACGAAGTGGCCGAGCGGTGACCAGGCCCTGAGCCCGGACTGCTCGGCTTCGCCGAGTCCGGCGGTGGCGAGCTTGGCCGCCTTGTCGAAGTCACCGGTGGCGAGGACGACACCGGATCGAGCGAGGGTCGCGGTCGCGGTCAACCGGTCGTCGTCGCGTGCCTGGACGACTTCCTCGACGGTGTCCAGTACGGCGTGTGCGTGGTCCGTCCGCCGAACCTGCGCGAGCAGGAGGCTCAGGACGAAGGCGGCCTCCGTGCGGCAGTGGCTGTCCACCGTGCATCCGTCGTGCAGCGCCTGTTCGGCGGTGCGGATGCCTTCGTCCAACCGGCCGTTGCGCCAGGAGCGCCGGGCCGACGAGATGAAGGAGGCGGTACGACACGACGATGCCGCGCACTTCAGCGGAGATGCCGCCATATCAGGAGTGTCGTATTTGACTAAAGTGCCATTTTGCAAAACAGCCCCCTGGTTGGGAAATGCAAACTCACGCTCCGAGTGAGCCTATGGGTGGCTCCGCGCCGTTGTCAACGGTGGCTATATGGGGGCGGTAATCCGGCCCCAAAAGGGTAATTTCAGCGCGCAATTAAATTGGTGAAGCCTTTGTCGAGACTTGATTGACTTTTGCGGAGCGACTTGTTCGGTGAGGGGGGCGACTGTTGCGCGTTTGTGTCGGGCGTCACCTGGATAGGTAGGTGAGCTGGGATGATTCGACGGGTGTCGCAGGGGGGTCCAGGACTGTCAGGTCGTGCGATTGTGGTCCGGTGTAGGGGTGGGTGAGTCTTTCGGCTTGGGTCCTGATGGTGCCCGAGGGTCAGATTCCGTCGCCCGGAGAGGTGGGTATGAGTTCCATTCTTTTGCTGAACGGACCTAATCTCGGAATTCTTGGCGAACGCGAGCCGGATATATATGGCCGAGAGACTCTCGGTGATATCGAGAAAATGGTTGCGGCCGAAGTGGCGGAAGCGGGCTGGGACGTGATCTCGGTCCAGCGGGAGGGGGAGGGGGAGCTGGTACGGGCCGTGCACGAGCACCGCGCCACGACCGTCGGCGCCATCGTGAACCCCGGCGCCCTGATGATCGCCGGCTGGAGCCTCAGGGATGCGCTGGCGGCCTACGATCCCCCGTGGATCGAGGTGCACCTGTCGAACGTCTGGGCCCGGGAACAGTTCCGGCACGAATCCGTTCTCGCACCGCTCGCCTCCGGCGTCGTCGTGGGCCTCGGCGCTCTCGGCTACCGGCTCGCCGCACAGGCGCTCCTGCGGCTGTGCGAGGTCGGCGCCGGGCAGCCGTGATGCTCCGGGCCGTCACGAGGGCCTCGTCTTCCTGCCACCACACCGGGAGCGGACAGTGACCACCGCCGAACGGGCCGCGGCCGGCTTCCCGCCGCCGAACGCCCGGCACCCCCGCCACGGACGACCGGGGACCGCGACAGCGCACACCGCCGCCGCGTCCCCGCACCGCCGATGATGCACCTGGGGCTGCCGGCGGCCGGTCCGGCCCCGCTGCCGCTCGCGGTCGCGGTCTCCCGGCCCAGGGCGCAACAGCCCGAATGGCCGGATCAGGCCGGTGTGCGGGCCGTCCGTGAGGCGCTGCGCACGGCACCGCCGCTGGTCCTGCCCGCAGAGGCCGACCGCCTCACGGCCAGGCTCGCGGAAGTGGCGCGCGGTGCGGCCTTCGTCCTCCAGGGCGGGGACTGCGCCGAGACCTTCACCGGCAACACCGAATCGCATCTGCGCGGGAACCTCGACCTCCTGACCCGCATGGCCGCCGTGCTCGCCCGCGCGGGCGGCCTGCCGGTGGTGCGGCTGGCCCGGATGGCCGGACAGTACGCCAAACCCCGATCCGCCGCGATGGACGCCCACGGGCTGCCCGTCTACCGCGGGGACATGATCAACGGCCGCGCCGCGACCCCCGCGGAACGGGCGCCCGACCCGGACCGGATGCTCCGGGCCCATGCCGCCTCGGCGGTCGCGATGAACTTCGTGCGGGCCTGGACGGGCGGCGAGGTCTTCACCGGCCACGAGGCGCTGGTGCTCGACTACGAGTGCGCGCTGCTGCGGCCGGGTCCGCCCGGCGACCGCCGGCCCTACAGTGGCTCGGCGCACTTCCTGTGGATCGGGGAGCGGACGCGCCGGCTCGACGGCGCCCACATCGGGTTCGCCGAACTGCTGGCCAACCCCGTCGGTGTGAAACTGGGCCCCACCACCACCCCGGAGGAAGCCGTCGAGTACGTACGGCGGCTGGACCCGGACGGAGTGCCGGGCCGGCTGACCCTGGTGACCCGGATGGGACATCGGAGGGTCCGCGACGTACTGCCGCCCATCGTCGAGAAGGTGACCGCGCTGGGACACCAGGTCGTCTGGCAGTGCGACCCCATGCACGGCAACACCTTCGTCGCACCGACCGGCCACAAGACCCGGCGCGTCGAGCACGTCCTCGACGAACTCGCCGGGTACTTCGAGGTGCACCGGCGGCTCGGCACCCACCCTGGCGGCGTCCATCTGGAACTGACCGGGGACGATGTCACCGAGTGCCTCGGCGCGGGCATCGGCGAGACGGACCTGCCGAACCGTTACGAGACCGCCTGTGACCCCCGGCTGAACACCCGTCAGGCGATGGCGGTGACCGCGCGCCTGGCGGAACTCATCCGCCGGGCACCGAAACCCGGCCGAGCGGCGTGCCACTGCCATGGGCGTCCTGACAGGATGTCCGCATGGAGCTTGGACTGATCAGCCTCGCCGACCTCACCCCGGATCCGGCGACCGGTGACGTGGCGCCCGCCGGCAGGCGGATCACCGACATCGTGCGCGCCGCCGTACTCGCCGACGAGGCGGGCCTGGACGTCTTCGCCGTCGGCGAGCACCACCATCCGAACTACGCGGTGTCCTCGCCCGCCGTCGTGCTCGCCGCGATCGCCCAGGCCACCACGCGCATCAAGCTCACGAGCGCGACGACGCTGATCGGGGTCCTCGACCCGGTGCGGGTCTACGAGGACTTCGCCACCGTGGACCTGATCTCAGGGGGCCGCACCGAGATCACCGTGGGCCGCGGCGCGTTCCCCGAGCCGTTCGCTCTGTTCGGGTACGAGTTCGACGACTACGACGACCTGTTCACCGACCACTTCGAGCTGTTGCGCAAGATCACCACTCGGCCCTGGGTCAGCTGGTCGGGCCGCCACCGCGCGCCGCTCACCAGTGCCGGGGTGGTACCTCGCGCCAACCGCTACCCGCTGCCCGTCTGGGTCGGCGTCGGCGGTAACCGGGGGAGCGCGAAGCGGGCCGGGTCGCTCGGCGTGCCCCTCCTCGTCGGCGCCAACGGCGGTGCGCTCTCACGTCTCGTCGAGACGTTCGCCGTGTACCGGGCGGCGGCGAAGCAGGCCGGGCACGATCCGGCGGAGCTGCCGGTGGCCACGACGAACTACCTCCACGTCGCGAACACCCCGGCCGAGGTGGACCGCTTCCACGCCCACTGGGCCGCGTACGCCGCACACCACTCCCGGGGCCGGCTGCAAGGCCGACGCGAGATGTTCGACCTGCAACGGGGCGAGGACGGCGCGCTGCTGCTCGGCAGCCCGCAGCAGATCGTGGACCGCATCGGGCGGCAGCACGAGCTGTTCGGCCACGACCGGCTGCTCGCCCAGATCGACCTCGGCGGGATGCCCTTCGCGGAGGTCGCCGGGATCATCGAGATCCTCGGCACCGAAGTGCTCCCCGCCGTACGCAAGATGACCCGCTGACCGACCTGACACCCACCGGCCCGACCGCTGCCGACCGGGCCCGGCCCGGTCTGCGGCGCGTGCGGTGGATCAGCGCGCACCGGCGAACGCCGGGGAACCTCGCGGGCTGCGACGATCGCGGGAGCGGGAGCCGCGCTCGCGGTGGCCGCGGACGGATTCGGCGTGGCGCTGCTCGCCGCCGGCGCATCCGCACGCACGGCGGCGGCCCAGGTCGAGGACCCGGGCCGCCGGGCAGCGGTGGCGGTGCGCGCTCCGACTGGACCGGCGGTGCGTCGGCCGGCACCGCGGCCGAGCAGGCGTGTGCCGGGTTCGGCCGCCCACCGGTCCTCCGTCGCGGACGACGCAGGCGTGGAAGCCGAGAACGCCAGGTGTGTGCGGGGCTCGGCGACTCGCCGATCCTGCTCACCGTCGCGGACGACGCCGGCGCGGACGCCGAGAACGCCACCGCCCGTACCGCGCTCAAGGATCCCCTGCGGACCCCGGCGTTCGCACCGACACCGCCGGGCGGTACGGCCCGGCTCCTCACCGCGCCGCTCCTCGTCGGCCGATCCGGCCGGGCGGGCCGGTTCCCCACCCTTGTGGAGTCCTCCGTCCGGATGCGCGGCGGGACCGCCGCCGACGCCCTCACCGGTCGAGTGGTGCGCGTCGGCACGCCTGACAGCCGTCGACCGTGACCGCGCGGTGGTCCCGCCGGGCTACCAGCCCGAGGGATGTGGGCCCTGTCGGCCGGAACCTACGGTGGTCGGGATCAGGGCGCAGGTCGATGCACCCCGCTGGAAGATCCCCGCACACCCGGGCCGGGCATGCCGAGCCGTCATGCCCGAACGTGCCTGTTGACCACCGAGTCGCATTGGAGAACGGACGTGCAAGGCCATGATCACTACGTGCGCCAGATCCTCACCAAGCTGAGCGCCGAGCCCGACGGCATCCCGCTCGTTCACCGGGACACGCCGACCACCGCCCGTGAGCTGGCGGACTCCGTCGTCCACGCGGCGGCCCGGATGCGCGAGCACGGCGTCGGCCCCGGCGGAACGGTGGCCGTACTCACGAATCCGAACACGCCCGCGACCCTGATACTGCGCTACGCCGCGAACCTGGTGGGCGCCACCGCGGTGCACGTCCGCGGGGTCAGCGCCATCGACCCCTCCGACCAGCTCTCCGCCGAGGCGCAGCTCGGCATCCTCCGGGACGTCGAGCCCACCCTGCTCGCCGTCGACCAGGACAACACCGCGCGGGCACGGGACCTCTGCGCCGCCCTGCCCGAGCCTTTGCCGGTCGCGGTGCTCGGCGGCGGTGACGCCCTCCCGGGCGCGGTCGACCTGTCGGCACCCGCTGACTTCGACCTCGCCACCGCCGAGCAGGGCACGATCGCCGTCGTGACCTACACCAGCGGCTCCACGGGCAAGCCCAAGGGCGTCTGCTGGCCCTACGCGGTCAAGAACGAGATGATCGCGACGTCCGCGGCCCGCGGTGGTCGCGGTCGCTGCCTGGTCACCGCGCCGCTCACCCATTCGAGCGGCGCCTCCGCGGACGACACGATCGTCGCCGGCGGCACCGTCGTACTGCACCCCGGCTTCGACGCCGCCGAGGTACTGCGCGCCGTCCCCCGCCACGGGATCACCCGCCTCGTGCTCGGCACCCCGCAGGTGAACACGCTGGCCGACCACCCCGACACCGCGCACACCGACCTGACGGGCTTGCGCGAGCTGTTCTACACCGGCAGTCCCGCCGCGCCCGAGCGGCTCGCCCACGCGGTGAAGGCACTCGGCCCCGTCCTCTTCCAGGTCTACGGCACCAGCGAGACCGGAATGATCAGCCTGCTGACACCACAGGACCACCTGGACCCGGAGCTGCGCGCCACCGCCGGCCGTCCGCTGGAGGCCGACCGGGTCAGCATCCGGTCCGTCACCGACGGCCGGGCACTGCCCGTCGGCGAGCCCGGCGAGGTGTGCGTCCGGGCCCGGTGGCAGATGGCCGGCTACTGGAACGAACCCGAACTGACGGCGCGTGTGGTGCGGGACGGCTGGGTGCACACCGGGGACATCGGACACCTGGACGAGGCGGGCCTGCTGCATCTGCACGGCCGGATCGCGGACGTCATCAAGGTCAAGGGCATCAAGGTCCATCCGAGCGCGGTCGAGCGCGTGCTCCTGGAGCACCCGGGCGTGGCGGCGGCAGCGGTCTTCGGCGTCGAGGACGAGCAGCGCGTCGAGCGGATCTGCGCGGCCGTGGTGCCCCGCGACGGAGTGACCCTGGACCGCGCGGTGCTGGCACGGCACGTCACCGACGCGCTGTCGGTGAACCACGTGCCTGCCGAGATCGAACTGCGCGAGACGCTGCCGCTGGTGGGTCCCGGCAAGCCCGACCGGGTACGGCTGCGCGCCGAGGTCCTGGCACGGGCCGGGCGCGCCGAGGGGACGGCGTGACATGGGGCGAGCGACACTCCGCGCTCCCATGGCCGCGCCGGCCCGCGACGACGGTTCCCCGGACGGCGGCGCGCGGCAGCAGGCCGCCGAACCGGCCCGGCGCTGCCCACGTCGTCGGCCGACGCCGCACGCGGAAGCGCCCCGGCCCGCGGGCGGCCTCGGCGCCACGGCCGGGCGCCCGCGCGACACCGCACCGGCCCGGCTCGCCCTCAGCGTGAGCCGGCGGGCCCCCGCCGCCCGTATCGCCGTCGCGCTCGACGAGGGCGTCAACCATTTGACGGTTCGCGCGCTCGCCGCGGCTGCCACCGCCGCGCAGGACGGCAGCCGATGACGTCACTGCCCCTGGCCTCCCCCGACGAACTCGACGAACTGGACTTCGCCGACCCCCGGTTGCACGCCGAGCACGACCTGACCGAGGTGTGGCGCCGGCTGCGGGCCGAGCGCCCCTTCCACCGCCAGCCCGCCCGCGGCTCGCGGCCGGGGTTCTGGGTGATCACCCGGTACGCCGACGTGGTGGAGGTCTACCGAAGCCGGGAGTTCACCACCGAGCACGGCAACAGCCTGCCCACCCTGCTCACCGGAGGGGACGCGGCTGCGGGGACGCTGCTCGCGGTGACCGACGGACTGCGCCACCAGCGGATCCGCGCGATCCTGACGAGGGCGTTCTCCCCGCGGGTACTCGCCGCTGTCCAGGAGGGCGTCCGCCGCACGGCGGACGAACTCGTGGCGGCGGCCGTCGCCAAGGGCGAAGCCGACTTCGTCCGGGACGTCGCCGCGAACATTCCGCTCGGCGCGGTCTTCGACCTGCTCGGCGTGGCGCGGGGAGACCGGCAGTACCTGCTCGGCCTCGTCTCGCGGGCAGGGCGTTCCAGGCACGCCGACGCCCCGCCGGAGGACTCCTGGACCGCCGAGAGCGAGATCCTGCTCTACTTCGCCGACCTGGCACGGACCCGGCGCGGCGGTGACGGCGACGACGTGGTGAGTCTGCTCGCCAACTGCCGCGTCGACGGGGAGCCGCTCAGCGACGCCGAGCTGATGGCCGACTGTTACGGCCTGCTGACCGGCGGGGACGAGACCGGCCGGCACGCCATCTCCGGCGGTCTGCTGGCACTGATCGGGAACCCGGAGCAGTGGGACGCGCTCAGGAGCGGTGCCCTGGACCTCCGGGTGGCCGCCGACGAGGTCCTGCGCTGGACCGTGCCCTCGCTGCACGGTGGCAGGACGGCCACCGCCGACGTCGAGGTGAACGGCCGGCCGATCCGGGCGGGCGAGATCGTCAGCGCCTGGATCGCCTCGGCCAACCGGGACGGCGACGTCTTCCCGGACGCCGACCGCTTCGACCTCACCCGCACCCCGAACCGGCACCTGGCCTTCGCCTCCGGCGCGCACCACTGCCTCGGTCACGTCCTTGCCCGGGCCGGGATCGAGGCCGTACTGGACAGCCTGCGCCGGATGGTGTCCGGCGTGCGGCAGACCGCGCCGGAGACCTGGATCCACTCCAGCATCCTGCACGGCATGAACACCCTGCCCGTCACGCTCGAAGCCGATCCGGCGGGCCTGCCCCCATGACGGAGGAGCACGGCGTGCCGCCTGTCTCCGCCCCGTCGACCAGAACCGGCCGCCTGATCCGTGGACGGCTTCGCGCACCGCGACCGGTGACCGGACCCAGCAGAACGGAATACACTCATGATCAACACATCGTTGCCCATCGTCCCGCAGGACAGCACCGACCAGCGGGAGGTCTTCGCCACCGCACTGGTCCGCCAGGCGCCGCTGCCCGAGCGGCTGAACACCGTCCTGCTGGAGATGGAGAAGGTCGCCAGGGACGAGGGCATCCCCGTCATCGGACGGCTGGAAGGCGCCATCGTCCGCACGCTCACCGCGCTGCGCGGCGACAGCGTGACGCGGGTGCTCGACCTGGGTACCGCGATCGGCTACTCGGCGCTGTGGCTGGCGTACGCGCTGCCCGAGGGCGGCAAGGTCACCAGCATCGAGCTCGACCCCGAACGGGCGGCACGTGCCGCTGACTTCATCGACCGCGCGGGCATGGCCGACCGCATCGAGATCCTCGTCGGTGACGCCTTCGAGCTGGTCCCGGAACTCGGCACCTACGACCTGATCTTCCAGGACATCATGAAGCACCGGTACTTCGGCAGCGATCCCTCGCTCGCCACCGAGCTGCTGAAGCTGTCGAAGGCGCACCTAGAGGTGAACGGCCTCCTCATGATCGACAACGCCTTCTGCGGGGGCGGCGTCGTCGCCGGGGAGACGGCCGAACACTCCAACGAGCTGGTCGGCGTACGGAACATGAACACGGCGCTCGCCGAGGACCCCGACTTCGACGGCGTGATCCTGCCGGTGCGCGACGGTCTCTGGGTCGCGCGGCGCACGGCCTGAGGGCCGGGCGGCAGAGCGACGGCACCGACGAGGGGGACACCATGACGACCGGGCAGGACATCGAGGAGCTGGTGCGGTTCGTACTGGCACCGGGCACGAGCGACGACCCGTTCGCCCACTACCGCCGGCTCCGTGAACTCGCCGACGTCCACCGCAGCGAACGGACCGGTACGACACTCGTGTCGCGCTACGCGGACTGCCGGCAGGTCCTGGCCGACCAGGAGACCTTCCGAGTCGTCGACACCGACTGGATGGCGGACAACATCCCCGGATGGCGGCCGTCGCGCAGTCAGGAGCAGTTCCTGTCGTCGCTGTTCTTCCGCAACCCACCGGACCACACCAGGCTGCGGCGGCAGCTGTCGCGGGGGTTCACCGCACGCCGGTTGCGAATGCTGCGCCCGGTGGTGGAGAAGGAGGTGCTGAGCGCGCTCGACCGGCTCGCCGCCGTCCCGTCCGGTCACGTCGCCGACTTCCAGGAACTCGTCTCCGTTCCGCTGAGCCTGGCGGTGCTCGGCGGCCTGCTGGGGATCCCCGTGCGCGAGCACCCCCGCTGCTGGACGCTGCTGCACGAAGCGGTCCCGGCACCCGACCCCGGCGCCGACGAGGCGGCCAGGGCGGCCATGGGCCGGCAGGCGGACGAGTCCGCAGCCGAACTCGGCGCGTTCTTCACGGAGTTGATCGCCGGCAAGCGCACCGAGCCCGGCGACGACCTGATCAGCGCCTGCCTGGCGGAACAGGCGGGCGACCCCGAGCAGCTGACCGACCGTGAGCTGGCGCTCGCGGTACTCCCGGTCTTCGGGGCCGGCGTGACGACCCTGAGTGACACCCTCGGCAACATCATGCACACCCTGCTGACCAACCCCGACCAGCTGGAGCGGCTCTCCGCCGACCCGGCGCGGGCCGAACGGGCAGCCGCCGAGGCGTTCCGGCACAGCGGCGGCTACCACATCACCCGCCGCTACGCGACGCGCGACACCGAGATCCGCGGGGTGCCGGTCGCCGCGGGATCGATCGTGGTGCTCCTGCTGGCCGGGGCGAACCGCGACCCGGAGGTGTTCGCCCGGCCGGAGGAACTGGACATCGAGCGTCCCGAGACCGCGTCACTGGCGTTCGGCACCGGAATCCACCACTGCCTCGGCGCTGCGCTGGCGAAACTGCTGGTCGAAACCGTGTGCGGGGCGCTGCACCGGGGGCCGGCGCTGCGCCCCGCCGGGGCACCCCGGTGGCGGCCGTCGCTGCTGTTCTTCGGACCGGTGCGCCTGCCGGTCACGGTCGTGGCGGGCCCCCGCACGGCGCGGCCGGCGCGGTAGCGGCCGGCGGTCGCCACGGCGCGGGCAGCGCCCGCACACCACTCACGTATTCGCTCGCACTCACTCCCAGGCCCGACGACGAACACCGCCGCCGGCCGGGGACTTCGGCCGGCCCGCCGCGTCCGCGGCACCGCCGGCCCGGGGCGCCGTCGATCGGCGAAAACCGCACCGACGCCCCGACGCGTTCGCTTCGACAAGCCTGGAGGACGGACTTGAGCACGCCGGAACAGGATCTCGTAAAGGCGCTGCGCGCGTCGGTCAAGGAGACCGCGCGCCTCCGGCAGAAGAACGCCCAGTTGCTCGCCGCCGCCTCCGAGCCGATCGCCGTCGTGTCGATCGGCTGCCGCTTCGCGGGCGGGATCGCCGGCCCGGAGGACTTCTGGAAGGTCGTGTCCGAGGGCACGGACGTGTACACGCCGTTCCCCGACGACCGTGGCTGGGACCTCGAAGGGCTCTACGACCCCGACCCGGACACCCCCGGCACGACCTATGTGAACCAGGGCGCCTTCCTCCATGACGCGGCCCAGTTCGACGCGAGGTTCTTCGGGATCTCCCCGCAGGAGGCCCTGGCGATGGACCCCCAGCAGCGGCAGCTCCTGGAGGTGTGCTGGGAGACGCTGGAGCGGTCGGGGATCGACCCGCAGAGCCTGCGCGGCTCCGACACCGGTGTGTACGCCGGCATCGTGCACCAGGACTACGCGCCCGACCTCCCCGGAGCGGAGGACTTCCTCAGCCTGGAGCGCGCGCTCGGCAGCGCCGGCGGCATCGCCTCCGGCCGGGTGGCCTACTGCCTCGGGCTGGAGGGCCCGGCCGTCACCGTCGACACCATGTGCTCCTCGTCGCTAGTCGCCATCCACCTGGCGTCCCAGGCGCTGCGGCGCGGCGAGTGCTCGCTGGCCCTCGCCGGCGGGGCCACCGTGATGGCCACCCCGGGCGGCTTCGTCGGTTTCGCGCGCCAGCGCGGCCTCGCCTTCGACGGACGGTGCAAGTCCTTCTCCGCGACCGCGGACGGCAGCAGCTGGGCCGAGGGCGTCGGCGTCGTCCTGCTGGAACGGCTCTCCGACGCGGAGCGCAACGGACACCGGGTCCTCGCCGTGATCCGCGGCTCGGCCGTCAACTCCGACGGGGCCTCCAACGGGCTGACCGCTCCGAACGGGCCGTCCCAGCAGCGCGTCATCCGCAGCGCGCTGTCCGCCGCGGGGCTGTCCACCGACGACATCGACGCCGTCGAGGCCCACGGCACCGGGACCACCCTGGGCGACCCGATCGAGGCACAGGCACTCATCGCCACCTACGGACAGGGCCGCGACCCGAAACGGCCGTTGCTGCTCGGCTCGGTCAAGTCCGTCCTCGGCCACACCCAGGCCGCCTCCGGGGTGGCCGCCGTGATCAAGACCGTGCTCGCGCTGCGTCACCGCTACCTGCCCGCGACCCTGCACGTGGACAGCCCGACCCCGCAGGTCGACTGGTCCTCGGGAACCGTCGAGCTGCTCACCGAGGGGCGCGAGTGGCCGGAGAGCGGCCGGCCCCGCCGGAGCGGCATCTCCGCCTTCGGCGCCAGCGGGACCAACGTCCACATGATCCTGGAGGAGGCTCCCGGCACCCTGCCGGCCGAGGCCCCCGCCGCCACCCCGTCGGAGCCCGGACGTACCGTGCCGTTCATCGTCTCGGCCCGTACCGCTTCGGCGCTCGCGGGCCAGGCCCGGCGGCTGCGCGGACCCGTCGACGACGGGGTCGCACTCGGTGACCTCGCCTCCGCGCTGGTGACCGGCCGCGCGCTGATGAGTCACCGGGCCGTACTCCTCGCCCGCACCCGGGACGAGCTGCGCGACGGACTCGCGCTGCTGGCCGAGGGCCGCACCGGCACCGGTGTGATCACCGGTGCCGCGGGCCAGACCGGGCCCGGCAAGACCGTTTTCGCGTTCCCAGGGCAGGGCACCCAGTGGGCCGGCATGGGGCGCGAACTGCTCGACGTCTCCCCGGTCTTCGCCGCCCGTATCGCCGAATGCCAGGAGGCGTTCGAGCCGTGGGTCGACTGGTCGCTGACCGATGTGCTCCGCGGCGACGGCACCGAGCTGGAGCGCGTCGACGTCGTCCAGCCCGTGTGCTTCGCCGTGATGGTCGCCCTGGCCGAGGTCTGGAAGTCCGCGGGCGTGGTCCCGGACGCGGTGATCGGCCACTCCCAGGGTGAGATCGCGGCGGCCTGCGTGGCCGGCGCGCTGTCCCTCGCCGATGCCGCGCGGGTGGTGACCCTGCGCAGCCAGGCCATCGCCGAAGTGCTGCCGCGCGGCGGCGGCATGGCCTCCGTCGGGCTGCCGCTGGACGAGGTGCGCGCGCTGATCGAACCCTGGGCCGAGCGGCTGCAAGTCGCCGCGGTCAACGGTCCGTCCGCGGTGGTGGTGGCCGGGGAGGGCGCCGCGCTGGACGAACTGGCCGCTCGGGCGGGCGAACTGGACTTCCGGTTCCGCCGGATTCCCGTCGACTACGCCTCGCACAGCCACTACGTCGAGAGCGTCAGGCCCACCCTGGAGGCCGACTTGGGCGGGCTGGCGTCGTCGGCGCCGCGCATCCCCTTCTACTCGACAGTCGAGGGCAGGTGGCTCGACGAGCAGGACCGGCTCGACGCCGACTACTGGTACCGCAATCTGCGGCAGCCGGTCCTGTTCGAGCCGGCCGTCCGGGAGCTGATCGCCGAGGACCACCGGATCTTCGTCGAACTCGGTGCGCACCCCGTCCTGGTGCCGGCCGTCACCGACATCGCCGAGGAACTGGACGCGGACGTCCTGGCGGTCGGCTCGACGCGCCGGGACGAGGGCGGCATGGACCGGATGCTCGCCTCGATGGCCGAGGTGTTCGTGCGCGGGGTGACGGTCGACTGGACCACGGCCGTCCCCGACCGCGGGCCGGCCCCGGTGGACCTGCCCACCTACCCGTTCGACCACCAGCGGTACTGGATCACCATGCCCGGCACCGGGGCCGGCGCCGAGTCACTGGGCCAGGTGACCAGCGAGCACCCGCTCCTCGGCGCGGTGGTGGAACTGCCGCAGACCGACGGCCTGGTCTTCACCTCACGGCTGTCCCTGGCGACCCATCCCTGGCTGGCCGGCCACCGCATCCAGAACGTCGTGCTGGTGCCCGGCACCGCCTACGTCGACCTGGCCATCCGGGCCGGCGACGAGTTCGGCCACGGCGTCCTCGACGAACTCGTGATCGAGGCACCCCTGGTGCTCCCCGCGGAAGGCGCCGTCCGGGTCCAGGTCGCGGTCGGTGGCACGGACGCGACGGGACGCCGCCCGGTCGAGGTGTACAGCTCCCGGGACGGGGAGGGCTGGACCCGGCACGCGGCGGGCATGCTGTCCGACTCCCACGCCGCCGTCGGCGGCAGCGGATTCGACTTCGGCCAGTGGCCGCCGCCCGGCGCACGCCGGGAGGACACCGACGACTTCTACGCCCGCCTCGCCGAACGCGGGTACGACTACGGGCCGGCCTTCGCCGGACTGACCGCCGTCTGGCGGCGCGGCGAGGAGATCTTCGCCGAAGCCGTGCTGCCGGCCGAACACCGCGAGGACATCGAGAAGTTCGGCATCCACCCCGCGCTCCTGGACGCCGCGCTGCACGCGAACGCCTTCCACCGGCACGAGGACGACCGCAACGTCCTTCCCTTCGCCTGGAACGGCGTCCAACTGCACGCGGCCGGCGCCGGCGCGCTGCGCGTCCGGGTCGCGCCGTGCGGTCCCGACGCCCTCTCCTTCGACGCCGCGGACGAGACCGGGGCACTGGTCCTGACCATGCAGTCCCTGGTCTCCCTGCCCATCTCCGACCTGGGCGCCGACCCCGCCCAGGCCCCCGACGCGCTCTGGCAGCTCGACTGGACGCGTGTGCCGTCCGCGGCCGGGCAGCAGGCGCAGCACCGGGCCGTCGTCGCCACCTCCGGTGACGTGGTGCGGATCACGCTCGCCGAGGATCTGGGCGAGCCCGTGCCCGACCTCGCCGTGCTCGACCTCACCGCGCCTCCCGGAACCGACGCCGGGGCCCGTACCGGGGACGATCCGCTGCCGCTGCTGTGCCGGGTTCTCGGAGTGCTCCAGGCCTGGCTGGAGGAGCCTGCCCTCGCAACGGTGCCGCTGGTCGTGGCGACCCGGGGCGCGGTGCCGGTACGCGGTCCGGTCACCGACCCGGGCGGCGCCGCGGTGTGGGGACTGCTGCGTGCCGCGCAGGCCGAGAACCCCGGCCGGTTCGTCCTGGTGGACCTGGAGCCCGGCGCCGACCGGGACCGGGCGATCGGGGCGGCCCTCGCCAGTGGTGAGCCGCAGACCGCCGTACGCGACGATGCCGTCCTCGCCCCGCGACTCGGCCGCGCCCGGCTCACCGAACCCGACGCACCCGACGCACCCGACGTACCCGACGTACCCACGGGGTTCGCCGAGGGCGGCACCGTGCTGATCACCGGCGGCACCGGAGTGCTCGGCGCGCTGCTGGCCCGGCACCTGGTGCACGAGCACGGCGTACGCCGGCTGGTGCTCGCGAGCCGGCGCGGCCCGGCAGCCGAGGGCGTGACCGCGCTCGTGGACGAACTGACCGGGCAGGGCGCGTCCGTCGTCGTCGCCGCCTGCGACGTGTCGGACCGTGACGCCCTCGCGGAACTGCTCGCCGCCGTTCCGTCCGAGCACCCGCTGACCGGCGTCATCCACGCCGCGGGTGTCCTGGACGACGGCGTCATCGCCGGCCTGGACCCGCACCGCATGGCCGGCGTCTTCGCGCCGAAGGCGGGCGCGCTGCGCCTGCTGGACGAGCTGACCCGGGAACGGCCGCCCCAGGTCTTCGCCGCGTTCTCCTCGGCCGCCGGCGTCTTCGGCTCCGCGGGCCAGGGCAACTACGCGGCGGCCAACGCCTACGTCGACGCCGTCGTCTCGGCCCGGCGGGCGGCGGGACTGCCCGCCGTGTCCCTGGCCTGGGGCCTGTGGAGCCCGGTCACCGGGATGACGGGACAGCTCGCCGACGTCGACCGCACTCGGATGAGCCGGGGCGGCGTCCGACCGATGTCGACGGCCGAGGCACTCACCCTCTTCGACCTCGGCATCCGTTCGGGCAACCCGCTCCTCGTGCCGATCCGGCTCGATCTGGGTGCCGTACGCGCCGAGGCAGCCGCGGACGGCACCGTCCCCCCGCTGTTCCGCGCCCTCGTGCGCCCGCCGCGGCGGACGGCCCAGGCCGCCGCCGGCGCCGAAGGAGCGCTGGCCCGCAGGCTCGCCGGGCTCCCCGACCAGGAGCGGACCGAGCTGGTGCTCGACGTCATCCGCACCGAGGTGTCGGCCGTCCTCGGTCTGGGAGAGGCCGACCCCGCCCTGGACTCCGAGCGATTCGGCGACATCGGCTTCGACTCGCTGACCGCCGTCGAACTGCGCAACCGGCTGTCGGCGGCCACCGCTGTCAAGCTGCCCGCCACGCTCGTCTTCGACTACCCCACGCCGGTCGTGCTCGCCCGGCACCTGCTCGAACAACTGGGCGGCACGGTCGACGCCGTCACCCCCGTGCGCCCGGCCGCCCCGGCCGAAGCCACGGACGACGACCCCGTCGTGATCGTCGGCATGGCGTGCCGGCTGCCCGGCGGGGTCACCTCGCCCGCCGAGCTGTGGCAGCTGGTCGCCGACGGCCGGGACGGCATCTCGGAGTTCCCGGACGACCGCGGATGGAACCTCGACGGCCTCTTCGACTCCGACCCCGACCGCGCCGGCACGGCCTACACCCGCCGGGGCGGATTCCTGCGGGACGCCGGGTACTTCGACGCCGCCCTGTTCGGGATCTCCCCGCGCGAGGCGCTGGCCATGGACCCCCAGCAGCGGCTGCTGCTGGAGACCACCTGGCAGGTGCTGGAGAGCGCGGGCATCGACCCGTCGTCGGTACGCGGCGAACGCGTCGGCGTCTACACCGGCATGTCGATCCACGACTACCTGGGCTCACTGGCCGACGTGCCCGCCGAACTCGAAGGCTTCACCACCACCGCCACCGCCGGCAGCGTCGCCTCCGGACGGGTGTCCTACGTCTTCGGGCTGGAGGGCCCGGCCATGACGGTGGACACCGCCTGCTCGTCGTCCCTCGTGGCCATCCACCTCGCGGCCCAGGCGCTGCGCCTGGGCGAGTGCGAACTGGCCCTCGCCGGAGGCGTCGCCGTCATGGGCTCCCCGGTCGGCGTAACCGGCTTCTCCCGCGCCCGCGGCCTGGCCGCGGACGGCAGGTGCAAGGCCTTCGCCGCGGCTGCCGACGGCACCGTGCTCTCCGAGGGCGTGGGCGTCGTACTCCTGGAACGGCTGTCCGACGCCCGGCGCAACGGCCACCGTGTCCTCGCGGCGATCCGCGGTTCCGCGGTGAACCAGGACGGCGCCTCCAACGGCCTCACCGCGCCGAACGGCCCGTCGCAGCAGCGGGTGATCCGCGCGGCGCTGGCCGCCGCCGGGGTCGCGCCGGACGAGGTCGACACGCTGGAGGCCCACGGCACCGGCACCACGCTCGGCGACCCGAGCGAGGCCGAGGCGATCATCGCCACCTACGGGCGGGACCGCTCACCCGACCGGCCGCTGTGGCTGGGATCGGTCAAGTCCAACCTCGGCCACACCCAGGCCGCGGCCGGCGTGACCTCGGTGATCAAGATGGTCGGGGCCCTGACGCACGGCGTGCTGCCCGCGACGCTCTTCGTGGACGAGCCGACGCCGCACGTCGACTGGTCCGCGGGCACCGTCGCCCTGCTCACCGAGGAACGCCCCTGGCCCGAGACCGGCCGCCCGCGCCGGGCCGGCATCTCCTCGTTCGGAATCAGCGGCACCAACGCGCACCTGATCCTCGAACAGGCCCCGGCCGAACCGGCCACGGCGCCCGGCGACACGACCACACCGCCCGCCGTCGCGGCCACCGGGTCCGAACCGCCGGACGACGCGGCCGGTGCCGTACTGCCCTTCGTCGTCTCGGCGCACAACCCGGCCGCCCTGGCAGGCCAGGCGAAGCGGCTGCGCGCGGCCGTCGCGACCGGGCTGCCGCTGCCGGACACGGCGCGGACCCTGCTCAACGGCCGCGCCCTGCTCGCCCATCGGGCCGTCGTCGCCGCGGCGGACCGGGAAACCCTTCTCGACCGGCTCGACGCGATCGCCGCCGGGGAGCCCGCCCTTGGCGTCACCGCCGGAACGGCCGCGGTCGGCGCCGCCGCCTCGACCGTCTTCGTGTTCCCGGGACAGGGATCGCAGCGGCTCGGCATGGGACGCGAGCTGTACGCCCGCTTCCCCGTGTACGCGGCGGCCTTCGACGAGGCCTGCGCCCGCCTGGACGACCGGCTCCTCGGCGCGGTCGGCACCTCCGTGCGGGACGTCGTCTTCGCGGAACCGGACAGCCCGCAGGCGGCGCTGCTGGACCAGACCGTCCACACCCAGGCGGCGCTGTTCGCGGTCGAGACCGCGCTGTTCCGCCTGGCCGAGTCGTGGGGCATCCGCCCGCGGCTGCTGCTCGGCCACTCCATCGGCGAGATCACGGCGGCGCACGTCGCCGGAATGCTGTCGCTGGAGGACGCGGCGACCGTCGTAGCCGCCCGGGGCCGGCTCATGCAGGCGCTGCCCGCCGGCGGCGCCATGGTCGCCGTGGCCGCCACCGAGGACGACGTCCGCCCCTTCCTCGGTGCGGGCGTCGACATCGCCGCCGTGAACCAGCCCTCCTCGGTGGTGCTCTCCGGTGACGAGGACGCGGTGCTCGCCGCCGCCGACGCGCTGCGCGCACAGGGCCGCAAGGCCAAGCGGCTCCAGGTCTCCCACGCCTTCCACTCCGCCCGGATGGACCCGATGCTCGCCGAGTTCCGCGCGGCGATCGCCGACGTCACCTGGCAGCCCGCGCGAATCCGCGTCGTCGCCCACCAGGACGGCGACATGACCAGCACCGACTACTGGGTCGAGCACGTACGCCGCACCGTGCGCTTCGCCGACGGCATGGCCGCCGCGCTCGACCAGGGCGGAAGGCTGTTCGTGGAGATGGGACCGGGCGCGGCCCTGACCGCGCCGATGCTGGAGACGGCCGCCGCCTCGGGCACCGAGCCGGTGTGCGCGCCGATGCTGCGCGACGGACACGACGAGGCGCAGACCGCGATCGGCGCGCTCGCCGAGCTGTTCGTACGGGGCGTCCCGGCCGACTGGCAGGCACTGCTCCCGGCCGACGCGTCCGCCGTCGAGCTGCCGACGTACGCCTTCGACCGCACGCACTACTGGGTGAAGACGGCCGGCGGACGCACCGACGCGGCCGGCCTCGGACAGCTGCCCGCCGACCACCCGCTGCTGTCCGCCGTCGTCCCCGTGCCGGACACCGGCGGGTTCGTCGGCACCGCACGGCTGTCGTCGGCCACCCACCCGTGGCTGGACGGGCACCGGGTGCACGGGGTCACCGTGGTGAGCAGCGCGGCACTCCTGGACCTGGCCGTCCGGGCCGGTGACGAGGTCGGCTGCGGGGTGGTGGCGCGCCTCGCCGTCGAGACCCCGCTCGTCGTTCCGCCGAACGCCGGGGTACGGCTGGAGATCACCGTGGGTGCGGCCGACGAGCAGGGCTGCCGCCCGGTCACCATCCACGGTGCCGCGGACGGTTCCGGTACCTGGGTCCGGCACGCCGCCGGCGAACTGTCCGAGCGCACGCCGGCCGCCCCCGACCCGGCGCCGCGGGCGTGGCCGCCGGCCGGGGCCGAGCCGGTCGAGACGCCCGAGGAGAGCCCCGGGCTGCTGGGCGTGTGGCGCCGGGGCGAGGAGACGTACGCGGAGGTCGCGCTCACCGACGACGGCACCGGCCCCGACGGCGCCCCGGAGTTCGGCCTCGACCCGGCCCTGCTGGAAGCGGTGACGCGGGCGGTGACGGCCGGTTCCACGGCCGCCACGGTGTGGGAGGAGGTCGTGCTGCACGCGAGCGGCGCACGCCGCGTGCGCGCCCGGCTGACCCCGCTCGGCGAGGACCGGTGGAGTCTTGAGGCGACCGACGGGTCCGGGATCCCGGTGCTGTCCGCCCGGTCCTGGACGGCGGCGCCGATCCGGCCGGAGGACCTGGGCGCCGGCGCCGCCGCGGACGCGATGTACCGGGTCGTCTGGACCGCCACGGAACCCTCCGCGGCACCGTCCGGGCAGACCGTGACGGTTCCGGTGACGAGCCCCGCGGACGTGACGGCGTTCGCGGCGCGGGCCACCGTGCCCGCTCCCGGACCCGCGTGGACCGCCGAAGAGGGGACCGGGCACGACGAACCGCAGCACAGCCCGCCGGCCGCCGCGGTGCTGGAGGTCGCCCCCGGCGGCGACGCACAGCCGCTGCTCGCGCACGTGCTCGCCGTGCTCCAGGCCTGGCAGCACGAGGCTCCCGCCGACGCCCGGCTCGTAGTCGTCACCCGCGGCGCCACGCCCACCGGACCGGCCTCCGCCACCGACGCCCCCTCGGCCGCCGTCTGGGGTCTGGTCCGCGCCGCCCAGGCCGAGATGCCGGGCCGGACACTGCTGCTCGACCTCGACCCCGGGGCGGACACCGAGGCGGCGGTCGCGACGGCGTTGGCCACCGGCGAACCGCAGACGGCGGTGCGCGGCACCACCCTCCTGCTACCCCGCCTGGCGCCCGCCGGGCCGCTCGCGGAGCCGAGTGCCGGGCAGCCCGCGCTGGACCCCGACGGCACCGTCCTGATCACTGGCGGCACCGGCTCGCTCGGTGCCCTGGTGGCCCGCCACCTGGTCCGCGCCCGGGGTGCCCGGCACCTGCTGCTGGCCGGCCGGCGAGGACCGGCGGCCGAAGGCGCCGAGGAACTCGTCGCCGAACTGTCCCGACTGGGCGCCGCGGTGACCGTGGCCGCCTGCGACGTCTCGGACCGTGCCGCCGTGGCCACGCTCCTCGCCGGCATCCCGGCCGCCCACCCGCTCACCGCCGTCGTCCACACCGCCGGCGTCCTCGACGACGGTCTGCTCGGCGCGATGGACCCGGCCCGGCTCGCCGCCGTCCTCGGTCCGAAGGCCGAGGGCGCGCGGCACCTGGACGAGCTGACCCGGGACTGCGATCTCGCCGCGTTCGTGGCGTTCTCCTCGGCCGCCGGCCTGCTCGGCTCCGCCGGACAGGCCAACTATGCCGCCGCCAACGCCTACCTGGACGGGCTCATGACGGCGCGCCGCGCGGCCGGCCGGCCGGGGGTGGCCCTGTCCTGGGGCCTGTGGGACCAGAGCGGCGGCATGACCGGGCACCTGGACATCACGGACCGGGCCCGGATGCGCCGCGGCGGCGTGCTGCCGCTGCGACCGGAGGAAGGCCTCGCCCTGTTCGACGCCGCCCTCGACGGCGGCGAGGCACACCTGGTGCCGATCAAGCTGGATCTCGCCGCCGCCCGTGCCGACGCCGCCGCAGGCGGTCCGGTCCAGCCGCTGCTGCGGCACCTCGTCAGGGCGCGCCGGCGCGCCGAAGGCACGGCCGCCGCGAGCGATCTGCTCGCCGCGCTCGCCGGCCGTTCCCCGGCCGAGCAGGAGGCGTGGCTGCTGACCCTCGTCCGGTCCCGCGCCGCCCTCGTCCTGGGCCACGGGTCCGCCGACGACATCGATCCGGACACCGCCTTCCAGAGCGTCGGCATGGACTCGCTCGGCGGGGTGGAACTGCGCAACCGCCTGGCCGCCGCGACCGGACTGACCCTGCCCGTCACCCTGGTCTACGACTACCCCACCCCCCGGCAACTGGCCGGGTTCCTGCGCGACGAACTGGCCGGCACCGCCACACCCGCCGAGGCGGCGCCGGTGGTGGCCGCCGGAGCGCACGACGACATCGCCGTCGTCGGACTCGGCTGCCGGCTGGCGGGCGGGGTACGAGGACCGGACGACCTGTGGGAGCTGCTGATCCGCCGTGGGGAGGGACGGTCGCCGTTCCCGACCGACCGCGGCTGGGACCTGTCCACCGTCCCCGTGGAGGCCGGCAGCTTCCTGACGGACGCCGCTGAGTTCGACGCCGGGTTCTTCGGCATCTCCCCGCGCGAGGCGACGGCGATGGACCCGCAGCAGCGGCTGCTGCTGGAGGTCGTGTGGGAGGCCCTGGAGGACGGCGGCCTGGACCCGGCCGCGCTGCGCGGGACCGACGTGGGCGTGTTCGTCGGTGTGATGGGCCAGGGCTACGGCATGTTCGGCGGCGACGCGCAATCCGACGGCCTGCGCGGCACCGGCGGCGCGGTCTCCGTGGTCTCCGGCCGCGTGTCCTATGTGTACGGCTTCACCGGCCCGGCGGTGTCCGTGGACACCGCCTGCTCCTCCTCCCTGGTGGCGATGCACCTGGCCATGCAGGCGCTGCGCAACGGCGAGTGCTCGCTGGCCGTGGTCGGCGGCGTCACCGTGATGGCCACGCCGGGCGCCTACGTCGAGTTCGCCAAGAACGGCGGGCTCGCGGCCGACGGCCGTTGCAAGGCGTTCGCCGCCTCCGCCGACGGCACCGGCAACGGCGAGGGCGTCGGCGTGGTACTGCTGGAACGCCTGGCCGACGCCCACGCCCACGGACACAGTGTCAGCGCCGTGGTACGCGGTTCCGCCATCAGCCAGGACGGCGCCTCCAACGGGCTCACCGCGCCCAACGGGCCGGCCCAGCAACGGGTGATCCGGCGCGCGCTCGCGGTCTCCGGGGTGGCCCCCGCCGACGTGGACGTCGTGGAAGCGCACGGCACGGGCACCCGGCTGGGCGACCCGATCGAGGCCCAGGCGCTGCTGGCCACCTACGGCCGGCGCGACCCCGAGCAGCCACTGTGGCTCGGCTCGGTGAAGTCCAACATCGGTCACACCCAGGCCGCCGCGGGCGTGGCGAGCGTGATCAAGATGGTGCTCGCGCTGCGCCACCAGACACTGCCGGCCACCCTGCACGTGGACGCCCCCACACCCGAGGTGGACTGGTCCAGCGGCACGATCCAGCTGCTGACCGACGCCCGGCCGTGGCCGTCCCGGCCCGGCCGCACCCGCCGCGCGGGCGTGTCCGCGTTCGGCCTCAGCGGCACCAACGCCCACCTCATCCTGGAGGAGCCGCCGCGGCGAGCGGTCGAGCCGGTGCGGAGCCCCGCCGAGGACGCCCCGCTGCCCTTCGTCCTGACGGCCGGCAGCCCGGCCCGGCTGGCCGCGCTCGCGGATCGGCTGGCCGACTTCGCCGAGCGTGGCACCGCGCCCCTGCCCGCGCTGGCCACCGCTCTGGCCCACGGACGTACCCGGCACCAGACGCGGACCACCGTGATCGCGGCCGACCGCGCCGAACTGGTCGACGGGCTGCGGGCGCTGGCCGCCGGTGGTGCCGACGGGGTGCCGGCCGGCGGATCGTCCACCCCGGGCACCCAGACGGTGTTCCTCTTCCCGGGCCAGGGCGGCCACTGGGTCGGCATGGGCCGCGAACTGATGGACCACTCGCCCGAGTTCCGGGCCTGGGTGCGGCGATGCGACGCGCTGCTCGCCGAGTACGACCTCGACTGGACGCTGGAGCAGGCGCTCGGCGGCGAGAACGATCTGTCCCGGGTGGACGTGATCCAGCCCGCCTCATTCGTCATGATGACCGGTCTGGCCCAGCTCTGGGCGTCCGCCGGTGTGGTGCCGGACGTGGTGCTCGGCGCGTCACAGGGCGAGATCGCCGCGGCATGCGTCGCGGGCCTGCTGTCCGTGCCGGACGCGCTGCGCGCGATCGTGCTGCGCTCCCGGATGGCCGCGGCGCTCCCGTCCACCGGCGGGATGCTCGTGGTCGGCGTGAGCCGCGCCCGGATGACGGAGATGCTCGCCGACTACGGGGGCCGGGTAGAGATCGCCGCGGTGAACGGCCCGGTGAACGTGGCCGTCTCCGGCGAACGCGCCGCCATCGAGGAGCTGGCCGCCGCCGCGGCCGACCAGCAGCTCTGGTTCCGCAGGATCCGGGCGGACTACGCCTCCCACTCGTTCCTCGTCGACGAACTCCAGGAGCCGATGCTGGCCGCCCTGGACGGGATCGGGGAACGGCCCGCACAGGGGCTCGTCCCGGGCTGCCGGTTCTACTCCACCGTCGACGGTCGCTGGATCGGCCCCGACGAACTCCTGGACGCCGGCTACTGGTTCCGCAATCTGCGCCGGCCGGTCGAACTGGACGCCGCTGTCCGCGCGGTGAGCGCCGACGCGCGCGCCGTGGTCGAGGTCTCCGCCCATCCCGGGCTGGTCCCGTCCCTCCTCGACATCATCCACGACACCGGCCGGACCACGCCGGTGCTCGCCACCCTGAGGCGCGGCGAGGGCGGCCGGGAGCGGTTGACGACCGCCTTCGCGGAAGCCTTCGCCGCCGGCCTGCCGGTCTCCTGGGCGACGGCCCTCCCCACCGGACAGGCCGGCTGGCGGGACCTCTGCCGCGAGCTGCCGACCTATCCGTTCGACCACCGGCGCTACTGGCTGCGGAGCTCGCGGACCACCGACACCGGCGCTCTCGGTCTGGCCCGCACCGAGCACCCGCTGCTCACCACGATGGTCGAACTGCCCGGCTCGGACGGGCTGATGGCCGTCTCACGGCTCTCGGCGCACGATCAGCCCTGGCTCACCGCCGGTACCGACGGCGGTCCGGTCGAGGTGCCCGGCTCGCTCTGGGTCGAACTGGCCATCCGGGTCGGGGACGAGGTCGACTGCGGCGACCTGGACGAACTGGAGCTGACGGCGCCCCTGCTCCTGGGCCCCGGGGACGCGGCACGGCTACAGATCTGCGTCGACGGCGCCGACGCCGCCGGCCGTCGGCCCGTGACCGTGCGGTCGGCACCCGCGACGACGGACCGGGACCGGCCCGTGTGGACCCTGCACGCACGGGGCGTGCTGTCACCCACCGCCTCCGTCACCGAGCCCGAGCCGGACCCGGCCCCCTGGCCGCCGGCCGGCGCCGAACCGGTCGGCCTCGACGAACTGCCCGTGGCGACCGGCGCCGCCATGCCGCCGGCCCTGCGCGCGGTGTGGCGGCGCGGCGAGGACGTCTACGCCGACGTGGCCGTCCCCGCCGACCAGACCGACGTCGTCGGCCGTTTCGGCGTCCACCCGCTGCTGCTGGAGGCCGCGGCGCACGTGGCGGGCTTCCCGGCGGGCCACGTGCCGTCGGTCTGGCAGCAGGTCGTGTTGCACGCGTCCGGCGCCTCGGCGCTGCGCGTCCGGCTGCGGCGGACCGGCGACGGAGTCAGCCTGGAGGCGGCCGACCACACGGGCCTGCCGGTGCTCACCGCGGCCCGCATCACGGCCGGGCCGGCGACCGTGGCACCGGCGGGACGGGGCGGCCGTGCCCTGCGGACCGAGTGGGTCCCGCTCGACGACGGGCGGCCGGGTACCGCCGTCGAGATCGTCACCGTCGACAGCGACGACGCCGTGTACCGGGTTGCCGCGGCCCCGTCGCCCCTGGGAGCCGCCGCGACCGCAGTGTTCGACGTCGGCGCGGGCCGGGAGCCCGAGGACGCCTGCCGGCGGGCGCTCGCCGTCGCACAGGCCTGGCTGGACGAGCCGGACCTGGCGGGCCGGGTCCTGGTGGTGCGCACCCGCGCCGCGGTGCCGGTCGGTCCCCGGGACACCGGTGCGGCGGCGCCCGACCCGGCCGCGGCGGCGGTGTGGGAGATGTGCGCCGCGATCCAGGCCGAGTACCCGGGACGGTTCGTGCTGCTCGACGACGCACCGGAAGAGCCCCGCACCGCACCTGGAGACCGCGGCACGGCAAGCCTGGGCCGGGTCCTGGCCGCGGCCGTACCGCAGGCCGCCGTGCGCGCCGGGCGGGTGCACGTGCCGCGGCTGGTACCGGTCGCCACGACGGAGGCCACGGCCCCGGCCCTCGATCCGGACGGCACCGTCCTGGTCGTCGGCGGCACCGGCACGGCCGGCGCCCGGGTGGCCCGGCACCTGGCCGCCGAGCACGGGGTGCGCCACCTCGTCCTCGCCGGACGGGGCGGACCCGGCACCGAGGGCGCTGCGGCTTTGGCCGCCGACCTCACCGCCCTCGGCGCGTCGGTGACCGTCCGGGCCTGCGACGTCGCCGACCGCGACGCGCTGCGCCGGCTGCTGGACGGCATCCCGGACGAGCACCCGCTCACCGGCGTGGTGCACGCCGCGGGGCTGCCCGACGACACCCGGCTCGCGGAGCTGGACGCGGACCGGCTCACCGAGGTGATGGCCGCGCGCACCGAGTCGCTGCGCCACCTCGCCGACCTCACCGCGGACGACCGCCTCGCCCTGTTCCTGGTGGTCACCTCGGCAGCGGCCCTGCTGGGGCCGGTGCATCATCCGGCGAACGCCGCGGCCGACGGCTTCGCGCGGGCGGTCGTGGCCCGCCGCCGGATGGCCGGGCCGGCCGGCAGCGCCCCGGTGCTGCTGCCCGCTGTGACAGGGACCGGCGGCGCGCCCGACCCGGACGTGGCGCTGTCGGCGGTGTCCGAGGCGCTGCGCTCCGGCGAGCCGTTCCCGGTGCCCGGCCGGCCCGAGCAGTGGGCCGCTCCGGCGGCCGGCCGTCCCGTGCCGCCGTTGCTGCGCGGCCTGGTCCGCTCACGTCGGCGGTCGGCCGCCCACACGGCGGCGTCCGCCGCGGGTGCCGAGAACGGGTGGAGGGAGCAGTTGGCCGGGCAGAGCCCCGACGAGCGGGAGCGGACCGTACTGGACCTGGTGCGAGCGCAGTTGACCGAGGTGCTCGAACTGGATCCGGCCGAACCGGTCGACGCCCAGCGCGGGTTCTTCGAACTGGGCCTGGACTCGCTGCTGGCGATCGAGCTGTCCCGGCGGCTCGGCGACCGTATCGGCACCGCGCTGACGTCCGCGGCCGTCTTCGGCCACCCGACGCCGGCCGCGCTCACCGGCTACCTGCTGGCACGTCTGGACGGGGCGATGGCCGATGCCTGACGGTTGCGCACCCGCGGCAGCGGCGCGACGCACAGCGCGACTCCCCGGAACAGAGAGGCAGTGACCGTGTTCGACACCGACATCTACCTACGCCGGCTGGGCCACGACAGCGAGCGGGCCGGGCGTCCCGCGCCCGACCTGACCACCCTTGTCCGGCTGCACAAGCGGCACATGGAGACCGTGCCGTTCAGCAGCACCGGCTCCCTGGCCGTGCCGACCGCGAGCGGCGAGGTGGTCGATCTGGTCGACTTCGACCAGGACGCCACCTTCGACGCCGTCGTCGCGGCGGGCCACGGCGGCGGCTGCGTCCAGATGACCCGGCTGTTCCTGCGCCTGCTGCGCGACCTCCGCTACGACGTCGACCTGATCGCCGGGACCACGGCCGAGGGGGAGGCGGAGTACGGCGTCGATGTCGAGCACATGCTGATGGTGGCCCGCGTCGACGGAGCGCGCTGGCTCGTCGACGTGGGCTACGCCGGACCGTCGTTCCTCGAACCCCTGCGGCTCGACGGTGCCACCGACGGGCGCGAGCAGGTGCAGTACGGCTGCCGGTACCGCCTCGTGGAGGACGGCGACGGCGTGCTCCTCCAGCGCAGGCCGCGGCTGGGGCGCTGGAGTGTGGTCTTCCGTTTCACTCCGAAGGTCCGCGAGCCTGCCGAGTGGTACGCCTTCCAGGACCTGGCGAACGTGAAGCTGGCGGCCGTGACCCAGGAGAGCGCACCCCAGCTCCACAGCCGGGCCGTCGCCGACGGACAGGTGGTGCTCAAGGGCCGGCGCCTGCTGACGGTACGGGCCGGCATCGAGAAGTCCCGGACCATCACCGATGACGAGGAACTACGCGCGGTCCGCGACGGCATCCTCGGCGGCACGCTCGACTGAAGCCCGGTACCCCGTTCCCTCGCTCGACGCGGCCCACGCCGCTCGGCTCATCGCCCTCGTCACCGTCGACAGAACAGGATGGACATGCGTCGCAACCTATCCCGCTCGGAGAACCTGTACGCCGGGGAGATGAGAACCCAGGCCGTGCGCACGATCACGGTGCGCGGCGGTGTCGACCCCGACGCGCTCGGCGCGGCGTTCGCCGCTGTGCTGGCCGACCACCCGTCGCTGCGCAGCCGCCTGGAGCAGGACGCCGAGGGCAGTTTCCTCAGCCCGCTGAAGCCCGACGAACTGCCGCGCCTGGTGGTGCGCGCCGACAGCCCGGACGGGCTGGTGCAGGAGTGGAACACGCCGCTGCCGCTGGGCGGCCCGCTGGTCCGCGCGGTGCTGCTGACCGGCGAGGACGAGGACACGCTGGTCCTGGGGACCGACCATGCGATCTGCGACGGCCGCAGCGCGACCGCGCTGTGCGTCCGCTTGTGGCAGTACTACGCCGACATCAAGGCAGGCACACACCCGCCCGTCCGACCCGTCCGGGAGGACTGGCCGGCGGCGATCGACGACCGCCTCGCACCCGTCACCGAGACCGACGTGGCCGCCTACGTCCAGGGGCGGCTCGACCGGGCCGAAGGCGCCCCGGTCGGCGCCCTCCCGTACCTCGCGGCCCGGTCCGGCGAGGTGGCGCCCCAGCAGGGCCGGACCCAGTCACGCCGGCTCCAGCTGGACGTCTCCGAGACCGCGAGTCTCCTGGCGTTCGCCCGGAGCGCGGGTGTGTCGGTGCACGGGCTGGTGGGCGCGGCGATCCTCGCGGCCGTCCGTTCCGGCCTGCCGGCGGAGTACGCCGACCACCGGCTGGGCTGCGTCTCCACGGTGGACCTGCGCGAGCGGGTGGAGCCCCGGCTGAGCCGTGAGGTGATGGTCCCCGCGGCCTCGTGGTACCAGGATCTGGTCGACGTACCGGAGGGGGCCGACCTCGTCGCGCTGGGCCGTCGGCTCGCCACCGGCCTCGGAGCCGCGGTCGGCCGCGGCGACCCCGCCCTGGAACTGCAGTCGCTGGACCGGCTGCTGGCCACCCCGCACCTGCTGGCGGCGAGCGTGGTGATGACCAACATCGGACGCGTCACCCTGCCGCCGTCTCCGCCCGGCCTGGAGATCACGGACATGCGGGGGTTCGCGGTGTCCAGCAAGGCGCCGTCGTTCCTTCAGCACGGCCCGGTGCTCGCCGTGCTGATGACGGTCCGCGACCGCTTCCGCATCGAAATGCCCTACAGCACCGAGTGCTTCACGGAAGAACAGATGGACGCGGTCCACGACCATGTCCGGGCGACTCTGCGGGAGTTCGCCGACCGGGTACCGGTCCCGGCCGGATGAGGATTCACCGGCCGGACAACGACAGGGTCTAACCGGCGGCGCGGGTGCCGACCACGACCGTGCAGTACATCTCGTCGTTCGTGGACACGTGGGGGACGAGGCCGTGGTCGGCCATCGCCCGCGCGGTGAGCGGGGCCTGCTCCTCGCTGGTCTCGATCAGCAGTCTGCCGCCCGGCGCCAGCCACGCCGGTGCCCCGGCGGCGACCCGGCGGTGCACCTCGACACCGTCGGCGCCCCCGTCGAGCGTGTACTTCGGCTCGTGGTCACGTGCCTCGGGCGGCATCATCGCGATCTCGTCCGTCGGCACGTAAGGAGCGTTGACGACCAGGACGTCCACGCGACCGCGCAGCGAGCCGGGCAGCGCGTCGTACAGGTCGCCCTCGTACACGTGGGCGCCGGCGCCGACGTTCAGCCGGGCGCAGGCGACCGCGTTCGGGTCGATGTCGGCGCACGACAGCTCGATCCCGGGCACCCGCGCGGCGACGGCGGCACCGATCGCTCCGGTTCCGCAGCACAGATCGACGACGACCGAGCCCGGCCGGGCCGAGTCCGCCGCCAGGTCGACCAGGAACCGGGTGCGCTGACGTGGGACGAACACCCCGGCGTTCACCCGGATGCGCAGGCCGCAGAACTCGGCCCAGCCGAGGATGACCTCCAGCGGCTCGCCGACCACACGGCGGTGCACCAGCACGTCCAGTTCGGCGGGTGTCTCGGCGGCATCGAGGAGCAGCGCCGCCTCCTCCTCCGCGAACACGCATCCGGCACCTCGCAGGGTGGCCACCGTGCGCGACAGCACCTCATCGGCGGGAATGATCGACATCGAAGCCTTTCGAGGAAGAACCCCGGCCGGCCGGGCCGATCCGCCGGCCGTGAATGCGTCACCTGCCGTCAGACCGGGGGATGTGGGGTGCGGGATATCCAACTTACGGTGACCAGCGGATGGTTCAGCCAGCTTAGCAGGAGAGGCCGATGGAGTTTGTGACCAGGGAAGTCGGTGCCGACCGTGGGGCCACGGCCCCGCGGACCGCACGGTGGCGGGCGGCTGGGCGATCATGAGCACCGCCACCGGTCCCGCGCGGGTCTCCGCCGTCACCACCCCCGACACCCCCGACCCGCGCACGACAGCGGGCAAGTTGGCCGACCTCCAGCAGCGGATCGACGCCGCGATGTGCGCCGGCGGCGCCGCCGGCGTGGAACGCCAGCACGCGAAGGGACGCCGCACGGCGCGCGAGCGCATCGACGCCCTGCTCGACCCCGGCTCCTTCGTCGAACTCGACGCGCTGGCCCGGCACGCGCCGACCGCCGGCTCACCGGAGCGGCACGCCATGGGGGACGGTGTCGTCACCGGCACCGGCACGATCGACGGCCGTCCGGTGGCCGTCTACAGCCAGGACGCCACCGTTTTCGGCGGAACACTCGGTGAGGTGCACGGCGACAAGATCGTCAAGCTGATGGACCTGGCTGCCAGGGTCGGCTGCCCGCTGGTGGGGATCAACGACGGCGGCGGTGCCCGCATCCAGGAAGGCGTCGGCACGCTCGGCCGCTACGGCGAGATCTTCTACCGCAACGTGCGCTGTTCCGGCGTCGTCCCGCAGATCTCCCTGATCATGGGCGCGTGCGCCGGGGGAGCGGTGTACTCCCCGGCGCTCACCGACTTCACCGTCATGGTCGACCGGACCAGCCACATGTTCATCACCGGGCCCGAGGTCATCAGGGCCGTCACCGGCGAGGAGGTGGACTTCGAGACGCTCGGCGGTGGCCGCCCGCACAACACCCGGTCGGGGGTGGCGCACTACCTCGCCTCCGACGAGGACGACGCGCTGGCCTACGCCAAGGACCTGCTCAGCTACCTGCCGAGCAACAACCTCTCCGTGCCGCCGGTCTTCTCCCCACCGGAGCAGGCACGTTCGAGCGCCGACGGGCTCACCGCCACCGATCTCGAACTGGACACGATCGTCCCGGACTCGCCGCACCAGGCCTACGACATGTACGAGGTCATCACCCGGGTGCTCGACGACGGCGAGTTCCTTGAGGTGCAGAGGATGTTCGCACCGAACATCGTCGTCGGCTTCGGCCGGGTGGACGGGCGCAGCGTCGGGGTCGTCGCCAACCAGCCCACCCAGGTGGCGGGTTGCCTGGACATCAACGCCTCGGAGAAGGCGGCACGTTTCGTGCGCACCTGCGACGCGTTCAACGTGCCCGTGCTGACGTTCGTGGACGTGCCGGGTTTCCTGCCCGGCGTCGACCAGGAGTGGGACGGGATCATCCGGCGGGGCGCCAAGCTGATCTACGCCTACGCCGAGGCGGTCGTCCCCAAGATCACGGTGATTACCCGCAAGGCGTACGGCGGTGCCTACGGCGCCATGGGCTCCAAGCACCTCGGCGCCGACGTCAACCTGTCCTGGCCGACCGCGCAGATCGCCGTGACGGGCGCCGCGGGAGCCGTAGGCATCCTCCACCGCAGGGAACTGGCGCGGCTGGAGGGCGACGAACTGGCTCAGCGACGCGCCCAGTTGGTGAGCGAGTACGAGGACCAGGCCACTCCCTACGCCGCGGCCGACCGCGGTTACGTCGACGCGGTCATCCAGCCGTCGCACACCCGCGCACAGATCGGGTGGGCGCTGCGGCTGCTGGCGACCAAGCGCGCGGAGGGACCACCCCGCAGGCACGGCAACATCCCGCTCTGAGCGGGGGACGCGACGGCACGACCCGAAGCACAGCGGGACCGAGACCAGACAGTTGACGGACCGAAGAGGGCGGAAACACTTGACTCTCCCCGAAAGCGTTGAGCACTCCGAGCCGGTGAAGGCACGGACACCCGACCCCCATGACTTCCTGGCCCTGGACGATGAGCTGGACGCCACCGAGCGGGCCATGCGCGACACCGTGCGGGCCTACGCGACGACCGAACTGCTGCCCCATGTCGCCGACTGGTACGAGCGCGCGGAGCTGCCCCGCTCGATCGCCAAGGAACTCGGCGCGCTCGGCCTGCTGGGGATGCAGCTGGACGGCTACGGCTGCGCCGGTCTGTCGGCCACCGCCTACGGCATCGCCTGCCGCGAACTGGAAGCGGTCGACTCCGGACTGCGCAGTTTCGTGTCCGTGCAGGGCTGCCTCGCCATGTGCGCCATCCACCGCTGGGGCAGTGCGGAACAGCGGCAGGAATGGTTGCCCCGGATGGCCGCGGGCGAGGTGCTCGGGTGCTTCGGGCTGACCGAACCGGAGTCGGGCTCCGACCCGGGTTCGATGCGTACGTTCGCCCGCCGCGACGGCGGCGACTGGGTGCTCAACGGCGCCAAGGCGTGGATCAACAACGGCGCGCTCGCGGACGTCGCGGTGATCTGGGCACACACGGAGGACGGGGTGCGGGCCTTCCTCGTGCCCACCGGCACGCCCGGCTTCGCCGCCCAGGAGATCACCCGCAAACTGGCCCTGCGGGCGTCCAACACCGCCGGCCTCACCCTGGACGAGGTGCGGGTCCCCGCGTCGGCGGCCCTGCCCGGGGCGCGCGGTCTGAAGACGGCGCTCTCGTGCCTGAACGAGGCCCGCTTCGGCATCATCTGGGGCGTGGTCGGCGCCGCCCGCACCTGCTACGCCAGCGCGCTCGACTACGCCGTCGGCCGTGAGCAGTTCGGCCGGTCGCTCGCCTCCTTCCAGCTCTCCCAGCGCAAGCTCGCGGACATGGTGGTGGACCTCACGCACGCCGGGATGACCGCGCTGCGGCTGGCCCGGCTGAAGGAGGCCGGCCTGCTGGAGCCCACGCAGCTCAGCCTCGGCAAGCTCGCCAACGTGCGCGCCGCGACCGAGGTCGCCCGTACGGCGCGCAGCATCCTCGGCGCCAACGGCATCACCCTCGACTACCCGGTGATGCGGCACATGTCCAACCTGGAGGCGGTGCTCACCGTCGAGGGGACCGAGGAGGTCCACACCCTCAGCATCGGCCGGGCGGTCACCGGTGTCCAGGCATTCCGCTGACGGTCCCGAGCGTGACGCTGCCACCCGGCGGCGCGCGACACCCGAAACTCCCGTACGACGAGGAGCTGCCATGCGGCGTCACGACATTTCACCACACCTGCGAGCCACGGGGCATCGGCCGTGGGGCACCAGCCGGGGCGGGAGGGCGGGACGGTGAGGGCTGTCTACGCGGCACGTCCCGACGCCGAGGAACCGCTGGCCGCCCTGGCCGTCGGCGAGCGCCCCGATCCGGAGGTGCCCGAGGGGTGGCTGCGGGTCCGGGTCAGGTCCGTGTCCCTCAACCACAAGGATCTGTGGACCCTGCGGGGTGTCGGCCTGAACCACGACAAGTATCCGCGGATCCTCGGCTGCGAGGCGGCGGGGGAGGACCCTGAGGGCCGGCGCGTGGTGCTCTATCCCGTACTGGAGTCCCCGCCGGGCACCGCGGACGAGACCCTGATCCTGCCGGCCGCGCAGCTCGTGGGCGCCCGGCCCGGCACGATGGCCGAGTACATCGCCGTGCCTGCGACCAGCCTGCTGCCGGTCCCGGACCAGCTGACCTGGGAAGAGGCGGCCTGCCTGATCTGCTCGTGGCTGCCGGCGTACCGCATGCTGTTCACCAAGGCCAAGCTGCAACCCGGCGACTCGGTTCTCGTGCAGGGAGCGGCCGGCGGACTGTCCACCGCGCTGATCACGCTGGGCGCGGCCAGCGGACTCCGGGTGTACGCCACCAGCCGTACCGCCGACAAGCGGGAGCTGGCCAGGCGCCTGGGCGCGCACGAGGTACTGGAGCCAAAGGCGCAACTGCCCGAACAGGTGGACGCCGTCATCGACAGCGTCGGCCGGGCGACGTGGACGCACTCCTTGCACAGCGTGCGCACCGGGGGCACGGTCGTCGTGGCCGGCGCCACCTCCGGCGACGTCTCGCCGGCCCGGCTGCACCGGGTCTACTTCCACCAGATCAACATCGTCGGGTCCTTCAGCGGCACCCGGGACGAATACGCGCGGATGCTGGCGCTCATGCGCACCACGGGCATCCGGCCCCTCGTGGACGACGTGATGCCACCCCAGGACGCGCGAGCGGCGTTCAAACGCCTGCTGGACGGCGACGTCCGGGGCAACCTCGTACTGAGCTGGCCGTAGGGCGCGGGCTTCCTGACCAGGCTGGTACCGCCTGGTGCGACGGGAACCCGACCGTGATCGTCACGATGCCGGGCCGTATGCGGGCCGGAGCGGCTCGGCCGCTGCCGTCAGCGGCGAAAGGGTCAACGCACGCCGCAGTACGACCCGTTGACCAGCACCACCGTTGCGTGGCAGGAAGGAGGGCGGTGGGCGACCACGCGGCGCCGCACACCCCTGCCGCACCGGCTCCGTGACCACCCGGCGCGGACACGCCACAGCGGCGCCGGGCGGCCTCGCGACGGGAACGGCACCGACATCCGCACGCCGCGCGGCAGACGCGACAAGGCGCGACCGCGACTCCGCAGTGCCGCACCTGCCCGACTTCGACAACTCCTCTCCGTCCCGCACTTCTTCACCCGCAAAGGAAGCAGCATGCCCACGCATCTTGAGTACTTCACCCACGGCATCTCCGAGGAGGAGCGCCGCACCCGCACCTTCCTGGAGATCGGCCGGCGCGCGGGGCACTTCCCCCGTGCCGTCGCCCGGACCGACGGGTCGGAAAGCGAAGTGAGCGTCTGGTGCAGCAACGACTACCTCAGCATGGGCCAGCACCCGGTGGTCGTGGAGGCCGTACGCGACACCGTCGCCCGCTTCGGGGCCGGCTCCGGCGGCTCGCGCAACATCGGCGGCACCAACCACCGCCACGTGGAGCTGGAGCGCGAACTGGCCGACTGGCACGGCATGGACGCGGCGCTGCTGTTCACCTCCGGCTACACCGCGAACGACGGGGCGCTGTCGGTGATCGCCGGCCGGCCCGAGGGCACCGTGGTCTTCTCGGACGAGCGGAACCACGCCTCGATCATCGACGGGCTGCGGCGCAGCGGTGCCCGCAAGCGCATCTTCCGCCACAACGACGTCTCCCACCTGGCCGAACTCCTCGCGGACACCGACCCCGACGCGCCCAAGCTGATTGTGCTGGAGTCGGTCTACTCGATGTCCGGGGACGTGGCCCCCCTCGCCGACATCGCCGACCTCGCCGACCAGTACGGCGCCACCACCTTCCTCGACGAGGTGCATGCGATCGGCATGTACGGCCCCCAGGGCGCGGGCATCGCGGCACGCGAGGGCATCGCCGACCGCTTCGACGTCGTCATGGGCACCCTCGCCAAGGCGCTGGGCACGGTCGGCGGCTACATCGCCGGGCCCGCCGATCTGATCGACACCGTCCGCACCTTCTCCCGCGCGTTCGTCTTCACCACGTCCCTGCCGCCCGCCATCGCCGCCGGCGCCCTGGCCGCCGTACGTCATCTGCGGTCGTCCGACGCCGAGCGGGACCGCCTGGCGGAGAACGCGAGGCTGTTGCAGCGGCTGCTGGACGAGGCCGATGTCCCGTACCTGTCCGCGGACTCGCACATCGTCTCGGCGCTGGTCGGTGACGACGCCCTGTGCAAGCAGGCCTCGAACCTGCTGCTCGACCGGCACGGGATCTATGTCCAGGCCATCAACGCGCCCAGTGTGCGCCTCGGGGAGGAACTGCTGCGGATCGCGCCCTCGGCCACGCACACCCCGGCGGACGTGCAGAAGTTCGCCGAGGCCCTGGCCGGGATCTGGCGGGACCTGGAGATCCGGACGGCCTCGGACCGGCGGGACGCGGCTGCGAAGGGGGCGGCGTGACCCGTTCCCTCGCCGCCGTGCTGGCCGACACGGCTGCACGACGACCGGACCATCCGGCCCTGATCTGGGACTCCGTCGTGGTGACCTACCGTCAACTGTGGCGGCGGGTCCGCGGTGTGGCCGGCATCCTGCGGCGGCACGGCACCGGGCCGGGCGACCGAATCGCCGTGCTGGTACCCAACACACCTGATTTTCCCGCCGTTTACTACGGAGTACTCGCGCTGGGTGCGACCGTGGTCCCGCTGAACACCCAACTGCGTGCAGCGGAGATCGAGTTCGTGCTGCGGGACAGCGGTGCGCGGGCCCTCGTATGCGACGCGTCCGCACTGGAGCAGGGCGCCCCGGCGGCCACCGCCACCGGGGTCGCGCTCTTCACCGTCGCGGGTGAACACCCCGCGGCCGTACGGCTCGACGTCCAGGACTCCGAACCTGCGCTCGCGGATCTCGTCCCCGTGGGCCCCGAGGACATCGCCGCGATCCTCTACACCTCCGGCACGACCGGCCGCCCCAAGGGGGCCATGCTCACGCACCGCAACATCGTCATGAACATCGAGGTGAGCGCCGTATCCCCGTTCGCCGTCCGGCCGGACGACGTGCTGCTCGGGTGTCTGCCGCTGTCCCACACCTTCGGCCAGACCTGTGTCATGGGCACCTGCTTCTCGGCCGGCGCGACGCTGGTGCTGATGCGCAGGTTCCACGCGGTGCCCGCGCTGGAGCTGATGGCCCGGTACGGCTGCACCGTCTTCATGGGCGTGCCGACGATGTACCACGCACTGCTGGAGGCCGTGGCGGCCGGCGCCCCCGCTCCATCGGTGCTGGAGCGCGCCTACAGTGGCGGTTCGGCCCTGCCCGTGCCGGTCCTGGAACAGGTGCGGCAGACTCTCGGATGCGAGGTGTACGAGGGGTACGGGCTGACCGAGACCTCACCGGTCGTCGCCTACAACCAGCCCGGCATCCCCTGCCGCCCCGGCACCGTGGGCCTGCCGGTCACCGGCGTGGAGGTGGCGGTCGCCCGTGCCGACGTCGAGGCAGCCGTCGAGCTGTTGCCGGCGGGCGAGATCGGGGAGATCGTGATCCGCGGCCACAACGTGATGGCCGGCTATCTCGGGCTGCCCGCGGCGACCGCGGCGGTCCTGGTGGACGGCTGGTTCCGCTCCGGTGACCTGGGCGTGCTCGGCGAGGACGGCTACCTGTCCGTCGTGGACCGCAAGAAGGACGTCATCCTGCGCGGCGGATACAACGTCTACCCGAGGGAGGTCGAGGAGGTCCTGTTGCGGCATCCGGCGGTCGAGCAGACCGCCGTCGTCGGCGTACCCGACGTCCGGCAGGGCGAGGAGGTGTGCGCGGTCGTCGTGGTCCGGGACGGGTTCGCGCTCGATGACGTGTCGGCGGCCGACCTGGTGGCGTGGTGCCGCGAGCGTCTGGCGGGCTACAAGTGCCCGCGCCGGGTCGAGTTCGCCAGGGAACTGCCGCTGGGCCCGAGCGGCAAGGTGCTCAAGCGGGAACTCGCCACGCGACTTGCCACGTTGAAGACTGCGCGGGTCACTTCTTGAGCAGGTCGGTATCAGGCGCCCTGACCACGGCGAGCGTGAACCGGGAGGGCAGGACCACGCCCCGGCCGGTGTCGCCCGGTACGAACGACGGCCGGGCCGGGCTGGGCAGGACGTGGGAGAACCGGTCGGCGCCGACGTCGGAGACCGCCTCCCGCGGCAGCCGGAGGCGGAGCGCCGAGCGGCCGACGAAGCCGTGCGTCGGCGAGCCCGCGGCTGCTCGCCCCTGGCCCGCCGAGCAGCTGTGCCGCGGCGAGATCCCGAAGCCCGCCGACGCGCGCGAGTCGCTCTGCCCGGAAGCCCGGCGATGACCGGGGCGCCCCTGCTCGCATCGGTGGAGGACCTGGACTTCACGCGGTACGTGCGCGACGGCGACGGCGTGCTGTGGGCCCAGGCATGCGCCGAGCCCCGCACCCTCGTCGAACACCTGATGCGGCAACGGCCGGCGGCGGGCCTCAAGGCGTTCGTGGGCATCCCGGTGGCCCGGACGCTCTACCGGGAGAACGCCCGAGGGATGACTCTCCACTCGTACACCGGTGCGGGCGCAAACGCCGACCTGTACTCCGCCGGCGCCCTGGACATCGTGCCCGCGCACTACTCCTCCTTTCCCGACCTGATCCGGAACGGCGTCATCAAGGCTGACGTGGTACTGGTGCAGCTCTCGCCCCGCGACAGCAGGGGGCACTACAGCCTGGGCCTCGCGCGCGAATATCTCGCGGACGCGCTCGCCACGGCCCGCACCGTGATCGGTGAGGTCCACCCGGACGTCCCCTGGACCCACGGCGGTCCCACGCTGACCGCCGATGACCTGGCAGCCGTGGTCCCCGCCCGCCACCCTCCGGTGGAAAGCCCGCGAACCGGCCCGAAGCCCGTGCACCGGGCGATCGCGGCGAACGCCGCCGCACTGATCGAGGACGGGGCGACCCTTCAGTTCGGCGTCGGGGCCCTCACCGAGGCCGTGCTGGACGAACTGCACGACCGCCGCCATCTCGGCATCCACTCCGGCCTCCTGCCGGACGGACTCGTACCGCTGATCGAGCGTGGCGTCGTCACCGGTGAACGCAAGTCGGTGGACCGCGGCAAGACGGTGGGCGGCATGCTCCTCGGTACCCGCCGACTGTTCGAGCACGTCGACCGCAACCCCCGGGTGGAACTGCGCGCCACCAGCTACACCCATCATCCGGCGGTGCTGGCCGCCCAGCACCGGTTCGTGGCCCTGAACTCCGCCGTCGAGGTGGACCTCACCGGCCAGGTCAACGCCGAAGTGGCCAAGGGCCGTTATGTGGGGGCGGTGGGCGGCGCGGTCGACTTCCTGCGGGGCGCGTCACGCTCCGCAGGAGGGGTGCCGGTGGTCATGCTGCCGTCGCGCGCCGGATCGGCCGGCCGGATCGTGGCCGCGCTGAGCGGCCCGGTGAGCACACCGCGCAGCGACGCGGGCGTAGTGGTCACCGAGTACGGCTCCGCCGATCTGCGAGGGCTGTCGTTGAGCCAACGCGTCGAGCGCATGATCGCGCTCGCCGCCCCTGAGCACCGGGTGCGCCTCGACCGCTCGGCGGACGCGGTCCTCGCGACCGCGAGGGCAACGCGTCACGCGTGAGAGGAGCGCGACCGGCTCCGGCTTGCCGCCTGACCGCGGGGACTGACGCCTCATCGGTCAGCACGCCCGCTGCTCCGACCGTCATCCGTTCACCGGCGAGTCGACCCGCTTCGTTCAGTTGACGGGGTCTGTCTCGTGGTCGGTGTCCACGGGTGTGTGCGAAGTCCGTCGAGGATGAGCGCGAGCATGTGCGGTGCCCGGTCCTCGGGGCCGGACGCGGCGCGCCAGAGTGCGTGAGCGACCACCGGCGGGCACCCGGCGTGCCCACTCGGCCATGAGCCCGACCAGCGCCGGGCAAGCCACCCTGGCCTCCTGCGGTGCGCGCTTCGGAACCTCTCACCCAGCACCGAACAGGGCAGAAACACTGGTCAGCATGCAGATTCAGCCCGCGCTGAGTGCGGGTGTGCGACGTCACCGGGGTGGGCGGGACGTTGGTCGCCGCGGAGCGGCTTTGCGGACTTGAGGGTGGGAGGAGGCGGGGAGTGTTCCGGCTTGCGCTCGTAGCGGCGGTGGAGGCGCCGACAGCCGGGCGGCCAGGACACGGTCCGTTCTACGAGCCGGCGGTGCCGTCCCAGGCGTTGTGAGGATTCGATGGCCTTGCGGGCGAGACGGTGCCGGATGCGCGGAAGGCCGGCCATCGCCGCAGGTGCTGGTAGTCGTAGCCCTCGTCTTCGTGCGGCTTGCCGGGCCGTCGGCGGCGAGGACCACGGCGGGAGCGGATGGGCGGGATGCCGCGTACACGGGGTAGACCGTGTCACTGCCGCGCAGCAGATCAAGGTCGGGGTGCACGGCGACCGCGCCGTCATCGACCGTCACCGGCAGCACCGCGGTAGCGTCGCCCTCCCCCGGCTGCGAGGGGTCGTCATCCGCTTGACTGTCCGCAGGGCTGGTGGAGTCGGTGCGCAGCAGCTGGGTTTGCGTGCCCGGCTGGCTGTCGCCGGCCGAATCCCACATCTGCCCCGCCGGGCCGCGGAAGACAGCGTTGCCATCCCCATCACCCTGCGGGACGACCGCTCCCCGGGTTTCTGGCAGGGGAGCGCGCCGTTTCCGGATGGAAGACCGACACCGTTGGCGTCGTGTTCCATTTGGGGAACGTTTCCCCGTCGGTTGGGTCAGGGCATGTGTGGTGTCGCTGTCAGTAGCTCGCCGTCCAGGTGGGGGCTGGATTCGAGCCGGTCGAGGATGTCCCGGAGTTGCTGGGTCTCCTTGTCGGGCAGGGGCAGCAGGGGTGCGCGGGGCGGTCCGGCCGGGCGGTTGTGGAGCTGAAGTCCTGCCTTGATGGCGCGGGGCAGGCCGTGGCCGACGATGAACTCCAGGAACGGCAGGAGTTCGGCCAGGATCGCGTCGGCCCGTTCATCGCGTCCGCAGATCACTGCGGTGTAGAGCTGGAGCGTCCAGTCGGGGACGAGGCACGGGGCGGCGGTGCACCAGCCGACGGCTCCGGCGCGGAAGGCGTCGAGGGCGACGGGGTTGCTGCCGTTGTAGACCGAGAGAGTGCCCTCGGACAGTTCCCGCAGGGTGGTGAAGCGGGCGACGTCGCCGGAACTCTCCTTGACCATGGTGAGGTTGGGAATTTTCCGGGCGAGCTCGACGATGGTCTCGGGCAGGAGATCGATGCCGCTGGTGCCGGGGTTGTTGTAGAGCATGATCGGCAGGTCGGTGGCGGCGGCTACTTCCGCGTAGTGCCGGGCGAGTTCGGCCTCGGTGAGTTTCCAGTACACCTGCGGGAGCACCATGATGGCGCTGGCTCCGTGCCGGGCGGCGACGCGGGCACGGCGGACGGTGCCTTCTGTGGTCAGGTGCGCGACGCCGACCAGGGTCGGGACGCGTCCGTTCACGGTGTTCAGGACGGTCCCGCAGACGGCGTCCCACTCGGCTTCGCTGAGGTAGGCGCTTTCGCCGGTGCTGCCCAGTGGGGCGACGGCGTGGCTTCCCGAGGTCACCAGGCGGTCGGTGAGGTGGTGCAGCGCGGTGTGGTCGACCGCGCCGGTGTCGGGGTCGAAGGGGGTGACGGGGTAGGCGATGACTCCCTTTAAGAGCGCGGTGGCCATCAGAGGTTCACCTCGCTGGTGAGGCAGTCGGGGTGGTTGCGCAGCGACTTGCGGGCGTAGTAGGCGAAGTTGGCCTTGTTGCGGCGGTCGGTGGAGGTCCAGTCGTGGGCCTCGCGGGCGAGGTCGGGGTCGAGCGGCTGGATGGTTCCCGCGGCCATGGCGAGCAGCTGCAGTCGGGCGGCGCGTTCGATGAGTACGGCCAGGGTGCAGGCTTCTTCGATGGTGGCGCCGGTGACGAGCTGGCCGTGGTGGGCGAGGAGGATGGCGCGCTTGTCGCCGAGGGCACGCGAGATGATCTCGCCTTCCTCGTTGCCGACGGGGACGCCGGGCCAGTCCTTCAGGAAGGCGCAGTCGTCGTAGAGGGGGGTGGTGTCCATCTGCGAGACGATCAGGGGGACTTCGAGCATGGCGAGCGCGGCGGTGTGCAGCGAGTGGGTGTGGATGATGCAGTTGACGTCTTCGCGTGCCCGGTAGATCCAGGAGTGGAAGCGGTTGGCGGGGTTGGGCATGCCGCTGCCCTCCAGAACCGTCAGGTCCTCGTCGACGAGGAGGAGGTTGTCCTCGGTGATCTCGTCGAAGCCGAGGCCCAGGCGCTGGGTGTAGTAGGTGCCGGCCTCCTGGCCGCGGGCGCTGATCTGGCCGGCGAGTCCTGAGTCGTGGCCGCCGTCGAAGGCGATGCGGCAGGTGAGGGCCAGCTTCTGCCGTACGGTCAGTTCGGAGTCGGCGAAGTGCTCGTGCATCTGCTGTTCGGCACGTCCGACGAGGACGTCTTTGGAGTCGTGCAGGGTGGTTGCCATGTTCGTTCTCTGCTCCAGTTCCCAGGGCCCGCCCGAGTCGGCGGGCACTCTGTCCGGGGTCAGTGGGGGAGAAGGTGCTGAGCGGTGCCCAGGAGTGCGGATCAGCGGCTGGCGTAGTCCGCGGCGAGGCGGTCGAGGAACGTCATGAGCTTGGCGTTCATCTCGGTGTAGTCGTTGGCCCGCAGCTGGTCGGGCTGCTGGACGTAGGGGCGGTCGATGAGTTCTGTGAGTTCCTCCTCGGAGTGTTCGATCAGGGCGTCGATGCAGGCCGGGGTGAACTCCATGTGGCACTGGAAGCCGTACACGTACCGGCTGTAGGCGACGATCTGGCGCGGGCAGCCCGCGCTGGTGGCCAGCACGGTGGCGTCGTTGGTCAGTCCCGGCATGTCGTTGTGCCAGTGGCCGGTGTCGAAGGTGTCTCCGAGGCCGGCCAGGAAGGGGTGCCGGCGGCCCGCGAGGGTGAGGGCGACGGGGAAGGCTCCGATCTCGGTGTGCGGGCTGGAGTCGAAGGCGCCGAGTGCCTCTCCGACGAGTTGGGCGCCCAGGCAGATCCCGATGACCGCCTTGTCCGCCTCGATGCAGGCGGCGATGAGGGCCTTCTCCGCGGCGGCGTCGAAGTACGGGTACTCCTCGGTGGTCGTGCTGGGCTGCTGGGGGCCGCCCATCACAATCAGCAGGTCGATGCCGTCCACGCTCGCGGGCAGCGCATCGCCCTCGTGAATACGGGAGTAGCCGATCTCGTGGCCCCGGGCCCGGGCCCAGTCCTCGTAGGCCCCCGGCGCCTCGAACGCCTCGTGGACGACGAAGTGTGTACGCATGGCAGAGCCAGCCATTCTGTATGACGATGCGTCCTGCTGTCCCGCGCCGGGCACTACATGCCGTACCAGGCCGGGGAGAGTAGACGAAGAGGGAAGGGGGCGCCGGTGCCTGCACCGCAGGGGAGGCGGGGTGCGGCACCTGCGGCACACGGTCGCGCAGGCGAAGCCGTACGCGTGGCCGGTCAGTACCGGCCGGGACGGTGCAGCGTGTCGGCGAAGTCGTCGGCGAACTGCGCGGCCTGCTCCTCGGTGAGCATGGAGGTCGTCACCCGCACAGCCTGAGCTTCGGACGGTCCCGAGGTGAACAGGTCGCCGGGCTGCACGGCCCAGCCGCGCCGCGCCAGGGCGTCCGTGACCGGGCGCGCGGGCGTCTTCAGCGGGATCCAAACGTTCAGCCCGTCCGGCTGGTAACCGTCCGGGACGCCGATCCCGTGCTCACCGAGTCGCGCCAGGAGCAGGGTGCTTCGTTGTACGTAGGTTTCGCGTGCCCGGGCGGTCAGGGCGGTGACGTCCGGGTCTGTGAGCAGGGCGTGGGCGGCGTGCTGGAGCAGCCCGCTCACCCACGTAGTGCCCGTGTTGAGCCGGGTCTCAAGGCGGGTCGCGGTCTCCTGGTCGCAGGCGACCAGGGCCAGGCGCAGGTCCGGGCCGAGGAACTTCGACACCGACCGCACCAGCGCCCATCGCGAGACTCCCGGTGCCGTGACCCGGTGGTAGGAGGCTCGGGAGACCGCCCAGAAGTGGTCGTCCTCGATGACCAGCGCCTGGGGGTGATCGGCGAGGACCGCCCGGAGTTCGGCGGCGCGCTCCTGGGTGATGCTCACGCCGGTCGGGTTGTGCGCGCGGGGCGTGCACACCACGGCTCGCACCCCGCTCTCCAGGGCCGCGCGGAGGGCATCCGGGCGCATCCCCTGCCCGTCGACCGCCACCGCCACGGTCCGAAAACCGTTCAGCCGCAGCGTGCCGATGCTCGCCAGGAAGCACGGGTCCTCGACCGCCACCGCGTCCCCGCGGGTCAGGTAGGCGTTCAGCAGCCGCTCCGTCGCATCGACCGCGCCGTGTGTGACCACGAGATGGAAACCGCTGCCCCCGACGTCCGGCGCGAACTGTTCGGCCGCCCACTCGGCCAGCCGTTCGTCGACCGGCGGCGCACCGTACAACGCCGGCCGGTACCCGCCACCGTGGAGGGCCTGAAGTGCGTCGGGCAGCAACTGCGGGTCCGGGTTGCCGCTGGCGAGGTCAGTCAGCCGGCCGCCGAACCAGGCCCCCTCACTGGCCAGTTGCGGTACCCCGGCCACCACCGTCCCGCCACGCCCACGCGTCTCGGCCTCACCCGCGGCCACGAGCTGCCGGTAGGCCGACGCCACCGTGTTCCGGTTCACGCCCAGCTCTTCCGCGAGTGTACGCACCGGCGGCAGCAGGTCCTGCGGCGCCAGCTCGCCCGACGCGATCAGGTCCCGCACACTGCCGGCGATCTCCGCCGCGGTTGTCCCGCTGATCTGCATGCTGTCCACCTCCTGAGAACCGACCATAGCATTGATCCTAGGACATAGAAAATATGTCATAGGTCAAAGGAAGGCTGGTGCACTTGCTCGCTGAGCAGAGACGGACAACGGACAGCCTGAAAACCTGTCCACAACCTGCACGCCATGCGCTGACCCGACGAGATCCGCGACCCCACCGAGCCGCTCCCGCCGCCGACCGAGGTGTCCGAGGCGGAGATCGAGGGCGCACTGGCGCTCATGGACACCATGGCCACCGACTCGCTCGAAGGCCCGGACTTCACCGACCGTTACACCGAGGCGCTTGCGCAGATCATCGAGGCGAAACGGGAGGCCAAGCCGCTGCCCGAGGCACCGGAGCCGGCGCAGCCGGCAGCCGTGCTCGACCTGATGACCGCGCTGCGGGAGTCGGTGCAGAAGGCCCAGGCCTCCCGTACTTGGGGGTGCAGGCCCTGCGCAGGTGCACGAGCTGCCGCAGCCGAAGAAGACGGCCGCGAAGAAGCAGCCGGCCCAGAAGGCCGCGGCCAAGAAGACTGAAGTTTCCCCGTGATCTCGGACACGTGATCGTTATGCCGCAAGGGCGTGCTGGTGCCGCTG
>NZ_BMVN01000025.1:0-128679 GCF_014650735.1 Streptomyces canarius
GAACATGTTCAGCCGCGGGAACGCCACGTCGGGCGCGCCGATCTGCAACGGCATGATCCAGTTGGTGAAGCCGGCGAACAGCGGGGTGGCGAACATCAGCAGCATCACGGTGCCGTGCATCGTGAACAGCTGGTTGTACTGCTCGTTCGAGATCATCTGGAGCCCGGGCCGGGCCAGCTCGGCCCGGATGATCAGCGCCATCAGTCCGCCGGCCAGGAAGAACGCGAACGACGTCGCCAGATACAGCGTGCCGATCGTCTTGTGGTCGGTGGTCGTCAGCCACTTCACCACGACATTGCCGGGCTGCTTGCGCCGCACCGGCAGCTCGTTCTCGTACGAGTCCTCGGCTGGGGCGCCACCGCCCTGGGGTTCGTTGAGGATGCTCACAAGTCGTCCGTCTCCCGATGCTCGCCGTCCGCCCACGACAGGACGCCGGTCACCCGCCATCCTCACCACGCGAGCCCGTCCCCGGGCCCCTGAGCGTGCGACGTGCGGCCATTCGGATGACGGATACACCCGACCGGCCCAACGAGCCGCGGCCTCACCCCGCCCGCCACGGCCCCGGCCCGGCGGGGGCCGGGGCGGCTAGGATCCCGGGCATGGCCCTGACCCTGAGCGACGTGGAGCGGTTCGAGGCGGCCCGGCCCCGGCTGGAGGCCATCGCCTATCGCCTGCTCGGCTCCGCGAGCGAGGCCGAGGACGCCGTGCAGGAGACGTTCCTGCGCTGGCAGGCCGCCGGCGCCGACCACATCCGGGTCCCCGAGGCCTGGCTGACGAAGGTGCTCACCCACCTCTGCCTCAACCAGCTCACCTCGGCCCGCGCGCGGCGCGAGACCTACGTGGGCCAATGGCTGCCCGAGCCGCTGCTCGCCGGGGACCCGATGCTGGGCCCGGCCGACACCGCGGAACAGCGCGAGTCGGTGTCGTACGCCGTTCTCACGCTGCTGGAGCGCCTGTCCCCGGGCGAGCGGGCGGTGTACGTGCTGCGGGAGGCCTTCGACTACCCGCACCGGGAGATCGCCGAGATCCTCGACATCAGCGAGGCCGCGAGCCAGCAGATCTTCCACCGGGCCAAGAAGCACGTCGCGGACGGCAAGGCCCGTACCGAGATCGACGAGGCCGCCGCCCGGCGGATCGTCGAGGAGTTCCTCGCCGCCGCCACCAGCGGCCGGACCGAGCCGCTGGTACGGCTGCTCACCCAGGACGCCGTCTCGGTCGGCGACGGCGGCGGCAAGGTCCCGGCCCGCACGAAGGCGTTCGAGGGCGCGCTCGCGGTCGCGAAGTTCATGCGCGGCCTGTTCAAGCCCGGACCGGCCAAGCGCAACCTGGTCGGCGGCTCGCCCGCGGTCTACGCCACCACCGCCAACGGCGAGCCGGCCGTCGTGGCGGTCCTCGACGGGCGGGTCATCGGCGTCATATGCCTGGAGGTCACCGCCGACGGCATCCGCGCGTTCCGCGGCCAGGCCAACCCCGACAAGCTCGAACGCGCGACCCGGCACTGGGCGGCCACCGACCACGGCGAACCCCTGCTCCACGCCTTCTGACGCCGGGCTCCACGCTCACCCGTCCCGATGTGATGTGCTTCACACCGCGTTCCTGTCAGGAAACGGCGGGCCGCCCGGTTCAAGGGGCGAATCCGCTCAAGACAGGAGTCAGGAAATGCAGCACCGCATCGTCGTCCTCGGAGCCGGATACACCGGAGCCATCACCGCCGGACGCCTCGCCAGGCGGCTGCGCCCCGAAGACGTCGCCATCACCCTCGTCAACGCCGAGCCCGACTTCGTGGAGCGCGTCCGGCTGCACCAGCTCGCCACCGGCCAGGACCTCACGCCCCGTCCGTTCAGCGAGATGTTCGCGGGCACCGGTGTGCGGCTGAGGCTCGCGCGGGTCACCGGCGTCGACGTCGACCGCAGGACCGTCGCCGTCACCGACGCGGACGGCGCCGGGGAACTGGAGTACGACACCCTCGTGTACGCCCTGGGCAGCGGCTGGAACGACCTGGACGTCCCCGGCGCGGCGGAGCACGCCCACGAGATCGCGGGCCGTGCCGGAGCGCTGCGGCTGCGCGAGCGCCTGGCCGGGCTGGCGGCCGGGCAGCCGGTGGTCGTGGTCGGCGGCGGTCTCACCGGTCTGGAGGCGGCGGCCGAGATCGCCGAGGCCCGCCCGGACCTCGATGTCGCCCTCGCCGCCCGCGGCGGCCTCGGCGACTGGCTCTCCGCCAGGGGCCGCGCCCACGTGCGCAAGGTCTTCGCCGGGCTCGGCGTCACCGTGCACGAGCACACCGCCGTCACCGCCGTGGCGGCCGACCACGTCACCACCGCCGACGGCGCCTCGGTCCCGGCCGCGGTCACCGTGTGGACCACCGGCTTCGCCGTCCACCCGATCGCGCGGGCCACCGGCCTGGAGGTCACCGGCACCGGGCAGATCGTGGTCGACCGGTCCATGCGTTCGGTCTCGCACCCGGACGTGTACGCCGTCGGCGACGCGGCCCTGGCGATGGGTCCCGGCGACAAGCCGCTGCGGATGTCCTGCGCCTCGGGCGTCCCCACCGCCTGGCAGGCCGCCGACGCCATCGCGGCGCGCCTGACCGGCGGCAAGCTCCCGAAGGTGCCGCTGCGCTACTTCAACCAGTGCATCTCGCTGGGCCGCAAGGAGGGCCTGATCCAGTACGTCACCGCCGACGACCGCGCGGTGCGGGCGGCCCTGACCGGTCGGATCGCCGCCGTCTACAAGGAACTGGTCTGCAAGGGCGCGGCCTGGGGCGTCGCCAACCCGCTCCTCGTACCGGCCCCGCGGCGCCGCGTGGTGCGGAAGCGTGCGGACGCGGTGGCACCGGCGAGCGCGCCGGCCTGAGCCGTTCGCCCGCCGGAGGCGGAGCCCCGGGCTGTCCGGCGCCCGCCGCGCGGACCACACCGGTTGTCGTCGGCGGTTCGCGGCGACAACCGGGCGGCGCGGGCCGTGGCGCCCTCGCACGGCACGCGGCTCGTGGCCGAACCGTGTGCCGCGCGGGACGCGGTGCGCGGGTCCGGCCCGCTCGGGGTCCGGGTGCCACATCCCACGCCGCTCACACCCGTGAACCGGGATGCCGCGCTCACCAGGGGGTCACCAGCGCCAGGCGTCCCCGTCGGCGCGCGTGGCCGGGGCGGACGTGGCCGGGGCGGGCGTTGCCGGGGCGGGCGGGGGCGCGTCGTGGCAGGTGAAGCCGAGCCGGGTCAGCGCCCGGCGCATCTCGCCCGACGTGAAGTCGCGGCGGTCCTGCTTGGTGATCACTTCCCCGACCTGCATGACGGGGTAGACGCGGCGGCCGATGCTCACCGAGACGCCGGTGACCGGTTCGGGCGAGATCCCGCTCATCGACTGCTCGACCTCGCTCTTGATCAGGTCGAAGGGGAAACGGGCGATGACACAGCGCATGGCGGACTCCACAGGGTCGGGGGAGGGACAGCGGAGGGATCGACCGTAGGCTCGCCCCCGACGAGGGGAGCGAATCCCGGTACCTGGACTACGAGTTGTTCCTGGGGGCGGAGCGACGGGTGCGGGCGGCCGACCCACGGCCGGCGGCGCGACCCCGGCGACCGCGGGAGGCGGATCCGGTGCGCTCGCTCCGTTCGGCGGCCGGCGCGGTGATCGTGACGGGTACGCCGGAGGGGGTGCGGGCGCCGGTGATGCGGTGCAGTTCGGCCTCGCCCGGACGGACCCGGGCGGTACGCGCGGTGATGCCGGCGTCGGCCATCAGACGGTCCATCGCACGCCGCTGGTGCGGCAGGACCAGGGTGACGACCGTGCCGGACTCGCCGGCCCGGGCGGTACGGCCGCCCCGGTGCAGATAGTCCTTGTGGTCCCCGGGCGGGTCGACGTTGACGACGAGGTCGAGGCCGTCGACGTGGATGCCGCGGGCGGCGACGTTGGTCGCCACCAGGACCGTGACGTGGCCGTCCTTGAACTGGGCGAGCGTGCGGTTGCGCTGCGGCTGGGACTTGCCGCCGTGCAGGGCCGAGGCCCGCACCCCGACGGACAGCAGGTGCTTGGCCATCCGGTCGACCGCGTGCTTGGTGTCCAGGAACATGATCACCCGCCCGTCCCGGGCGGCGATCTCGGTCGCGGCGGTGTGCTTGTCGTCGTCGTGCACGTGCAGCAGGTGGTGCTCCATGGTGCTGACGGCTCCCGCGGACGGGTCGACCGAGTGCACGACGGGATCGTGGAGGTAGCGCCGCACCAGCAGGTCGATGTTGCGGTCCAGGGTGGCCGAGAACAGCAGCCGCTGGCCGCCGTCGGCGACCTGGTCGAGCAGGGCGGTCACCTGCGGCATGAAGCCCATGTCGGCCATCTGGTCGGCCTCGTCCAGAACGGTGACGGCGACCTGGTCCAGCCGGCAGTCGCCCCGCTCGATGAGGTCCTTCAGACGGCCGGGCGTGGCGACGACGACCTCGGCGCCGCCGCGCAGCGCGCTCGCCTGACGGCCGATGGACATGCCGCCCACCACCGTGGCGAGCCGCAGCCGCAGGGCGCGGGCGTACGGGGTGAGCGCGTCGGTGACCTGCTGGGCCAGTTCCCGGGTGGGGACGAGGACGAGCGCGAGCGGCTGCCGGGGCTGGGCCCGCTGCCCGTCCAGGCGGGCCAGCAGCGGCAGACCGAAGGCGAGGGTCTTGCCCGAGCCGGTGCGCCCGCGGCCCAGGACGTCCCGGCCGGCCAGCGCGTTCGGCAGCGTGGCGGCCTGGATCGGGAAGGGTGTGGTGACGCCTTCGGCGCCGAGCGCGGCCAGCAGACGCGCGGGCATGTCCAGCTCGGCGAACGTCTCGACCGCCGGCAGCGGTGCGGTGAGGGTGACCGGCAGGGCGAACTCCTGCCGGCGGGTGCCGGAGCGCGCTCCCGCGCCGCTCCTGCGTCCGGTGACCGGACGGGGGCCCTGCCGGCCCTGCTCCTGCGTACGGGAACGGCCGCCGCGCGTGCCGCCGGCCGTCCGGGTGGACGTCCGGTCCGCGCGGAAGCGGCCTGGGTCGCCGCTGGTGCGACGGGTGCGGTTCATGAGGGAACCTTCCTCGATGCGGCGTATCGAGGAATTCCGCCCAGCGGTGAACGAGCCGCGCGTGGATTCACAAGAATGAGCCGACGGAAATGCGAAAATCCGGGCCGGGCCGGGAAAGCAATGGGCTGGGGCCCGCACCTTGAGGGCGCGGGCCCCAGCACCATGCAGCGCGTCAGCGTCAGGCGGGAACGATGTTCTCGGCCTGCGGGCCCTTCTGGCCCTGCGTGACGTCGAAGGTAACCTTCTGGCCTTCCTGAAGCTCGCGGAAGCCAGAGGTGGCGATGTTCGAGTAGTGGGCGAACACGTCGGCGCCGCCGCCGTCCTGCTCGATGAAGCCGAAGCCCTTTTCCGCGTTGAACCACTTCACGGTGCCAGATGCCATATTGAATCTCCCTTGGGGGGCAATACCGGACTCCGCACTTTACGGAGCCGAGTCGCTGCGATGATCACCCCTCCGGAAGAATCCGGAAAGCTCTGCAAAGAAAAAATCTCTGGCAACCAAAACTGCAACTGCTATCACGCTAACACAGGCAGGCCGGAAGTCCCATGTGTTTTCGCACTCGTCCAGGTATTCTCATGTCGTCGCGGTCGGAAATTCTGTAGCGGCGGGGCTAGGTATCCGTACCGCGTTCGTCGAGCCGCCGGCGCATGTCCCGGTTCATGCGCAGCGCGTCGTCGAGCTGGTCCTCCAGGGAGACGATGCGGCACGCGGCCTCGATGGGCGTGCCCTGGTCCACCAGCTCCCGGGCGCGGGCGGCGATGCGCAGCTGGCGGCGCGAGTACCGGCGGTGGCCGCCCTCCGAACGCAGCGGGGTGATCAGCTCGGCCTCGCCGATGGCCCTGAGGAAGGCGGGAGTGGTGCCGAGGACGTCGGCGGCCCGCCCCATCGTGTAGGCGGGGTAGTCGTCGTCGTCCAGGTTGCCGTCGGCGGGGGCGTTCTCAGCGGGCATAGCACCTTCGTCTCGGGGACGCGGCGAGGAACCCCGGGCCTGTGCGGCACCCGTGCTCCGAGGCGTTCGGCACCCTCCGCGTCGTCCGACAACCCTAACTCCGGCGGGCCAGGAGATCTGTCCTCGCCGTGACAGACTTCTTCCCTACGGCTGTCGCAGGAGGCCCCGCTCCAGGGCCACCACCACCGCCCTCGTCCGGTCGTTCACGTCGAGCTTGGCGAACAGGCGCAGCAGATGCGTCTTCACCGTGGCCTCCGCGATCATCAGGCGCCTGCCGATCTCGGCGTTGGTGAGGCCATCCGCGACGGCGTCGAGGACGGCGGTCTCGCGGTCGGTCAGCGGGTCGTGCACGGGCCGCCGCATCCGTGCGACCAGCTTCTCGGCGCCCCGGGGCGCGAGGACGGTCTCGCCGCGTGCCGCCGCGTGGATGGCGTCGACCAACTGCTCCCGGGTGGTGTCCTTGAGCAGGTAGCCGATGGCACCGGCCTCCACCCCGCGCTCGATGTCGGCGTCGGTGTCGTACGTCGTCAGGATCGGCCCCCGGGTCCGCGGGTGGCGGGCGACGATCTCGGTGGTCGTCGCCACCCCGTCGAGCACGGGCATCCGCAGTCGACCAGGGCCACGTCGGGGTCGTACCGCTCCACGAGGGCGAGCGCCGCGCGCCCGTGCCCGGTTGAACTTTCCGTCCACCGATCGGTGGACGGGGTGCGCGCTCATCCCGACCCCGGCCCGGCTGTGTGTGGGGCTCCGCCGCGCTGACCTCGCTCAGCGCGGGGGTCGTCCGGTGCGACCGTGTCAGGTCGGTGCCGCACGCGTGGCCTTCCTCCGTGACCGGGACCGCGCCGATGTGCTCGTCCTTCGACGCGCTATGGGGGGCTGTGTACGCATCTGTCTCCGTGGGCACCCGTCAGCCACTGCCACCCCTCGGGCAACGCCCTGACCGCACCAGCGGGAGGAAGCATGATCAGCCATCAGCATCTGGTGGAAGAGGTGGCCTCACGGGCCCGCCTCGGCGACGAGGAGGCCGCCGACGCCGCCGTGCACCTCGTCCTCGCGGCGCTGAGCAGTCGCCTCGACCCGCCGCACCGGGAGCATCTGCGGCAGGCCGTACCGCCCCATGAACGCGGCGCGCTGGAGATCGGCGCGCTGCGGCACGAGGCCGAGGCGCGGCGAGGTGACGAGGCGCCGCACGGCTCGGCCGACCCGCTCGACGCGTTGCTGGCCGATGTCGCCCGGCCCGTGGACGCCACCCCGGAGCAGGCGCTGTTCCTGGCGCAGACGGTCGTCTCCCGGATCACGGCCGGGGACACCGGCCTGGAGGCCGACCTGCGCGGCGCCCTTCCGGAGGCGTTCGGGCCGCTGTTCACCGAACCCGGTCCACGGCCTGGAGGAGCGGACCGCTGACCCCCGGGGCGGGCGGCCCCCTGATCCGCCCGCCCCGGCCCCGCCGCCGGCCGAGATCGCGTCATGAGCGGACGGCTGCGGGACAAGACGGCGCTGGTCACGGGATCGGCATCCTGGTCGACAACGCGGGCGTCCACACGGACTGCGGCGGCGGGGTGATCGTCAACCTCGGCTCGTGGATGCCGTTCCGCTCGGCGCGCTCCACAGCTCCACCAAGGGGGCCATGGAGACGCTCACACGGGCGTGGGCCGCGGAGTTCGGTCCGCTGGGCGTCCGGGTGAACGCCGTCTCGCCGGGCGTGAACCCGCCCCCGGCGCCTGAGGGCGGTGAGCCCCATCCGGGGCGAGACCGTGAGGAAGGGCACCCCGGCCGGCGGGGCCGGCACGCCGGCGGCCATCGCCCATGCCGCGGTCTGGCCGGCCAGTGGACGAGGCGGCCTTCGTGCACGGAACCGCGGTGGACGTCGACGGGGGCAGGACGGGCGTCGCCGCCATCGCCGCGCAGTGCCGGTCAGCCGCTGATCAAGAAGATCATAAGAACCGTGCGCTCCGCGTCCCTCGGCCACAACCTTCCGTTCCGGCGGGCCGTCCAACGGGCGCCCGGTGCTGGTCAGTGTGCCGGGATCTCTTCTGTCCCATGGGGGGATGTCATGAGTTCTGTCTCCGTCGGGCGCGTGCTGCGCGGCGGGGCATGTGCCGGAGCGGTCGGAGCGCTGTTCGTCGCCGGGTTCGGAAGCGGGGCCGCCTCCGCCGACGAGGCCGCGCAGAGCGACCAGTTGTGGATCCAGGCGCCGTACGAGCAGGCGGTCACCGTCGCACCGGACGGCGGCGAGGCGCAGTACCGGTCGCTGGCGCTCGGCCTGTACCACGACAACGCCGGTTCACCGTGACCGACGGGCGCCTGACCGTCGACGTCTCCGGACTCGCCGGGGTCGCGGACGTGTCCTGGCCCGCCACCTGCACGCCGGACGACGCCGGTACGGTCGTCGTGTCGTCCTTCGCCTTCGGCCCGAACGGCAAGAACAACTCGGCCACGGTGGTGGTCAACCCGTCCGTCTGAGTGCGGTGAGGGGTACGGCGAGAGTGTGAGGCTTGTTACCTTCGCCCTCGTGTCGGACACCGAACCGGAAGACCGCCGGCCCGCCGGGGAACCGCCCCGGCGGACCCGCGCCGGCGACTTCCCCCCGGCCGGCCCGGACCGGCCCCGGCGCCGCCCCGCCGACCCGACCGCACGGCACGCGCCCGGCGCGAAGGCGAACCGACGCGCCCCGACCCGCGAGCAACTCTCGACGACGCGGCACCGGGTTCCGGAGGGCAGCGCCACGCTGCACCGAACCGAGCGAGGCATCGCGGCGCTGCGCCGGGTCCCGGAGGGCTCCAGGCGTCTCCGGACCGCGCCCCACTCGGCCCCGGAGGGTTGCCCCGGGTTCCACCGGGCCCCGGCGGCCGGCGCTGTGCCCCACCCGACCTTGGAGGGCCGCACCGTGCCCCACCCGCCCCCGGCGGCCGGCGCCGCGCCCCACCCCGCCCCGCAGGACCTCCCCCCACCCCACTCCGCCCCGCAGGGGGAGCGGTGACGGGGCGGGTGGCTTGGGGGCGGCGGATGTGGCCGTTGTACGCGGCCGGGTTCACCACCGCCTTCGGCGCGCACGGTGTCGCCGCGAGCCTCGGTGGCGGCGCCGACGACGCGGTCACCTCGCTCCTCGTCCTCGGTGGACTCCTCGCCCTGTACGACGGCGCCGAGGTGCTCCTCAAACCGCTGTTCGGCACCCTCGCCGACCGTGTCGGCGCCCGGCCCGTGCTGCTGGGCGGGCTCGCCGCCTTCGCCGCCGCGTCCGCGCTGTACGCCGGCGCGGACAGTCCCGGCTGGCTCTGGGCCGCCCGGCTCGGACAGGGAGCCGCGGCCTCCGCCTTCTCACCGTCCGCCTCCGCGCTGGTCGCCCGGCTCAACCCGGCGGCGCGGCACGGCCGGGCGTTCGGCGGGTACGGCTTCCACAAGTCCCTCGGCTACACCCTCGGCCCGCTGCTCGGCGGCGTCCTGGTGTGGGCCGGGGGACTGCGGCTGCTGTTCGCGGTGCTGGCGGCGCTCGGCGCGGCGGTCGCCGTCTGGGCCGCGCTCGCCGTCCCCGCCGTACCCCCGTTGCCCAGAACCCGGCAGACGGTCCTCGACCTGGCCCGGAGGCTGGCCGACCCGTCCTTCCTCGCCCCCACCGCCGCACTCGCCGCGGCGACCGCGGCCCTGTCGGCCGGCGTGGGCTTCCTCCCGGTCTCCGGACGCGCCGCCGGGCTGGGCACGGTCGCGACCGGGGCGGCGGTGTCGGTGCTCGCCGGCTGCGCCGCGGTCGTCCAGCCGCGTGCCGGACGCGCGCTGGACGAGGGGCGGCTCACCACGCGGTCCGGTCTGGCCGCGGGACTGCTGGTCACCGCCGCCGGGTTGGCCTGCGCGGTGCTGCCGGGCCTGCCGGGCGTCCTCGGCGGCGCCGCCCTGATCGGTGTCGGCACGGGCCTGGTCACGCCGCTCGGTTTCGCCGCGCTGGCCGCGCGCACGCCCGCCGAGCGCCTCGGCCAGACCATGGGCACCGCCGAGCTCGGCCGCGAACTCGGCGACGCGGGCGGGCCCCTCCTCGTCGCCGCCGTCGCCTCGTCCGCCACGCTCACCTATGGCTTCGGCGCCCTCGCGGCGCTGGTCGGGGCGGGTGCGGTGGTGGCGTCGGCGCGCTGTCGCCGGGTGCGGGCGGTGCGCCGGCCCGGGACGGAGCGGTGAACCGGCCGTACACCCGTCGCGGCCGGCGTACGGCCGAGCGGTGCGGGCGGCCGTGGGGCGGGGCCGTCCACCTCGCCGGGGCGGGCCGGGACGGGTACCCGGGCAGCCGGCGCATGCGGCTGTCCGGGCCGGTGCGCGCCGGGTCGGGAGGGTTCCCGGCCGCGACGGGGCATACGGAAGACCAGGCGCCGACGGCACCAGGCGACGTACACGCGGGGCGACCCGCGAGCACAGGAGGCCACGACATGGCAGGGTCGGAACGAACCGGGACCGACCGGCAGCGGCAGCGGGCGGAACCCCCTGCCCGGCTCGCCGACGCGATGGAAGCCATCGGCGCGGGGGCGTACGTCGTCGACGAGCAGGGCCGCGTCCTCGCCGTGAACACCCCCGCCGAACGCCTGCTGGGCCGGCCCGCCGCGGACCTGCTCGGCCAGGACGCCCACGACCTGCTGCACCGCGGGCCGCAGGGCCAGCCGCTGCCCACGACGCAGTGCGCCATGCGGCAGGCGTTCCACGCCGGGAACCCGGCGCAGGGCCACGGGGAGCACTTCCTGCGCGGTGACGGTTCCCTGCTGCCCGTCTCCTGGATGATCACCCCGTACGACCTCGGCGACACCGGCGACCGGCGCACCGGCACGCTCGTCGTCTTCCACACCCCCGAGCACGCGGACTCCGCCGAGCCGCGCCCGGAGCGGGCCACCGAGTCGCTGACCGACTTCGAGCGGCTGGCCCTGCTCGCCGAGACCACCACCCGGCTGACCTCGACCCTCGACGTCGACGAGGCACTGCGCCGGCTGGTGTCCCTGGTGCTGCCCCGGCTGGCGGACTGGGCCGTCATCGACCTGATCACCGAGCACGACGAGGTCTGGCGCACCGCGGTGGTGCACGCCGAGGGCGACCGCCTGGTGCACCAGGAGGACCTCGAAGGGCCGATGCCGCCGGTGCCCGAGGAGTCGCCGATGCCGCTGTCCCGGGCGCTGCGCGGCGTCGCCTCCGCCCTGGCCGGTCCGGCCACGTACCGGCGTGCCCCGGATTCCGGCATCGCCGTCGAGCAGCGCCGTCTGTTCGAGGCCACGGGCATCCACTCGGCGGCCATCGCCCCCATCCGCGGTACGCGGGAGGTCCTCGGGGCGCTCACCCTGGGCCGGGCCGAGAAGCCGGGGGACTTCACCACCGCCGACCTGCCCCTGCTGGAGGACATCGCCCGCCGCGCCGGGGTGGCGCTGGACAACGCCCGCCTCTACCAGCGCCAGCGCGCGGTCGCCGAGACCATGCAGAACCACCTGCTGCCGCAGATGCCGCGGGTCCCCGGACTCCAGATGGCCGTCCGCTACCTGCCCGCCCCGGACGCCTCCCAGGTCGGCGGCGACTGGTACGACGCCTTCACCCTGTCCGACGGTTCCACCGCCCTGGCCATCGGGGACGTCGTGGGCCACGACCTGGAGGCCGCGGCCGGCATGGCCCAGCTGCGCAACATGCTCCGCGCCTACGCCTGGTCCCAGCAGGAGCCGCCCAGCCGTATCGTCCAGCGGCTCGACGAGGCGATCATGCCCATCACCGACGTCACCATGGCCACCCTCGTCCTCGCCCGGCTCACCCGGACGGACGACGACAACTGGCAGCTGACCTGGACCAACGCCGGCCACCCCCCGCCCCTGCTCGTCACCCGTGACGGCCTGGCCGACTACCTCACCGAAGGCCACAGCCTCCTGCTGGGGACGGGGGCCCGCGCGACCCGCCCCGACGCCACCGTGCTGCTGCCCCCGGGCTGCACCCTCCTGCTGTACACCGACGGCCTCATCGAGGCACCCGGCCACACCCTCGACGAGGGCCTCAGCCGACTGCGCCAGCACGCCGCCGCCCTCGCCCACCGCCCGCTGCCGTCCCTCACCGACCAGCTCCTGCGCCGGGTCCACCCGCCCGGCCTCGACGACGTGGCGCTCCTGGCCCTGCGCACACCGCCCCGGCCGGACCCGGGCCGTACGGCGCCCCGGAGACGGTGAGTTCAGCCGGTCCCGCGCGGCCCGGCCCCGCGGTCCTCGGCCGTCTCCAGCAGCCCCACGAACATGGTCCGGTGGAGCACTTCCACGTGCCGGCGCGCGATGTCGGCCGCCGCCGCGGTGTCGCCGGCGCGCAGGGCGTCGACCAGGGCGCGGTGTTCGCGGTTGGACTCGCGCAGGGCGTCCATCGGATAGGGCAGGTAGTACCGGTAGAGCTGCTGGAGCACGCCGCGGTAGGCCTCGGCCGCCGCGGGCACGCCGGTGGCGGCGGCGACGGCGAGGTGGAACCGCTCGTCACAGCCGTGGAACTCCGCCCAGGTCGGAGCCAGGTCCATCTCGTCGGCCAGCCGCTCCAGGCCCGCCAGGGCGGCTTCGTCGGCGTTGCGGGCGGCCAGGTGGGCGAGTCCGCACTCCAGCACCAGCCGCTGGTCGACGAGCGCGTGGACCTCGCTGTTCTGCGCGCGGTAGGAGTCCATCGCGCCCACCACGCCCCGGGCCGGCCGCTCGGCGACCCGGGTGCCTCCGTTGCGGCCCCGGCGGCGTTCCAGGACGCCGTCCTGGCAGAGCGTGGACAGGGCGCGGCGGACGGTGATCTCCCCGACGCCGAGCGCCGCGGCGATCCGGTCGGTCGGCGGGAGCCTCTCGCCCGGGGCGAGCAGTCCCAGGTCGACGGCGAGCCCGATGCGCGCGCGCACGGTGTCCAGGGCCGTGAGCCGGCGGATGCCGTCGAGCGCGGGGGCGTTGAACGGCAGGGCCGCCGCGGCGGCCGGCTGCGGGTCGCGGCCGTCAGGGTCGCGGCCGTCGGGGGCGGGGCCGTCCTGGGGGTGAGGCATGGCGTCAATGTAGCGAGGCCGGGAAACGGATCAAAATGAGTCTATTGATTAACAGCTCACCTTGAGCTAATTTCCTCGCCATGTCCCGCCCCCTCCCCCTCGCCCTCGTCCAGGCGCCTCCCCGCCCGGCGACGGCGCCCCTGTCCGGATTCGCCGAGGACGTCGAGCACCTGCTGGCCCGCTTCCCGCAGACCCGCCTCGCCGTCTACCCGGAACTGCACCTGTGCGGCGTCGACGGTCCGCCGTCGTCGACCGGGCAGCTCCAGGAGGCCGCCGAGCCACTGGACGGCCCGCGCTCCCGGCAGCTTGCCGAGCTCGCCGGTGACCTGGGCATCTGGCTCGTCCCGGGCACCGTGTGCGAGCGCGGCGAGCGGGGCGAGCTGTTCAACACGGCACCGGTCTACTCCCCCGAGGGCCGCCTCGTCGCCTCGTACCGCAAGATCTTTCCGTGGCGGCCCCACGAGCCGTACGACCCCGGCGACCGCTTCGTCGTGGCGGACCTCCCCGGCACCGGCCGCATCGGCATCTCGATCTGTTACGACGCCTGGTTCCCGGAGGTGGCGCGCCAGCTGGCCTGGCTGGGCGCGGAGGTGATCGTCAACCCGGTGATGACCACCACCGCGGACCGCGCCCAGGAACTGGTACTGGCCCGGGCCAACGCCATCGTCAACCAGGTCTTCGTGGTCAGCGTCAACACCGCCGGCCCCGTCGGCACCGGCCGCAGCCTGGTGGTGGACCCCGAGGGGCGGGTGCGCGCCGAGGCCCCCGACTCGGCCGCCACCGTGCTCACCGACGTGCTCGACCTGGACGACGTCACGCGCGTCCGCACCTTCGGCACGGCGGGGCTCAACCGCATGTGGGACCAGTTCACCGACGCCGACACCCCGATCGACCTGCCGCTGTACGGCGGCCGTATCGACCCCGGCCGCTGGCGCCCCGCCACCGGCTGAGCCTGCCCGCCCGCTCGTCCGTCCCCCGGAGCTCCTCATGGAGCCCGTCATGGAGCCCGCTATGGAGCCCCTTATGGAGAACGCCCCCGCTCAGGGCCTCACCCGTGCGCTGACGCTCAGATCCGTCGTCCTGTTCGGCCTCGCCTACATGACCCCGCTGATCGTGCTCGGCACGTTCGGCGTCGTGGCCGAGAGCACCGGCGGCACCGTGCCCACCGCCTATCTGCTGGCCCTGCTCGCCATGCTGTTCACCGCGCACAGCTACGGCAAGATGGCCGCCGCGCACCCCGTGGCCGGGTCGGCGTACACCTACGTCCGCAGGGCCATCGACTCCCGGGTGGGCTTCCTGATCGGCTGGGCCACCCTGCTCGACTACTTCTTCCTGCCCATGGTCATCTGGCTGATCGGCGGCGCCTACCTCCAGGCCCAGTTCCCCGGCGTCCCGTTCTGGGTGTGGATCATCGGCTTCATCGTGCTGACCACCGCCCTGAACGTGCGGGGCATCAAGACGGCCGAGCGGGCCAACGACCTGCTCATGACCTTCCAGGTGCTGGTGATCGGCATCTTCGTCGCGCTGTCCCTGCGGCACGTGCTGCACGTCGGGGGCGCCGGGGCGCTAGCCGGCACGGCACCGTTCGCCAACCACGCCACCACCCTGGCGGGCATCTCCGCCGGAGCGGCGATCGCGGCCTACTCCTTCCTCGGCTTCGACGCGGTCACCACGCTCACCGAGGAGACCATCGAGCCGCAGCGCACCATGCCCCGGGCCATCCTGCTGATCGCCCTGATCGGCGGCGGCATCTTCGTGGCCGTCGCCTGGGCCACCCAGCTGGCCCACCCCGGCAGCTCCTTCGACGACCCCAGCTCGGCCGCCTTCGAGATCGCCCGGACCATCGGCGGCGACCTGTTCTCCTCGGTCTTCCTGGCCGGCCTGGTGGTGGCCCAGTTCGCGTCCGGCATCGCCGCGCAGGCGAGCACGTCCCGGCTGCTCTACGCCATGGGCCGCGACTCGGTCCTGCCGCGCCGGATCTTCGGCCGCATCCACCCCCGCTACCGCACCCCGGTCCTCAACATCCTCCTCACCGGCGTGGTCGGCCTGATCGCCCTGCGCCTGAGCGTCGCGACCTCCACCTCCTTCATCAACTTCGGCGCCTTCATCGCCTTCACCTTCGTCAACTTCTCGGTCATCGCCACGTATGTGCGCGAACGGCGCGCGGGCCGCCGCCCCGGCCCGCTGGGTCATGTGATCGCCCCCGCGATCGGCGCCGCGGTGGACATCTGGCTCCTGACCCACCTCGACGCCAAGGCCCTCGTGCTCGGCGTCTGCTGGCTCGCCCTCGGCATCTGCTACCTCGCCTACCTGACCCGGGGCTTCCGTACACCCCCGCCGGAGCTGACCTTCGAGGAGGAGCCACCGGTCGTCGCCGAGCGGGTGTGATCCCGGACGCCGTGCCGTCGAGCGGGGCGGTTCGCAGTGCCGGTGCGGTGCGGGGCGGGGACACGGCACGGGCGGGGCCCGCCGGAGGGGGCAGGCGCCGCCGGGCGTGGAACTCCCCCGTCCGGTGGAGGCGGGCGCACGGCGGGCCGGTACGCGGGAACCCATCCGGCGGAAGCCCCGGCACGGCGCCGGGCGGCCTGCGCCGGCGGGAGACGCGGGCAGGGGTGGAGGAGGCCGATGTGGACCTGAGCGCTCCGGTCCCGCCCGTACGGCCGTACCCGGCGGGCCTGCCGCCCGAACCGAGCCGGAACCCACGTCTTCGGTGTCCCCGGCGCGTCGCCGGGCGTGGGTCTCCCCCGTCCGGCGGCGAGGACGTCCGCCGTGCCTGAGCTGCCGGACGTCGAGGGATTCCGCAGGGTGCTCGAAACCTGCGCGACAGGACGGGTCATCCGACGCGTGGTCGTACGCGACGCGGGCGTGCTGCACGGGATCGGCCCGCGCGGCCTGCGCGACGCGCTGGAAGGCCGACGCCTCACCGAACCGGAACGGCACGGGAAGTGGCTGCTGGCCCACACCGGCGACGGCCCCACCGTCCTGCTGCACTTCGGCATGACGGGCAGGCTGGTCTGCGGCGATCCGGACGATGCGGTGGAGCCCCACGACCGGGTCCTGTTCACCCTGAGCGACGGCCGTCAGCTGCGCTACCGCGACCAGCGCAAACTCCAGGGCCTCTGGCTGGCCCACGACGACCGCGAGGTCGCCCGGCGGCTGGAGCGCCAGGGCCCGGACGCGCTGGCGGTGAGCCGGGAGGAGTTCGAGACCGCGCTGGCCGCACGCCGCGGCCACGTCAAGACCGCTCTCACCGACCAGTCCGTCCTGGCCGGCCTCGGCAACCTGCTCGCCGACGAGATCCTGTGGCGCGCGCGGCTGCGCCCCGACAGCCGGGCGAGCGACCTCGCCCAGGCCGACCGCCGCCGCCTGTACACGCACATGCGCCGCACCCTCCGTGACGCGGTCGCGGCCGGCTGCGTCCCGCCGCGCGGCTCCTGGCTCACCGGCCACCGCGACGACCCGGACCCGACGTGCCCCCGCTGCGGCTCCCACCTGCGCCGTTCCCGGATGGCCGGCCGCGGCACGGTGTGGTGCCCGCGGTGTCAGCCGAACGGGTGAACCGGCGTCACGGGGCCGGAGAACGGCGCGGCGCCACCCACCCGCGCCTTCCTGGCCGCCGTGGTCCCCCTGGACGGGATGAACCGGACGGGATGAACCGGACGGGATGATCACCGTCGCCGGTCTGGCCATCCACCGCGCGGAGGCCACCTGGCTCTCCTGCTGCCTGGCGGCCTCCCGTCACCCGCGCCCCGGCCGGGTCAGCGGGTACTGAGCATTCCCTCGCGCAGACGGGTCAGGCAGCGGGAGAGCAGCCGGGAGACGTGCATCTGGGAGACGCCGAGGCGTTCGCCGATCTGGGCCTGGGTGAGCTCCTCGACGAAGCGCATGTGGATGATCTGCCGGTCCCTCTCGTCGAGCTCGGCGATCAGGGGGGCCAGGGCGTGGAAGTCCTCCACCAGCTCCAGGGCCGCGTCCTCGGTGCCGATGAAGTCCTGGAGGGCCGCTTCGCCCTCCTCGCTGCCGTTGATCGCGGCGTCCAGGGAGGCGGAGTTGTAGCCGTTGGCGGCCAGGCGGGCCTCGCGGACCTCGTCCTCGGACAGGCTCATCAGCTCCGACAGTTCCTTGTCGGTCGGAGTGCGGCCCAGCCGGCTGCGCAGTTCCTCGGTGGCGCGGGCGAGCTGGACGCGGGCCTCCTGGAGGCGGCGCGGCACGTGCACGGCCCAGGTGGTGTCGCGGAAGAACCGCTTGATCTCGCCGACGATGTAGGGAATGGCGAAGGAGGTGAACTCCGCCTCCCGCGAGAGTTCGAACCGGTCGATCGCCTTGATCAGGCCGATCATGCCGACCTGGACGATGTCCTCCATCTCCTCCGGTCCACGGCTGCGGAAGCGGCCTGCCGCGTAGCGGACCAGGGACATGTTCATCTCGATCAGCGTGTTGCGGGCGTAGCTGTACTCGTGGGTGCCCTCTTCCAGGACCGCCAGCTGTTCGAAGAACAGCCGCGAGAGCTCCCGGGCGTCCTTGGGGGCCACCTGGGAGGGATCGGCGACTTCGGGCAGTTCGGTCGTCTGCGTGCCGGCTGCCGTCGTGCTCGTGAGCACCATGCTGTTCCCCTCCCGCGTTCGCGAACTGTCCGCCAAGCGCCGACCCGGGTCGGCGTCATCGCAGCGGCTACCCGCTCATCCTGCACCTACACCCGGGCCCGGACGAATCGGGGGGACGCCCCCGGCGGAGACCGGCGGCTCGCGATGCGTACCGGTGCGCGTGCTCCTCCCCACGGATCCGGGGCAGACGTCGTGGGGGACACCAGCGGGACGAACGAAGGAGGAGAACATGGCCGAGGACTCCTCGGTGAGGGCGGTGGGATGGGCGCGCTCGCTGCCGGTCAGCAGCGGGGTGAAGGTGGCCCGGGACTGGACGCGCGCGCACCTGGCGGCGCTGGGCTGGACGGAGACGGCGCCGGACCTGGTGGACTCGGTGCTGTTGACGGTGTCCGAGCTGGTCACCAACGCGCACGTGCACGCCCGCAGCGCGGCACAGCTGATCCTCACCTGGGACCAGGCGTGTCTGCACGTCACCGTCCACGACGCCTCACCCCGGCTGCCCGAGCAGCGTGACCCCGGAACCGGTGCGCTGGGTGGCCGCGGTCTGCTCCTGGTCGATGCCCTGGCCGACACCGTGGAGGTCCACCGCTGCCCGTACGGCAAGGACGTCACCGCGTGCTTCCAGCCGCCCTCGCCCTCGACGGTCACGTAGGGCGGCCGGACACACACGCGGGGACCGGCTGAAGCCCAGCCGGTCCCCGCATGTGGAAGTGATGGGTCAGGGTCACCATCGATACCAGCGTCCGCGGCCACCACCGGCGGTGGTGGAGCGCATGACGAAGCCGAGCAGCCAGAGCACCAGGACGGCGACGGCGACCCACCAGAGAATCTTGATGGCGAATCCGGCGCCGAAGAGAATCAGCGCGAGGAGCAGAACAAGCAGCAAGGGAACCATAGTCATCTACCTCCTGCACCACCGTTTGCCCTCGGTCGGCCCCCACATTCCTCGAAGACGCCTTGTTTGTGAAGGAAAAGTGGGGGAACCAGCGGCAGGGCTTTCACACGGTATTCCTGTCGGATTCCTGTCGTGACTCCTGTCGTGATTCCTGCCGCGCGGACGGGAAATCAGTCGCTGGAGAGGACTTCCAGGAGGTCGCCGACGGCCCGGTCGGGCAGGGCACGGGCGACGTCCGCCAGGGCGACGATGCCGACGAGGCGGTGGCCGTCGATGACGGGCAGCCGGCGTACCTTGCGGGAGGCCATGGTGCGCGGCGACTCGTCCACGTCGTCGTCCGCGCCGATCGTGACGGCCTCGTCCTGTGCCAGGTCACCGGCCTTGACCGCGGCGGGGTCCTTCCCGGCCCCGAGGACCTCGACGACGATGTCCCGGTCGGTGAGAACTCCCTTGAGACGGTCGTCGGTGCCACAGACGGGAAGCGCGCCGACGCCGAGTTCGGTCATCTTGCGGGCGGCGTCGAGAACGGTCTCTTCGGCGGCCACGCATTCCGCGCCCTTGGTCATGATGTCCCGTGCCGTGGTGGTCCCTCGTCCTCCTGAAAGGTCGTAATGTCCGGGACATCTCGATCAACCCGTCACCGGTGGGCGAAACGACCCGTCGGAAGATCGGTGTGCGCCTTTCGCCGGGTACCCGGGAGAACTCTGTTCCGGACGAAGGGGTGATGGTGTGCGGCGGCAGCTGATGGGGATGCTCGTGGCGCGGGGTGCGGCGGCCCTGCTTTTCGGGGTGGTCGCCCTGGTGTGGCCGGGGGTGACCGTCCTCGCGCTGGCCCTCCTGTTCGGCGTGTACGCGCTCGCCGACGGCCTCGCCCTCCTGGCGAGTGCCTTCCGCCGGCAAGGGGACGGCGCCCATCGCGTGGCGCACGCGACCGGGGGTGTCCTGGGCATCGCCGTCGGCGTGGTCAGCATCGGCTGGCCCGGCGTCACCGCCCTGGCCCTGGCCGCGCTGACCGGCGCCTGGGCCGTGGTCACCGGCGTCGCGGAGATCTGGGCGGCGGTGCGCTTCCGGCACGAACTGCACCACGAGTGGGTGCTGTTCCTGGCCGGCGCGGTATCGGTCGCCGCCGGTGTGCTCGTCTGGGCCCGGCCGGACGCGGGCGCGATCGGCATCGCGCAGGTCATCGGTGTCTACGCCCTGGTCAGCGGTGCGCTGGTGCTGGCCGCGGCCCGGCGGCTGCGCGGTGCGGCCACCGCGGGACACCCGGTCCGCCACGCGCGGCACGCGTGAGCGGAAGCGGGAGCGGGAGCGGGAGCGCCGGAGCACACGGCCACGCGGGGATGCCTCCGTCCCTACGGCCCGGGGCATCGCTCCGCGCGGCCGGGGCGAGAGGACACAGCATGTTCACGCGGACGCCCGGTGGCCGGGCGTCCTGTGGGCACCCGTCCACGGTTGCCTGCCCGGAGGGAGCCCGATCGTGGTCATCGTTGCCTGCCTTCTCCTGCCCTTCGTGGGGCTGCTGTTGTACGGCATGGACCGTGTGGAGGACTGGCTGACGCGCTCACCGGAGCCGCCCTGCCATGCCGGTGCCCGTCGTCTGCGTCTGATCGCGGGCGGCCGACAGGAACCCGCCACCCGTTCCGGGCCAGGCCGGCGCCCGTCCCACGCCGCCTGAGCGGTACCGGGCGGTCCGGTACTCGTCCCGCGCCGCCTGAGCGGCACCCGGTACCGCCGGGGGCACCCGGTACCGCCGGGGTGTAACGCGGGAGCACCCCCACCGCGTGTAAGAGGTGACGTCCGACCACGAAAGGACACACGGTGGGGGAAGCACCCGCGGACTACCTGGAGTTCGCAGCCGCCCGCAGCGGGCCGCTGTTCCGGACCGCCTGCCTGCTCACGGGCGACTGGCACCTCGCCGAGGACCTGGTCCAGGAGACCCTCGCCAAGATGTACCGCTCCTGGCGGCGGATCAGCCGGGCGGAAGCACCGGTGGCCTATGCCGACACCGTACTCGTACGCAGCTTCCTCTCCCAGCGCCGCCGCCGCAGCTCCACGGAGCGCCCCAGCGACCGGCTGCCCGAGACGGCCGCCCCGGCGCGGGACCCGGAGCTGCGGATGGCCCTGCTGGACGGCCTGGCCCGGATGGCGGCCAAGGACCGTGCCGTCCTGGTGCTCCGCTACTGGGAGGACCGCTCGGTGGAGGAGACCGCACAGGTCCTCCAGCTCTCGCCGGGGGCCGTTCGAGCCCGGAGCATGCGCGCCCTGGAGCGGCTGCGCGCCCTGCTCGGCGACCAGCTGGCCGACCTGACCGCATGACGAGCACGGCCGGGCGGCGCCCCTCGCCCGGGCCGGCCGACGCCCCAGACGAACGGAGATCCACCATGTCACGCGACGAGGACCTTGAGCGACGGCTGGCCCGCGCCATGACCGGCGCCGCCGAGGAGTTCCCGCCCCACTCAGCCGACCTGGTGCGGCGCTCCATCGCCCGGGGCCGGCGGATGCGGCTGGTCCGCGCCGTCCAGGTCGCCGCCGCCACGGCCGCCTTCGCCGTGGTCGCCGCGGGCGGCACCCTGATGGGCACGGACGCCTTCGGCGGCGGGCGCGGCACGCCCGAGCGGTCGACGGCCGGCGGACCCGCCCACTCCACCGTGCGGTCGCCCTCCCGGGCACCGGCGTCCATCAGCGGGGAGGAGATGGTCCGTACGCTGAAGAGCCTGCTGCCACCCGGCGGCACCGTCTCCGCGGCCTCGGGCCGGGGCTCGGAGGGGGACGGCCCGGTCGTCTGGCCGACCGCCGAGCTCACCTACTCCACCGCGAACGGCTCCTCCGGCATCGACATCTCCGTCGCGCGGCTGGATCCCGGCACCTCCGCCGACCAGGGGGGCCAGGGTGGCTGCCTCCCGGTGGAGGTCCGCCCCTACGACAAGTGCACCACCCGGAAGCTCCCGGGCGGCGCGGTGCTCACCACCACCGAGTCGTTCACCTATCCCAGCAGCGACACCGGGCAGAAGCGCTGGTACGTGGTGCTCACCACCCCGGGCGGGGCGCAGTTGACGGTGCAGGAGTTCGGCGGCGGCAGCGAGAAGGGCTCGGCCGACGGGGCCGACCCGCTGCTGTCGATCGCCCAGCTGACCTCCATCGTGCGCAGCCCGGCCTGGAGCAAGGCGATCGCCGCACTGCCGGCCCCGCGGGCGGCCCACGCCACCGGCGCCTCCCCTGCGGGACAGCGGGTGCCCGGCGCCCGGATGACCCGGGTGCTGACGTCACACCTGCCCCGCGGCGGAACCACCTCCGACCTCAACGCGGGCGACGATCTGGTCCAGCTCGTCTACGACGACGGCCGAGGGAAGAACATGGTGCAGGTCGACGCGCAGTACGGCATGACGAAGCTCCTGGCCCGGCACATGGGCTGCGCCGGCGTGGCCGGCGACTGCGAGGCCACGACCCTGACCGACGGCACCAAGGTCAAGAAGGTCAAGGGGCGGTCCGAGAAGGGCGGTTCGGCCGCGGTGTGGCTGGTCGACACCCTGCGTCCGGACGGCCGCCGGGTGGCCGTGCGGGAGGTCAACTCCTACGCCGAGAGCACCCCGGTGACGCGCCCGCGGCCGGCCCTGAGCATGGACGAGCTCCTGACGATCGCCCTCGACAAGCGCTTCTTCACCGGCTGAGCGCTGCCCACGAGGCTGCCCGCACCCCTCCCTCGGTGACAGAACCGTCACACGACAGCACACAACTGGCGGCCCGCCCGCCGGGTCCAACCACGTGTGACGACGGCACGCTTGCCGCCGTCACCGAGCGCGGCGACACCGCGCGGGCCCACACACCCGGGGGATACGTTGAACACGTTCTCACACAAGGTCCGTTCGTCGGCCGCGGTCTCGGGGACGGCCCTGCTGCTGGCCGTCGCGGGCTTCGGCCTCGCACCGGCCGCCTCCGCGGAGGAATCGCAGCCGCCGGTGCTGACGGTCGACACCGCCGCGCCCGCGGAGGTCGGACTGGCCGGACTGCCGGTCGACTTCACCACCAAGGTCTCCGACACCGGTACGACCGACACCTCGTCGGCACGGCTGACCTACCGGATCGACGGGGGAGCCGGCCTGCCGCCGAACGCCGTCGGCCTGGAGTACCGGCTCGACGGCACGGAGTGGAGGACGGTGCCGCTGACGTACGCCGGCGGGACGTTCTCCGGCGAGATGCCCGAGACCTTCCCGCTCGCCGCGGGCCGGTCCCGCACCGTGCAGCTGCGCGTCGGGGTGCCCATGGGCACCCCGCACAACGGCGACAGCAACGGCGGCACCGAGCAGCTGAAGCTGACCACGCTCGTCTCCTACGGCGCCTCCGGAGCGGCCACTGACACCGACGACGACACCATCGCGGTGGACGGCCTCGACACCGGGTTGTCCGGCGTCCCGGCCACCGTGACCGCCGGCGGCCCCGCCGTCGGCTTCAAGGCCACGGTGACCAACCCCACCGCGTCGGGGTACGAGAACGTCACGGACACGCTGATCACCAGCAGGTACGCCTCAGTGCAGGTCCTGCGCTCCGGGACCTGGCAGACCCTGACGCCGGTCACCTCGGACGCCGAGGCCGATGTGTACGGGTTCGACGTGATCGGCAAGGACGCCTCCCTCGCCGCGCACAGCAGCACGGTCGCCGAGGTCCGGGTGAGTTACCGCGAGGGCACGCCCGCCGGGAAGGCCACCGTGCGGTCCTGTGTGTACGTCAACCAGGGGTCCGTACCCTTCCGCGGCACCACCTTCTGCGGGAAGGAGGCGACCTTGACGGTGCTCGCGGCGGGCTCCACCGGGGGCACGCCCGCCCCGACCCCGACCCCGACCGCGACCCCGGCCCCCTCCACGTCGCCGTCCGCCTCGGCCGACGCCCCGTCCCCGACCTCGGGCACGACCTCCGGCACGTCCGGGGCGAGCTCGCAGCTGGCCGAGACCGGAAGTAACGGGACGTCCACGATCGCCGCGGTCGCCGGCGCCTTCGTCCTGGCCGGAGCGGGAGCACTGGGCTTCGTGGCCCTGCGCCGCCGCCGCACGCGGGCCTGACCCCCGGAGATGCCGGCTTGCGATCAGTGTCCAGGGGTGCTGGTCTGGAAGAGATCTCGCCATCTGGCCGTACGGGACTTCCGTGTGACCGCGGGACGCCCCGTGCTCGCACCCGCCACCGGAGGTTCGCGATGACACAGGTCTCCTCTGCCCGCAGTCCCCTGCGCCGGACGACGGCGCTGTTCATGGCGACCGCCTTGACGCTCCTCTTCGCGGTCGTGCTGACGCTCACCTCGGCGAGACACGCGTCCGCCTTGTGCCTCGCAAGTGGCTTCTCCGGCACATGGCGTTCGTCCGACGACAGACTGAGCCGTATCGACGTGTGGTCCGGAGAGGACTGCCGCCTCTACGCCAGAGCCTGGTCCACCTGCCCGAACGACGCCACTCAGGACTGTAGTTGGGGATCGCGTTCGAAGGTGCTGCAAGCCACCCCGGACAGGAACTTCCGGTTCTTCTCCTACAACTGGAGCAACGCGAGCGAGGTCCTCCAGCTGACGCTGAAGGACAGTGCGCACTTGTCGGTCTGGGACCACGTCGACTACACGTCCGGCCGGAAGGACAGCTTCACCGTGGCGATGGTCAAGGATCGCTGACCGGTCGGTTCACGGCACCGCTCGCGGTCTGCCGGGCGTCCGCGGGGACCGCGACCTCGGGGTCACCGTTGGTGAAGGTGCGGTCCGAGCGGCGAAGTGACGTATGTGACCTGGCTGTGGCCGGGGCCCGCGAGCGAAGTGGGGGGACGAGGGTGGCTTCCCGTGCGGCACGTCATGGGCGTGCGGTGAAGCGTCGTGTCCTTGCCGGGGTTTCCGTCGCCGCGGCGGCCGGGATCGCGGCCACCGCGACGATGGCCGTCAGCGCCGAGGCGGCCTGGAACGCCTGCGACCTTTCGACGCCGGGCTGCTCCTACCGGATCCAGACCAGGGTGAAGACCGCGAGCGGTACGGTGACGCCGATCCGCACCCTGTCGCCCGACGGTGCCGCGCCGTCCTGGCCCGAGGCCACCTCCGACGACACCGGCGACTCGGCGGTGGTCTGGCAGCAGGACAGCCAGGTCATGAGCCGGCGGGTCTCGGCCGCCGGCAGCCTCGTCGGTCCGTTGCGGAAGCTGGTACGCGGTCGCCCGCCGCCTCAGGCTCGACGGCACGGTCGGCACGGCCATCACCCTCGGCTCGGGCTCGGCGGAGAAACCGGCGATCGAAGTGGACCGCAGCGGCCGGTTCGTCGTCGCGTGGGCACGCGGCTCGGACGTCGTGGCCAGGCGGATCACATCGACGTCCGTCTCCTCGACCAAGGTGCTCACCTCCCCGATCGCGGCGTACGGCGGTTTCGGCACGGTGCGGGTCGGCGTGGACCGGGACGGCGACGCGGTCATCACCCACCACTCCGGCGGCGGTGCCCGCGCACAGGTCTGGGCCTGCCCTCGCGACCGACCTCGACGGCGACGGCATGCTGGTCTTCCACACGGTCGTCCCCAAGTCGACGCCCGCGTACCGCTACACCAAGTCCAGCGCCCGCCTGATCAGCCGTTCCGGCACCTTCGGCACCGCGAAGACACTCACGTCGGACGGCCGGGTACCCCGGGTCGACACCCGCCCGGCCGCCCGGTTCAGGGTGGTCTGGCAGCAGGAGAGCTACCCGTACACGATCAGGTCCGTGACCGGCCCCTGACCGGCTCCCACCACCCCGCTGCTCCCGCTCGGCGGGGTCGCTGCCTTCCCTCTGCGAGGAGACACGTCCGCCTACGCGCCGCCTCCGCTCTGCTCGCCGCCGTCGCCGCGTTGGCCGGCTTCGCCGCCACCGGTGCCCAAGCGGACGAGACCCAGACCGACGTCCAGATCAGCAACGTCTCCTTCGACGGCGCCCAGGACGTCGTGGTCGGTCTCTACGCCAAGACGGTCACGGTCTGAGGGACCTTCACCCGCCCGTCGGGCATCCAGGACGCGGACTTCGTCCTGTGGCGTGGACCGGATGGTGCGAACCCCTGTGAGACCTACGACGACCGCATCGCCCACGCCGGCACCTGGACATCGCCCAGGGCAAGACCCTCACCGTCACCGGCAAGCTCACCCGGGCCGACTGGGACAACCTCGATCACCGCGGTTACAGAAGTCGACCGCCGACTACGTGGACGTGCGGTAACCCGGACGCCGTCGAGGCCCGGACGACCCCACGGGGTACGGGCCCACGCCGGTGCTCGTGACGCCGTACCCCTCCTGCCGAAGGCACCGCCGCCCGCCGCCGTCCCACGACGAGCACCCCGTCAGGACGCTAGCGGCCAGGGACCTTTGCGGCCAGCGTCTCTCTCTTCCAGCAGCCCTGACCTGTGGCGAGAGTAGTTCCTGCCACCGGGCGCCACACCCGCGAACAACCCTCGCAGCCGTACCTGCCAAGCAGCTGTCCGGGCCAGGGACGTGCGCGCGCCCGCTCGACTTCCGTGCCGCAGGAGAGACCATGAAGCTGAGCCATGCCGTTCGCCGTACGTCCGCCGCCCTCGCCGTCGGCGCGATGTCCCTGGGGCTGGTCACCGTCGCCGGCGGGGCCGCACAGGCCGCCGCCTCCTGCACCGGTGACGTGTCGGTCTACGGCACGCTGTCGGACGGCAGACTGACGTACACGCAGATCGAGCCGAACACCGGCGACCGCGTCAAGACGCTCATCGGCCCGAACCTCGGCTTCACGCCGAAGGCGATGGCGACGCTCAACTTCAACACGGTGCTGGTCACGTCGACCACCGGTGACCTCTACCGCGTCGACGTCCAGACCAACAACACGTCCCTGGGCCTCGCCGGGGTCGTCAAGATCTGGGACGGCGGCTGGACCTTCGACAAGATGGTCTACGACGGCGCCGGCCACCTCTACGGCACGGTCGACGGGCAGCTCCACCAGTACCTGGTGTCCCAGGACAAGCCCTCCGGGTCGGCCCACATAGGCCAGCACGTCGTGATCGACACGGGCTTCGTCCTCAAGACGCTGGCCGCCGCGGGCGACGACCGCATCATCGCCTCCACCTCGGACGGACGCCTGCTCAGCTACAAGATCAACGGCGTGAACGACTGGGACCGCGCGGTGCTGAAGACGAGCGGCTGGTCGGCGGTCGACTCGCTGTCCTCCCCCGGCGGGGGCCTCTACTACGGCCGTACGAACGGCGGCATGTACTGGTACCACGACGCCGACCCGACCGACGCGGACGGCTCCGACATCGCCTACCACCCGAACGACCCGGTGGACGCCTCCGGCTGGACGCAGACCCTGCTGTCGGCCTACGCGAACAACTGCGCCTACGTGCCGTCGGCCCCGCCGCACTCCGTGCAGGGCGGCACGATCTACCGCAGCGAGGTCATGACCCGCGCCAGGGACTGGTACAACCGCAACGTCCAGTACAGCCAGAGCGCCTACGCCACCGACATCGAGGGCGACGACTCCTACCGCACCGACTGCTCCGGATTCGTCTCCATGGCCTGGCACCTCACCTCCTCGCTGACGACACAGACCCTCCCCAGCGCGGGCACGCAGATCTCCAAGGCCGACCTCAGGCCCGGTGACGCGCTGAACTCCAGCGGCGAGGGGCACGCGGTCCTCTTCGCCGGCTGGAAGGACCAGGACGCGGGCACCTTCTACTACTACTCCGAGGGCAGCCCGAGCTCGGACATGAACTACTCGTCCGCGAACGCCTACAGCGGCACCATCGACAGCCACCCGGCCTCGTCCTACATCGCCCTGCGCTACGACAAGATCGCCTGACCGGCGCACAACGGCGGCGCCCCCTCGGAAGGAGGGGGCGCCGCCGTTGTGCCGTGTCCGTGAGGTCTAGTACCAGTTGTTCGCCTGCCAGAAGTTCCACGCGTTGCACGGGGAGCCGTAGCGGCCGTCGATGTAGCCCAGGCCCCATCTGATCTGGGTCAGCGGGTTCTCGTGCCAGTCGTCGCCCGCGACGTCCATCTTGGAGGCGGGCAGCGCCTGCGGGATGCCGTACGCGCCGGAGGACGGGTTCGTGGCGTTCCAGCGCCAGCCGCTCTCGTGGTCCCAGAGGGTCTCCAGGCATGCCCACTGGGTGGTGTTGGCCCAGGCCGCGTCCTTGTCGTTCATCAGCTGCCGCCCGGCGGCCTTGACCTCGGAGATGTCGCTGCGATCGACGGTGTCCACGGAGGTCGTGCAGGTGTAGGTGCCCGGCTGCGCGGACAGCAGCTTCTGCGTCCAGCCACTGGTGTTGACCGGGTCGTCGAGGTGGTACGTGATGTCCGCGCCGGAGCCGTCCGTCGGGTTGGCGTCCTTGTACCAGTACATGGCACCGGTGGAGAGCCGCCCGTAGTAGAGCCCGCCGCCGGGGGAGACGAGCTGGTTGAAGCCCGACCAGCCGGAGGACTTCAGGGCGTTGCTCTTCCAGGCACCGGCACCGGCGACGGTGTAGTCGAGCAGCCGTCCGTCCTCGGTCGTGGCACCGAGCCGGTCGTCGCCGGTGGCGGTGAGGGTCTTCAGGACGAACCCGGTGTCGATCTCGGTGCGGACGCCGATGTGCTGGGAGCCGGCCGGCTTGTCCTCGGTGACGTTGTAGCGCAGCAGCAGCCCGGAGGTGGTCGTGCCGTAGAGGTGCCCGTGACCGTCGTAGGTCAGCTTGTCGTGGGTCCAGCCGCTGTCGGCGATCCTCACCGGCGGGTTCAGCAGGGCGAGGCTGGTGTTGTTCGTCTTGATGTCGATGCGGTAGAGGGCACCGGAAGTCGACGTCACCAGGACGGTGTTGAAGTTGAGGGTCGCCATGGCCTGCGGCTCGAAGCCGAGGTCCGGTCCGACGAGCACTTTGGCCAGGTCGCCGGTGGCCGGGTTGATCTGGCTGAACGTGAGGCGGCCGTCGGAGAGTACGCCGTAGATGTTGACGCTGCCCGAGCAGGTGGTGGCCGCGTCGGCGCTGGGAGCGGCCACCGTGAGGAGTCCGGTGCTCAGGGCGGCGGCGGCCAGCAGGCTCGCGGCTCTACGGCGGTCGGTGCGGACGTTCTTCACTTCTGGTTCCCCCCGGGAGCGGTTGAGGTGGAGCAGGGCGGGCGCGGGTCGTGGAGCAGGGCGGGCGCGGGTCGTGGACCGGCGGGCGGGACGCGCGGGAGCCGCCGTCAGCGGCGGCGGGCGGTGCCTACCGCCGGCGGATGTCGTCAGGGACGGCGGGCGGCCTACTGCCAGCCGGCGTCGGCCGCAGCGGCCTGCCGGCCGGTGTCCACCGGCGTGACCTGCCAGCCGGCGTCACCGGCGAGGACGGTGGAGGACTCGGCGTCCGTCCCGTGTGCCGAGGTGACGGCCGGGGCGGCGAGGGCCGCGGCGAAGACGAGGGAGGCGACCGCGGCGGCCCTGGCGATACGGGTGCGAGGCATGGCTGACCGTTCCTTCCGGGACGAGGTGCGGGGTCCGGCCCGCCGTCGCGTCCCGCGGTGACGCGCGCCCTGGCCGGTGATCACCAGGTTCGTCGCCGGCCGGGCCCGTGAGAAGGGGTCCCCGGTGGACGGAAAGGGCCTTGGACCGATACGTCCACGGGGGTCGGTGACGCCCTGTACGTCAGTCGGCGGGCTGTGCCTCGAACGCCAGGGGGAGCAGCGGCACCCCGGCTCCCGTGAGTCGCGCCGCCGCCAACTGCGGCACTTCGCGGAGCAGTCGGCCGCAGACGCGGACGGCCCGTTCCTCGGCCTCCTCCAGCCCGTCGGCCAGCGCATAGAGGCCGAGGGTGAGCCGGGCGGGGGAGCGGACGTGTACGGAGACGTGCTCGACGCGGTCGCCGGGGACGAGGGACGAGCGCACCAACTCGCGGACGTCCGGCGGCAGGTGGCTGCCGGGAGGGAGTTCCAGGTGCGCGTGGACGAGGTACATGCGCTCCAGCGTCTCAACGAAGGCAGCCGCCAAGTCTGCTTCCCGGGTGGTCGGTTGTGTCCCTGGCCCGTTCCGGCCTGATCCTGTGACGAAACATTGCCGTTCTGCGAGGATCGACGCCGAACAGGGGATGTCGGGTGCAGAAACGGGGGACCCACGTGCTGACCGGACTCGGACTCGATTCCGTCGCGGAGACGGTGTACCGCACCATGCTCAGACACCCGGCCGCCGGTGTCGCGGACCTGGGCGACACCGCGGGGCTGTCCGAGGAGGAGGTGCGCGACGCCCTCGACACCCTGAGCGAGCTGGCGCTGGTGCGTCCCGCCGCCGGGGACGCGGGGCGGCTGCGGGCGGTGTCGCCGGACATCGGCATGGAGATCCTGATGGCCCGGCAGCAGGCCCGGCTCGCGGCGCAGCAGCAGCGCCTGGAGGCCTCACGGGCGGCCGCGGCCCAGCTCATCTCGGAGTACGCCGAACTACGGCCGGCCACCAGTCACCCCAGCGTGGAGCAACTGGTGGGGCTCGACCAGATCCGCGACCGGCTGGCCGTCCTCACCCGCGAGGTGCGCGGAGAGTTCCTGACGTTCGCGCCGGGCGGGCCGCAGACCGCGGAGAACATGGCCGCGTCCCGGCCGCTCAACGAGGACCTGCTCGGCCGCGGGGTGCGGATGCGCACGATCTACCTGGACAGCGTGCGCACCAACCGCCCTACTGTCGAGCACGCCGACTGGCTGGCCCGGCTGGGCGGTCAGGTCCGCACGGTGCCGTCGCTGCCGACACGGATGATCCTCATGGACCGGCGGACCGCCATGATCTCCGTCAGCAGTGACGACACCGCCGCCGGCGCGGTGCTCCTGACCGGACAGGGCACGCTCACCGCTCTGTGCGCGCTCTTCGAGACGACCTGGGAGTCCGCCCAGCCCCTCGGCCGGGTCGTCCCCACCGACGCGCACGGCCTCACCGGCCAGCAGGCCACCGCCCTGCGCCTGCTCGCCGAGGGCCACACCGACGAGGCCATAGCCAAGCGCCTCGGGGTGTCCCACCGCACCGCCCGTCGCATAGCCTCCGAACTGATGGACCGCCTCGGCGCCCGCAGCCGCTTCGAGGCCGGCGTGCGCGCCGTCCAGCAACGCTGGCTCCCGGCCCGCCCCTGAAGAGCGGAGGGACGGGCGGTGATCACCCGTGGAGCGAGCGGGCTCCCGGGCTGTCGCCCTTGAAGCGCTGGCCCGCGGCGATCTCCTCGCCGACCACCGACCAGACGGTCTCGTCGTCCTGGAAGGGGAGCGGGTCGCTGCTGTGCGTCTCCTGACGGATGCGTTCGACCTCGCGCTCCAGGCGTTCGAAGTGGGCTTCCTCGTCGCCGTCGTCGCCGCTGAAGGTGAACTCGTCGAGCAGGCGCTGGAACCGGAGGGCGACCTGGACCAGGGAGGAGACGTCCGTGTGGAGTTCCCGCACGGTCGCCTCGTCGGCGTCGAAGGCGTGCACCTTGCCGGAAGCGGGGTCGAGGGCGAGGTGGGCGTTGAGCAGCCACCCGATGACGGGCCATCCGCCCGCACCCTCCCCGGCGTCCTCGGCATCCTCGACGTCGACGACGTCCTGGACGAGGGGCAGCAGACCGTCGTCCTCGTCGGGCACACGCAGCCAGAGCGTCCCGGTGGGGACGCCGACGGTCTGCAACAGACGGGCGCCCTCGCAGTCCGCGGCGACGGGTGGGAAGGCGGTGGCGGGCAGCACCATGAGCCGGTCCTCGCCGAAGAGGCCGACGAGTTCACTGCGGGTGACGTCGAAAAGCACTGCGGGATCTCCGGACTCGGCGGCGACACGGGCACCGTGGGAATGTCAGCGGACGGAACCGTCGCGCCCACAGCATCGCGCATCGAAACGCCTCCGGCGATTCCGCACGGGTCGGCGATGACGGACGTGGACGACCACGGGGTTCCCGTCCCCCGGGATCACGCTCGTCCACGCCGACCGGCATCGTGCGCCCCCCACAGGCCCCGTGTCCGTGGTCGTGCCACCGGCCGCGCGCGGTGTCCGCGGTGTCCGACGCGTCGAGACCGGCGGCTCATCGAGCCGCCACGGGTCCGCCGGGCCGGTTGGTTCCCGGCCCGGTCGAGGTGCCCGGCGGACACAGGAACGACTTGTCGGCCAGGCTCGTGTCGAGCCGGCAGGTGGGACCGAGGACGCGGCCGTTCGTGTTGCGGAAGGTGAGGACCCAGGTGTTTCCGGCGGAGCTGTAGCCGAGGTCCGCGTACCCGAAGACGCCCGTGCCCCCCATGGGGCCCACCGTCTGGGTGATCGACTGGTGGACGGGCTGCGTTGGGGTGCCGACCGGCTGGCCGAGGACGAGGAGGTCGTCCGGGCCGCTGTCCAGTGGCCCGCCCGAGGAGCCCACGGTCAGCTGCGGTGGGCGGACCGTGTTGAAATCGATCATCTGGTAGAGGTGCACGTGCCCCGAGAGCACCAGTCGTACGTTGCGCGCCAGCCGGCGCAGTGCGGTGTCGGCGACCGCGTCGCCGAGGACCCTGGTCAGCCATGTCACGTCGCCGGTCGTGTGCCCCGCCGACTTCACCATCCACAGCGGCTTGTGCGTGAACAGGAAGAAGTCCTCACCGGGACGCCGCTGAGCGTACTGGTTCACCTGGTCGAGCTGCCTGGTGAAGACGGCCTTGGCCGCCGTGCTCCCGTTGTCCATGGGGTCGGCGAACGAGGAGTCCACGGAGACGAGGTTCAGCAGGCCGGCGCGGATCGCCACGGGATCGGTGTACCGGTCGCACGTCCCGTCGCCGCGCAGGTCGTCGGCTAGGTAGCGGAACCACGCACCACCCGCACCACCTTTGAAGTTCTGGTTGCAGTCCTCGTGATTGCCCCGTGTCAACGCGACCGGCGCGCCGGCGAGCAGCGTCTGCGCGGGTCTGAAGAAGTCGGCGACGACACAGTCCCAGCTCGCCGCGTCGGCGGTCGTCGTGCAGCCGGGATTCTGCTGCTTGTCGTTCTCCCTGTCCGGGTCCTCGCGGTAGAGGTAGTCACCGACGTGGATGACGAGATCGGGTCGCGTCACGGTGGCGGCGCTGTTCGCGATCGTCGGGAAGGGCCAGCCGGTCTGATGGTTCGCGCAGTTCTGGACCGTACCGGCCTTCGGGACCGAGCAGCCGGTGTCACCGATGACAGCGATCCTCTGGGGGCGTGTCGTCGACGTCCAGTCGGGCAGGGGGAGTCGGCGGTCGCCGGGATGCAGCACGGCAGCCGGGACCTGTTCCAGCCGCGCGCCGGACGCCGTGAGGGGCACACCCAGCTCGCAGACGGTGGTGGGGAACTGCGCCCCCATGGGGGTGCTCACCTGGTGCATCTGGTGCGTGTCCCTGGCCGTCCCCAGGGTGTAGCGCACCGAGGGGCACTGCTGGCTCGTGTCGGTGGACACGTAGCGGATCTGGGTCCCGCGGCTGGTGAGCTGCGTCCACGCCCAGGCCTCGCCGCCCGCCCCGCCCGGCGGAGGCGTCGGTCCGGGGGGACGCGTGGGCTCGGGAGGCCGTGGCCCCGCGCTGTGGGACGTGGCGTGTGCCGGGGCCGGGCTGGAGGAGGCCGCCGTGACCGAGGCGGCCGTGGCCAGCGCGCTCACCATGGCGAGCACGACCATGCGATGTCTCATGCCGGTTCCTTCGTTCCTGTGCCGGAGGAGCGCCCGCGGATCGCCGCCGAGTGCCACCATTCCGGAGCGTTCCGGCCGCACTCGCTCCGTACACCACCCCGGAGCCGAATGGCCCACACGCCCGGAGCCACGCGGGGACCTCCGCGTCGGCGGCGTCTCCCCCGGGGAGCCGGTGCTGGAGACGAGCAGTGGCGCAGTGCCCCGTCAGCCGGCCGGCACCTTCGAGAACGCGGCCTGGACCTGGTACCGCCGGCTTCGCTGGTACGGCATCCTCACCTGTGCCAGGACGGGTCGGGGCAGCCACCGGAACGGTGCGGAGGTCTCCCTCGTGGGCGGTACCTCGTCAGCTCGGCCTCCCGCGTCGGCCGCGATCTCCGCGACACCCGTGTACGCCACCACGGACCCCTGGTACGAAGACGGCACGGCATCCCGGCAGCGCTGGCCACCCGTGCCTCGGCACCTTGAGACTCCGCCCCCGGTACGTCTTCCGGCACCGGAGGCGGCCTTCTGACATCGGCACTCCGCCGGCCATGGTGAATTCCCCTGCTCCGGCCCAGTGGTGTCGGCAGGTCAGCCGAGGCAGAGGCCCAGCAGGCAGAGCTGGGCGGGGGGTGGCGTCGCCGCCGGGGCGGGGGCGGTCCCGGGGGTGTCCGGTTCCGTGCCGCCGGTCGTCGGGGCAGGGGCCGGTGGGGTCGGCGTGTCGGTGTGGTCCGGGGCCGGCCCGTTTGTGTTCGCCGTGCCGCCGGAGGAAGCGGACCCGGCGGTCTGCTGCTGCGGGGGCGACGTGACGACCGGGCGGTGAGAGGGCACGGGGTCCGGCCGGGTCACCGGGGCCGCCGTGCTGGGCGCGGCAGGGAGGGTCTGGTGCCGAGGGGCGGCGCTGACCGGTGCGTGAGTCCCGGGCGTGGTGCGGGGCGCGTGATGCTCGGGAGCCCGCGGGGCCGGCTGAGCGGGCTCCGTCTCCACCCGCTCCCTCGCGGCGCCCATGCTCCGGTCCTCCGGCGCGGTGGCCGCCTGCGCCTGGCTGGTGGTGTGCCGGTCCAGTGTGGCGAGCGACAGGCCGCCGCCGACGAGTGCGAAGGCGGTGGCGACCACGGCCCGCCGCTGGTGTTTCTTCAGGCGGGCGAGCTGGCGGCGGCGTGCCGCCCTGCCCGGCCGCGCGGGTGATGTGCCCGCGGTGTCGGCGGACGGCCCGGTGGCGGACCCCGTGTCCTGCTCCGGCTGGGGCTCACTGTCCCAGGGGAATCCGTCGCCCCGGGTCCCGGGCGGCGTGACGGCGGACGCACCCGTGGCGGCCCACCCGGCGGACCGGTCGGGGCCGACGCGATCGGTGAGGAACGGCGGCGCGATGTCCGGGGCGTACGCACCGCACCCGGGGCAGACCAGGGCGCCGTTGAGGTGCCGACGACACGTGGAGCAGTAGTCCATCTGCGGTCTTCCTGGGTTTGACTGCGCCGTCGCCCGCCCGGGCCACGGCCTGGTCACGCTCGTACAGGGAGTCGAGCGGTCAGCAACGCTAACGACCCCTTTGAAAGGCCGTGTGCAGCCTGTGTGGTGCTCCTGCGCAGATTCCGAAATCCGGCGGCAGCCGGGCGGATTCCGCAACCGACCGTGGGCTTCCCTCTGTGCAGGCGCCGGTCCGGCCATGATGCCCGTCACCCCGGGACACGGCCGCGGCGCGGTGCGCTGATCAGGGCGTGCCGGTTTCCCCCGTGACGGGGCTGCCCCCGCACCTGGAATGATCATGCGTAACACCTTTCGGCATCCTCGCGCTCCTTGTAGTGGACCCCCGCCCAGGCGGACCCATGACCAAGGGTCCGGTGGTGCTCGCTCGTCCTCTTCTGGGCGGGCGGTCGCGTGCTGCGGACTGGCAGGCTCGTTCACCGTGGCCTGCCCGCCTCAGGCGGGCCGTGGGTGTGCGGGGACATACGGTGTCGTGGCGATCGGGGTGGGTGTGCAGGGGTTGCTGGCCGACCGTTACCAGCTACAGGACCGGCTGGGGAGCGGCGCGATGGGCGAGGTGTGGCGGGCCGACGACCGCCTCCTCGGCCGGCCCGTGGCGGTCAAGCTGCTGCGGACCGATGAGGCCGCCGACGCGGAGCGCTTCCGGCTGGAGGCCCAGACCGCGGGCCGGCTCAACCATCCCAACGTCGTCGGCATGTACGACTTCGGCTCGCACCACGGCCGGCTCTACCTGGTCATGGAACTCGTCGACGGCTGGAGTCTGGCCCAGGAGCGCTCCCTGCGCGGCGCCCTCGATCCGCAGGAGGCGGCAGCCCTCGGGGCCCAGGTGGCCTCCGGCCTGGCCGCCGCGCACCGGCAGGGGGTGATCCACCGGGACGTCAAGCCCGCCAACGTGATGCTGAGCGCCGACCGTACGGCGAAGATCGCGGACTTCGGCATCGCACGCTTCGCCGACGAAGCGGCGGCCGGTCTGACGGCCACCGGCAAGATCGTCGGTACCGCCGACTACCTCGCCCCCGAACGGGCCCTCGGCCGCCCCGCCCAGCCCGCGTCCGACGTCTACTCGCTCGGCTGCGTGCTCTACGAACTCCTCACCGGCCGGCCCCCGTTCCGCGGGACGACCCCGCTGGCCGTGGTGCAGCAGCATGTCGACGCCCCGCCCGCGCCGCCCGCCCGGCTGCGCCCCGGCATCCCCCAGGAGCTCTCCGACTACATACTGTTCCTGCTCGCCAAGGAACCGGCACACCGTCCCACCGCGGACCAGGCGGCCGACTGGCTCGCGTCGTACGGCCGGGTCTCCCACGCCCCCGAACCGCACGGCACCGCTCTTCCGCCGGCGCCGGCCACCGCTCCGGCCCCCGTCATGCCCACCCCTCCGGCCCCCGTCATGCCCACCACCTCGGCACCCGCCCCGCGAACCCGCGTGTCCCGCGCCGTGACGCACTCCCGTCCGCGGGCCCGCCGGAAACTGACAGCCAGGGCAGCGGTCGGCGGTGCCGGCCTCGCCCTCTTCGCCGCGGCGGCGGCCCTCGGAGCGTCGCTGAACTCCGGCGAAGACACCCCTCCGTCCCCGCCCGCCTCCGCTCCCAGCACGGTCGCCACCTCGCAACCGGCGACAGGGACCGCCTCACCGGCCTCGGCGCCCGCCACGTCACCCGCACCGCGGCAGACACAGGAACAGGGCGGTGACCAGGAGGAGGGACCCAAGGACAAGCACGGCAAGGGCAAGGGCAAACGCCACGGTTCCGACGACTGACCGCCCCTGCGACGCGTGGAGGCACCGGGCCGTCTCAACGACCCGTGGAGACCTGGATCATTGTCAGCATGTCGATCATCGCAACCGCTGTGGTGTGGGCCATCGCCTGCCTGCACGTCTACATCCTGGTACTGGAGATGTTCCTGTGGACCGGCCCGAGGGCTCGGGCCGCCTTCGGGACCAGTGCCGAGTTCGCTGCCGAGACGAAGGCGCTCGCGGCCAACCAGGGTTTGTACAACGGCTTCCTCGCCGCCGGTCTGGTGTGGGGAGCGGTGGCGTCCGACCCGGTGGGATTCCAGGCGAAGACGTTCTTCCTGGTGTGCGTCGCGGTGGCGGGCCTGTACGGAGCCGCGACCGCCAGCCGGAAGATCCTCTTCGTCCAGACCGTCCCGGCACTCATAGGTCTGGCGCTCGTGTTCCTGGCCCACTGAACCAAGCACACCGCATTCGCCTTCGTACCGGCACCGGCGATGACAGGTGAGGCGTACTACCCCCTCACCTGTCATCGAAGGGCCGGCGGATCCGGCTCACGGCGTGCCGGTCTTGCCGAACCCCTTGTCCAGGTAGGGGGACTGGTCGACGACGAAGCCGTCGTCCGCGACCAGGCGGGCGATGCCGCCCTGGTCACGCCAGACCTCGCCGGCGGAGCCGAAGGAGAAGCCGCCGTACTCCGGGTGGTTCTCGTTGGTGTAGACGCGGTAGCGCTGACCGGGCTGGACGACCGTTCCCGGGGGGAAGGCGAACGAGCGGCCGGTGGGCTTGGCCTCCACCTTCCAGCCGGTCAGGTCCTGGGGCCCGCCGCCCTTGTTGAGGATCTCGACGTATTCGTCCGCCTGGCCGGTACTCGTGCCCTGGTAGCGCAGGCCCGAGATGATCACGTCGGGCTCGTCGAGCGTGAACATGCACACGACGTCGGCGAAGTTGATGCCGCCCTCCGGGCTGCGGAACTGCCGGACGATCTGGCCGTTGCGCTTGAACCCGCTCAGCACCGCCCGGTACTGCTTGCCGTCGATCGTGACGGGCTGGGGGTGGATGAAGGTCTGGAGGTCGACCAGGTCGTCGTCCGCGGGACTGGTACCGGTGCTGTTGGGCGTCTCGTTGTGGTGGAAGCTGAAGTCGAGGTCGGTCGTGCTGCCGTCCTCGAACATGACGTTGATGGTGAGCTGGACGTCGAACTGGCTCGGGCTGACATTCGTGGGCTTGTTGCGGTGCACGAACGTGCCGACGACGAACTCGGTGCCGTCGAGCTGGACGTCCGCGGCCTCACCGCGGAACTGGTACCCGCTCTGGCTGCCGGCGCTGCCCCACTGGATGTAGTCGGTGCCCACGCCGTTGACCGGTGAGATGGCGGGGTTGGTGGACGAGAAGAGGCCGGAGGTGACGACGGTGGTCATGATTCTGGATCCCGCTCTCTCAGTCCTCGTCCTCGATGACCTCGGCCTTGAGCTTGGCCGGCGGTGCGGTACCGATCTGGGCGATGCCGTCGGTGTGGCGGCCGGTCCTGGCCCCGTCGACGGCTTCGAGACCGCAGGTGTAGACGATGCAGTCCTTGTCCTCGCTGCCGGTGTTCAGGTGCACGTGGTAGCTGAAGGTCAGGGTGCGCCCGTCGTCGCTGACGGTGGCCTGGACGGGGGGCAGATTGCCGCCCGTGGTCTGGTCGATGCGCTTGTACTGTGCGCCCACCGTGCCGTTCCAGCGGAATCCGGTGGGGGCGGTGAAGACGTGCTCGCGCTCACCGGCGTCGACCGTCTCGCTCCAGTTCGGCGTGCGCACGCAGATGTTGATGGTGGTGCCGAGCCCGCCCGGAGCGTCCTCGACCCCGCCCTCCTGCCACACCACGAGGTCGAGTTTCTGGGCACGGCCCTGTTCGTAACCCCAGTCGTAGCCGTTCGCGTACTGGTCCTGCTCGCCGCGCGTGCCGTCGCGCGGCGGGTCGGCGTAGGGCTTTCCGGCGAGCGCATCGGCGCGTCCCCGTTCCTCCCCCCGCTTGTAGGCTTCCTTCTTGGTCTGCACGTCGGTGCTCATCTCCGAGTCCTCCTGGGCTGTGATCGAAGCGTGCGGCGGAAAAAGAGGCGTCCTGGTGCGGGTCGCCCGGGCCCGCGGGAGGCGGCCAGGGCTCAGCACCGCACGCCGCGCGGTTCACCGAACGCGATCGCGGTCGTCATGAAGGCTGCGTCCGAAGACGGAACGCAGGACGCCGCCCGTGGCTTCGAGCGGGGCGGTCGCGTGGTCATCGCGGCGCGCAGCGGACTTTCATCCGGGTCCATCGTTAGCCCGGATCCGCCGGGGGTATGCCGCCGTTCCCCCGTTTGGAATGCGGAATCGATTCCGCGTCACTTGTTCGAGTGCAGTTGAGGCTCGGTACGGCGCACAGGGGCGGAGCGGAGTGCGTCAACGCGCGCCCCGCCGAAGCCGTCGACGACCGCCGCCTTCCTCCCGTACGGATTCCGTCGCCGTCCGTTTCGCCCGGCGCCTCCCCCGTGCGGGTGGCTGACGCGGTGGCTGCTCCTGCGGTGCCCGTCCGACCGGTATGCAGAGGAAATGCCAACGGTGGTGCGGAAGGAGAGGGAGATGCGGGAGACGAGGCCGTGGACGTGTGAGGTGGCGGGCGGCATCAAGGCCCGACCGCGCTCGTGCCGGGGGGTGGCGGCGTGACGGCCAGGGCCGCGGCGCGGCGGCGGGCGCCGGACGAGCCGGACGGAGGTGGCCTGCCGGGCACCGTGGCGGGCAACGGGGCGGCCGGCTTCTCCGGGGACGGCGGCCCCGCGCCGGACGGACAGCTGGCCTTTCCCGCAGACGTGGCCGTGGGAGGCGGCGCGGTCTTCGTCGCCGACCACGCGAACCACCGGATCCGCCGGATCGACGGCACCGGCACCCTGACGACGATCGCCGGGGACGGGCTGCGGGGCTTCGCCGGGGACGGCGCCGACGCGGTGCGCGCCCGCCTCGGCTTCCCGTCCGCGCTCGTGGTCGCCCCGGACGGCGCCCTGTTCGTCGCCGACGAGATGAACCACCGGATCCGCCGGGTCGATCCCTCGGGTGTCATCGGCACCGTCGCGGGAGACGGCTCGCGCGGTGGAGGCGAGGGTGACGGTGACGGCGGCCCGGCCGACCGCGCCCGGTTGGACGCCCCGTGCGCCGTGGCCGTCGACGCGGCCGGCCGGCTGTACGTCGGGGAAGCGGGCACTCCCCGAGTGCGCAGGGTCGACGGCGACGGTGTCATCAGTACGGTCGTCGCGGCATCCGGGCGGTCCGGTGGCTCGGGTGCGGCGAACGCGGGCGAGGCGTTCCTCCCCGCCGGCCTGGCGGTCGACGCGGCCGGCCGGCTGTACATCGCCGACCCGGAGGGCCGGCGGGTACTGCTGCTCGGCTCGGACGGGGTGCTTCGGGTGCTGGCGGGCCCGTCGGACGGGGGCGCCGACGGCACGGCGGTCGACTGGGGCGCACCGTGCGCGGTGGCGGTCGACGCTGAGGGCGTGCTCTACGTGGCCGACCAGACCGGACACCGCGTGTGGCGGTTGGCCGACGGAACGGCCCGTGTCGTCGCGGGGCAGCCCGATCCGGCTGCCTGCGAGCGCACCGCCTCCGGCGACCCGGCCGACGCCGTCGTACACACCGAGCTGGCCTACCCGTGCGGTCTCGCCGTGGATCCGGCGGGGCGCCTGCTCGTGGCGGACAACTTCCACCACCGGATCGCGGCCGTACCCCTCACCGCCGCACCCTCCGAGGACACGGAGCCGGTACGGGACGAGAAGCCGACGCCGGACGTGGAACCGGAGCGCGAGCGGGAACCCGAGCGCGAACGGGAGCCGGAGCGGGAACCCGACCCCTCTGCGCAGTCCGCCCGGCTGCTGGTCCGGCAGGAGGTCGGTCTGGAGATCCGGCGAGGGCAGAGCGAGCTGATCCACGTACGGGTCTCCTCCACCGACCCCTGGGCCCCGGGACGGGTGGCGCACCACTTCACGGCTCCGACGGGGTTCGTCTTCGACGGCCGGGTCACCTGCGCGTATTACCGCGCGGATCGCACGGTCATCCCCGGCGGGAACCCGACGGGGACGGTCGGGGACGGCGGCCGATCGTTGGCCGTCACGGACGAGCCCCGCCTGAACACTGCCGGCCATCCGGCGGCGGCCCTGGTCTACACGCTCGGCATCCGTGCCCTGAACGACGCCGAGCCGGGCCGGTACACCGACGGGCGGGCGGTGATCGCGGGCCGGCCGGAAGTGCGCCTGAGGGCGAGCGTTCTCGGAGATGACGAGGACTGACGGGGACTGACGGGGACCGACGAGGACTGACGGGGGCACGCACACATCCGGAGCCGTCCGTGGCGGACCACCCGCCATGGGCGGCTCTTTGCGTTCTCAAACCATGAATGCGGAGGTAATCGTTTCTGTGCTCCCAGGTCACCCTCATGATGGTCACACATTGCACGTGACCGGTGACTCTGGGTTAGTGTTCGAAACGTGTCCACGCCCGCTCTCCCGAGGCTCGGTCCGCAGGGCCCCTTCCCGCATGCCCCGCTCGCCCACCCGCTCGACCGCAAATGGCTGCACTACGCGTTCCTGTCCCGGTGCGGGCAGCAGGCACTCATCGCGAACCTCTCCGTCCTGGGTTCCTCCACCGGCTCGGTCTTCGCGCACCCGGGCGCCCCCGCCACCGGGCGTCGCAGCGGCACCGGCACGGCGGCCGAGGGACAGCACATGGCGATCCTGCTCCTCTACGGGGAGGAGCACGGCTGGAGCGCGACGCAGTTCAACGCCGAGCAGCCGGAACTGCCGTGGTCCGCCTTCCGGTTGCCGCACCCGCACGGTGAACCCGGTGCGTTCCGGGTGGCGGCCCGCTCGGCGGCGCCGGCGGTGGACGTACGGCTGACCCGGACCAGCAGGCCGTGCACCTCGCAGTGCGCGCCGTTCGGCGACGACGAGCATCTGCGGTGGCAGTCGGAGCCCGGTGTCCTGGGCGCCGGAACCCTGCGGCACGGCGACGGTACGGCGACGGAGACGGGTCTGCTCGGCTACCACGAGCGGGTACGCGGCCGGTGGTCCTGGCCCACACTCGGCGGCTGGGTCTTCGGATTCGTCAACGACCCCTCAGGCCCGGTCGACCAGGCCCCGCCCTCGGCGGTCGTCTTCACCCTCATCCAGCCCGCGTATCCCGCGGACGCGGCCAACGGATCGGTGATGCTGTGGCGCGACGGGCGCATGATCCGCCACTTCCCGCGGCGTACTCTGCGGGTCGCCGTGAGCGGCAGCCTGGACCGTGACCGGGTGGCGATGGTGCCGCCGCTGGCGGGCCTGCTGGGCACCCCGCCGATGGCCGCGGTGCCCGGCCGGCTGGTGATCACCGCACGGCTCGGCGACGACCGTCTCGTCCTCGACTTCCGCTCGCACACGGCGGGCCGGATCATCAACCCCTCCGAGACCAGCCTGCGCCCGTTCAGCGTGCACGAGACCCTCGGCCCGTGCACCGTGGAGGGCCGTATCGGCGGACGCCGTATCGGCTTCCGTACCGGGGGCATCGTGGAGTTCGCCGGGGGTGCCCGTGACTGAGACCGTCCCCGCGTTCACCGGTGCACGGCTGCTGGACGAGACCGTCGCCGCCCTGTCCGACCGGGCGCCGGCGATCCTCGCAGCCGCGGCCGACCAACTGCGCGGCATCCGGCTGGGCCTGCACTTCAACGACGGCAGCCACGCCACACTCACCGCACGGCACAGCCGCATCGTGGTGGACCGGGACCGCTGCCCGGACCCCGACGTCGAGGTCGCCTTCGACAACCGGGCCATGAACCTGCTGTTCGACCTCCAGCGCCCGCCCGCCGGCCAGGTCCTGCCCGACAGCCTCGACGTCCGCGGCTCCCGCGACGACACCCTCGCCGTCTGGCGGGCCTTCACCCTGCTGTCCCAGCGCGCGGCGGGCCTGCGCAGCATGCAGGAACTGTGGGGGGCCTACCGCGAACAGGCCCCCCAGCTGTGGGGCAGCGCGACACCCGCCGCCCGGGGACCGGCCGCCGACCCGGTCGACTGGACGGCGCTGGACTTCCTCGCCCGGCGCTCCCCCGAGGACGCGCCCGCACCGCCCGTACTGATCGGCGACACCACCGTCACCGCGCCCCGCCTGCTGTGGGACGGTCGCACCAGCACCGACTGGTCGCTGGAGGACACCGTCCAGGACGCGGACCTGATGGAGACCATGCTCCGGTGCCGGGCCCGTACCAACGAGGAGATCGAACGGCTGCTGCCGGACCGCGAACCGCGTGCCGAGCTGTACGACCTCATGCGCTCCTACCCCGCCCGCCAGGGCAAGGGCCTGCGTCCCACCCTGACCATCGCCGCCTGCGCCGCTTTCGGCGGGCGCCCCGACGACGCCGTACGCGCCGCCGCCGCGCTGGAACTGTTCCACAACGGCTTCCTCGTCCACGACGACATCGCCGACGAGTCCACCCACCGGCGCGGTCTGCCCACCCTGCACGAGGAACACGGCCTGGGCCTGGCCGTCAACGTCGGCGACGGGATGAACCTGCTCGCCGTCGACGCCTTCCTGTCCAACCTCGAAACCCTCGGCCTCGTCCGCACCCTCGGCCTCATCCACGAGGCGGTGCACATGTGCCGGGAGTCCATCGAGGGGCAGGCCATGGAGCTGGGCTGGATCCGCCACGAGGTCGTCCCCGGAACCGACGACGCCTACTTCACGATGAGCACCAAGAAGACCGGCTGGTACACCTGCATCAGCCCGTGCCGCATCGGCGCCGTCTGCGCCGGCGTCACCGACCCCGCCGTGCTGAGCCGGTTCGACGAGGCGTTCCGCCTGATCGGCATCGCCTTCCAGATCCAGGACGACATCCTGAACCTGGTCGGCGAGGAGGCCCTCTACGGCAAGGAGCCCCTGGGCGACCTGCTCGAAGGCAAGCGCACGGTGATGCTGATCCACCTCTTCCGCACCGCGTACGCCCACGAGCGGCCCCGCCTCCTGGACGTCCTGCGGCAGCGCCGTACCGACAAGACCCAACAGCACGCCGAGGAACTCCTCGCCGCCATGCGCCGGCACGGCTCCATCGAGTACGCCACCGACCTCGCCGACCGGCTCGCCGCCGAAGGCATCGCCCGCTTCGAGGAAGACCTCCGGTTCATCCCCGAGAACGAAGGCAAAGCCGTCCTGCGGCAGATCGCCCACTACGTCACCTCAAGGCCACTGTGACCACCACCCCGCCCCCGCCCCCGCCGGCCGATCCCACCGCCACCGGCCCGCTGACCCCCACCGACCACCGGGCCCTCGCCTTCCTCGGCCACGTCAACAGCAGCCTGCGCCAGTGCCTGTGCACCCTGGCCAGGCACGGCGTGGCCCTGCGCCGCGACACCCCCGAACGCGCCCGCCTCCTGCTCGACACCGTACGGCCCTGGCCCCTGTACAAGGGCGGTCAGTTCCTCTTCGACCTGATGGAGTGGGAAGACCTCATGGTCGACGGCGACCCCCCGCCCGTGATGTCCGCCGAGCGGATCGTCGCCGCGTGCACGCTCCCCGTGCAGCTGATCGCCGCGGCCACCGAGGAGGCACCGGTGGTGACGAAGCTGGTTCCCGGCCAGCGCACGACCGCCGCGCTCGACCTCCCCCTGCGCCTGCTGACCACCACCGCCCGCAGCACCCTCCTGAGTGCCGCGCAGGACCTCACCGACCTGCTCGGGCCGGGCGCCGCCCCCGACGACGACGCCGACCCCGACGACGACGCCGGGTACGCCACCGACCCGGAACCCGGCACCGACGACACCGGCGCCGACGACACCGGCGCCGAACTGCCGCCGCTGGAGGCCGGCTTCTACCTCTACGAGGACATCGCCCTCGGCGCCCTGTCCGTCCTCGGCCCGCTCCTGGCCGACCACGCACCGACCGACCCCGAGCCGTCCGCCTAGCTCATGACAGCCGTACCCGACCCCGACGGTCCATGAGCGGGCCCGGCCCCCAAGCCCGCCACCGGCGGATCCGCTCACGCGGACGCACCCATCCACAGAAGGGACACGCATGGCCACGCAGACCCAGGCCCCCGTCCAGTCCGGTTCCGAGAACAAGCTCTACATCCTCCAGCAGGGCATCGTCGAGGACGCGCCGGGCGGAGTCCCCGCCCACCTCAGCTTCGGCATCCTCAGCACCGTCCCCGACCCGGTGAACCCCGGAGACATCACCTTCACCCTGAAGGCGCCCACCGGCTTCGTGTTCACCGGCTGGCTCTCCTGGGCCTACCACGATGTCAGCACGCTCCAGGCGAAGGGCAACCTGGAAACCACCCAGGGCACCCTCGGCGACGGGGGCCGCACCCTGACCTTCACGCACAACCCGTACCTGTCCTCCAACCAGGAGTGCATCGGCTACGGCGCCCAGGTGACCGCCGTGGACGGCGCGACGCCGGGCCGCTACACCGACGGTCAGCTCAAGGTGGGCTCCGCCAGCCCGATCAAGCTCAAGGGCCGCGTCCTCGACCCCGACGAGGACTGAGCCCCCCGACGAACCGGCCCGTCGGCGGTTCCGGTACTCATCCGGGTCGCCGACGGGTCACGCGGAAGAGAAAGGCTGGAGGATGTACGGAGCAGGAAACCGTCTGCCGGGCCGTATCGGGCGCGCTGCCTCGTCGGTGCTGCGGCTGCGGCTGCGGCGGGGAGAGCGGGGCACATGGGCCGTGGGGGCGCTGGCCGCGGCGATGCTGCTGGCGTCGTCACTGCCCGCGAACGCCGCCACGGCGCAGGCGCGGCCGGCGCGGCCTGCCGCGGCGGCACAGACCATGGCAGCGCGGGACCCGGAGTGCATTCAGCCGGGGAACGCAGGGCTCAACCCCCGCTTCTACTGGCGCAACGTCTTCGGCGCCCGGCTGGGCGAGGGTGTGATCCACGAATCGGCGTCGCCCAACCCGTTCGGCGGTCGGATCGCGCCGGGGTCGACGTTCACGTTCAGGTGGCGCCCGGACACCACACGCAATCCCGTGGGAGCGCAGTACCACATCCACCGGGTCAATCTGGCCTCGGTCATGGCGGTGGCCGATGTGGTGTCGGTGACGGGGCCGGGCAGCTTCTCCGGGACGACGCTGAGCGCCCAGGAGACACCGCCCCAGAAGCTGTGGGACACCGTGGTGACGTTCCGGATCAGGCCCGGGACGGAGGGCCGGACCGCCACCCTCTCGTCGGCCGACCACAGCCTGACCACGAGGTGGCTGTTCGCCAACATCAACAACCTCTGGGAGAACTTCGGAAGCATCTCCTTCACCGTCGCCAGCCGCGCCAGTCTCGGCTGCGACTCGTCCTCGATCCTCGGGTAGAGGGACGATGAGGCGACGGGCCGGCCGGCACAACGCACACGCCGTCCCTCGCCACCACCCCCGAGCCGCCCACGAACTCGTTCCTCGTGGGCGGCCGGGGCTCTTGTGGGCCGCCGGCCGGCACGGGCGACGCCTGGTGGTCACCACTTGATGGCGTTCACCGTGCTGTTGTGGGCGTCGGCGGTCCGGACGGTGAACTGGACGTTGGCCGCTCGGTCGTAGAAGGTCTGGCCGGGCTGCCAGGTGGCCATGTCCAGCGTGCCGCAGCCTGTCGGTGGCGCCGCGGCGTTGGGGTTGGGCATCACCCGGATCGGTCCCTGGCCGCTCGCGACGGAGGTGTCGACCTTGTAGATGACCACGCCCGAGGAGCAGACTCCGGAATCGTTGTGGGCCTTCCTGCGGGCTTCGGCGACGTAGGCGGTGGTGGTGCCGGTTCTGACCACCAGCAGCTTGGTGCCGCCGGTGTACTCCACACCGTTCAAAGTGGCGGTGTTCTGGGTCCTGCTCTGCCATACGCACACGGTCTGGTCGTCCCCCGTCCAGCCGAACTTCCAGGAGGTCCAGCCGAAGTACTGCGGGGCGGCCCCGGCCACGTGTCCCATCACGTCCCAGCCGCCGACGTACCGGTGCTGATCGCCGCCGAAGGCGTACAGGTCGGGAGCTCCGAAGACGTGGGCGGTCTCGTGGGCGGCCACCTTGTGACCCCAGTGCCACATGTCGGTGCCGAACGTCACCGCCCAACGAATCGTCGTGCCCTTGATGACAATCGGCTGGGTGGGCGTCCAGTACCACGTGTGGGAGCCGGTGACCTGGGAGTGGGCGGTGGAGACGATGTAGAACAGGTCGTACCTGGCCAGATCGGCGCCGGCGTCGGCTGCTGCGCGGAGCGCGTCGGTCACGTACCGGGTGTGCTGCTGATAGGTGGGACTGGAGGTGCCGTAGGCGTTGGAGGCCGACGGCATCCGGATCCAGCGGTTCACGACCGGCCGCATGCTCAGCCAGGTCTTGCCGTACGAGGCGTTCCACACCCAGTCGGCGGCCGGGGTCAGCAGGTTGTAGTAGTCCGCGACGTCGCCGGCGCCGGCCACATCGGGGAAGTCCACGTAGACCACGCCGATGTTCTTGACGCCCAGGGGATCCAGGAACTGGGTGTAGTCGGTGTTCTGGCCCTCGTTGACCTTGGTCCCCTGCCCCTGCACCGCGCACGGCGAGGTGCTCCCGTTGACGGCGTGGGCACGTGGGGCGGGGACGGCGGTCGCGGACAGGGCGAGCAGAACCGCGAGGACCCACAGGACCGGTAAGGGGAGAGGGCGTCGCGTCCGGGGTAGCCGGAAGCGCCAGGTGTTCCGCCCTTCCCCTGGCAACCGGGGCCCGTCGCCCGTCCGGACCTCCGCCGGAGTCCCGTCACGCGGTACTCGTGTCTCACTCATGGGATGACCATCGCGGCCACAACGAGACAGGCCGGGGTAATGGGGTCAAACTCACCCCATGGAGCGGAGCGGAAGGCGCCCCGGCGCGCGATTGCCCTTACCGGAGCGCGGAGAGCACACCCCCCTCAGACCGGACTAGAAAACCAAGAAACCCCCGGGCCGCTGACCTGGGGGGTTTCTCTTGGAGCGGGTGACGAGAATCGAACTCGCGCTCTCAGCTTGGGAAGCTGATGTTCTACCATTAAACTACACCCGCGTAATACGGACGGATCGGCCCCGGAGGGTCCGCTGTCCGGACGCTTGCTCACTCTACATCATCGTCGGCCCCCGGTGTCCGGACCCCGGGGGTTGAGTCGGTTTCAGCGGGGTATCCGGCTGCGGGCGGCCGGAGTTGGGGCGTACCGTGGAGCCACCCGGTGGGGCCGGAGTGCCGCCTGGAGAGTCGTCTCTTTGATCCCGTAATGTGCCTTTGTCGTCCGGGCAGCAACGCCGGACGAGGCTCTTGGGGAAGGGACTTGAGGGACTTGATGGAACGCACCGTCGTCCGATGCGCGGACGGGCACGTCTTCAGCACCGCTTCGTTCCCGATGCAGAAGGCCGAGCGGCTCGGCCCCGGCCGGCTCGTGCGGTGTCCGCGGTGTGCCCGGCTCCGCAGCGCGGTCCCCGTCGTCCTCCAGAAGAGGTGAGGGCCGCGGGCGAGGACCGGCTGTAGTCGGCGTGTGACAGCGGGCGCGCGGACCCGTCGCGATTGCGACGGGTCCGCGCGCCTTGCGTATCCTCGCTACGTGCTTCTCTCAGACAAGGACATCCGGGCCGAGATCGACGCCGGGCGGGTACGGATCGATCCCTACGACGAAACGATGGTGCAGCCGTCGAGCATCGACGTCCGGCTGGACCGGTACTTCCGGGTGTTCGAGAATCACCGGTACCCCCACATCGACCCCTCCGTCGAGCAGGCCGATCTGACCCGGCTGGTGGAGCCGGAAGGCGATGAGCCGTTCATCCTGCACCCCGGGGAGTTCGTGCTCGCCTCCACGTACGAGGTGATCACGCTTCCCGACGATCTCGCCTCCCGGCTGGAGGGGAAGAGCTCGCTCGGGCGGCTGGGCCTGGTCACGCACTCCACCGCGGGGTTCATCGACCCCGGGTTCAGCGGGCACGTCACCCTGGAGCTGTCCAACCTCGCCACGCTCCCCATCAAGCTGTGGCCGGGGATGAAGATCGGGCAGCTCTGCATGTTCCGGCTGACCTCGCCCGCCGAGTCGCCGTACGGCAGTGAGCGCTACGGCTCCCGGTACCAGGGGCAGCGCGGGCCGACCGCCTCGCGGTCCTACCTCAATTTCCATCGGACCCAGGTGTGAGGGCGACAACAGCATGAGCAGCGCAGACGTGCGGGAGAACCTGACCTACGAGCGGTTCGGGGCCGCCATCCGCGAGCTGGCGCAGACCATCGCCGACGACGGGTACGAGCCCGACATCGTGCTCAGCATCGCGCGCGGGGGCGTCTTCGTCGCGGGCGGGCTCGCCTACGCCCTCGACTGCAAGAACATCCACCTCGTGAACGTGGAGTTCTACACCGGTGTGGGGACGACCCTCGACATGCCGGTCATGCTCGCGCCCGTGCCCAACGTGATCGACTTCTCCGACAAGAAGGTGCTGATCACCGATGACGTGGCCGACACCGGCAAGACCCTGAAGCTGGTCCGCGACTTCTGCCTCGACACCGTCGCCGAGGTGCGCTCGGCCGTGGTCTACGAGAAGTCCCACTCCCTCGTGAAGTGCGAGTACGTCTGGAAGCGGACCGACGACTGGATCAACTTCCCGTGGAGTGTGGAGCCGCCCGTGGTGAAGCGGGCGGGGCAGGTTCTGGACGCCTGATCCCCAGTACGGACACCGAGAAGGGCCCCCGGCTTTCCCGCCGGGGGCCCTTCTCGCGCGTCAGGACTCAGAACGTGCCCAGCTTCACGATCGACAGCAACGCGATCAGCTGGATCGCCGACGCCCCCAGCGCCCTCGGCCACGGCAGGTCGTGGGAGCGGGACACCATCAGGGTCAGCAGGGCGCCCGCGCCGACCCAGGTGGCCCAGCCGAGGAGCTGGACGAAACCGGCGTCGCCGCCGAAGAACATGGCGACGATCAGGCGGGGCGCGTCCGTGAGGGCCGTGATCAGCATGGACAGGCCCACCGTGGGCTGCCAGGCGCCGTCGCCGCCGAGCTGGCGGGCCAGGGTGTGGGTGACCACGCCGAGGACGAACAGGCCGAGCACCATCACGACCGCCGTGATCAGCACGATCGGCACCGCGTTGGAGAGGGTCGCGCTGATCGCGTCCTGGCGGGCGCCGTCGAAGCCGAAGACCGCGAGCAGGCCGTAGAGGAAGGTCACGATGAGGGCGGGTGCCCACATCGTGTAGTCCCGCATGCGCAGGAAGGTGTCGTTCGGGGACAGGACGATCCCCTTCAGCAGTTCCTTCCAGTGCAGGGGCGGGCCGAGCGGCGCGGCGGGCGCGGCGGCCGAGCCCGCCTGGTAGGTCGCGCCCTGGGTGTAGCCGGCGGCCTCGTCGACCGAGAAGGCCTGGGTGTGGCCCGGGTTGTTGGCCGCGTAGGGGTCGTGCGCGCCGGGGCCGGGGCCCGGGTGGTGGCCGCCGTCGCCGAAGTACTCCGGCCCGTCGTCGGCCGGCCCCGGGTACCCGTACGACTGCCCCTGCCGCTGGTACGGCGGCTGCGGCGCCGACGGGTAGCCGTACGAGGGGCCGGACGGGCCCGGCCGGCCGTGGGGCGGCTGACCGTACGACGGTCCCCCGGGCTGTGCCGGGCCGTGCCCGCGCCCGTGTCCGTGCCCGTACGACGGCCCCTGCGGCGCCTGCTGTCCTTGGGGGGTGCGGTTGTCCCGGCCCCCGCGTCCGATCCTGAATCCAGCCACGTCAACGAACGTACCTGGTCCTGGGGGCCGATGTGCCGGGCCCGGTGGTCCGGGCCCGGCTTTGCGGCCGACCTGTGACATCCCCTAAGGGAGCGTCAGGGGGCGGTTCAGGGTCCGGCCCGGGTTCCCCCGGGGTACCCTTCCGGCGGTGCCGGGAAGGGTCAGTTGTTGAGGACCGAGCCGTACCGCGGGGTGCCCGCCGTGGAGACCCCGGTGGCCGACGGGCCGAAGGAGAGTGCCCCGGCCGTCGTCGGTCCGCCGGCGGCGCCGCGCAGCGACCAGACCGCGCCGTCGCCCGCGTTCTCGCCGGGACCCGCCACGGTCAGCTCGGCGCGCCGGTCGCCGGAGTGGTCGGCGAGCAGGACCCGGGCGCCGAAGCGGTCGCCCTTCTCGGCCGCGCCCGGCACGCCCGCGGTGTTCTGGGTGTACGACGTCGCGCCCTTGGTCGTCAGCCCGGAGGCGGTGCCCCTCAGGAGGGTGACCGACCCGGCGCCGGAATCCTCGCCGGGCGCACCGATCGCCAGGTCCGCGAACCCGTCCCCGTCCACGTCGCCCAGGAAGACGCTGCTGCCGAACGCGTCGCCGGTCTCGGCCGCGCCCGGCACGCCCGGCGTGTCCTGGCCGAGGACCAGCGGGGCGCGGGAGGTGTCCCGGCCGCCCGGTCCGCCGTAGACCACGGTGACCTTGCCGCCCTTGGCTCCCGCGGGGTCGGCGGAGGTTTCGGCCGGATTGCCGACGGCGATGTCGGCGTACCCGTCCTTGTCGATGTCGCCGATCGCCGAGACCGTGCCGGCGGGCAGCTCCTGCCACCAGTCGGTGTAGTTGCCGAGGGACGGGTCGGTGACCAGGCGGGTGACGGCGGCGCCGGTGCCGGGCTGCCGGCCGTGCACCACCAGGCTGGTGGGCCAGGCGGGGGAGATCCGCCCGGCGGACACGGAGGTGACGCCGTACGACGGTGAGTAGGGAGCGGGGAAGCCCGCGCCCGAGCCGCCCTGGAAGGAGCCGGACCGGGTGACGGGGCCGTTGACGAAGTTCAGGGCGCTGGAGCCGGTGGAACCGATCACGACGTCGAGGTCACCGTCACCGTCGAGGTCGCCGACGGCCAGAGACTGCCCGTACCGGTCCGTCTCCTCCTTCCAGTGGTTGACGACCGTGCGGGAGCCGGAGAGCCCGGACCGGGCGCCCCAGACGACGACCACCGTGCCGCCGTTGGTGTCGCCGTCGACGTCCTCGCCGGGCGCGCCGACCAGGAGGTCGGCGTAGCCGTCCTTGTCCAGGTCGGCGGAGGCGACGGCGCTGCCGAACGCGTCCCCCGCCTCGGCGGTGCCGGGCACACCGGCCGTGTTCTGGGTGATCAGGGTGCGGGTGGCCGTCTTCGGCCCGGCGGAGCCGCCGTAGACGACCGAGACGGCACCCGCCTTGGACCGGCCGCCGACCGTCGCGTCGGGGGCACCGATCGCGAGGTCGGCGCGGCCGTCGCCGTTGAAGTCGTACGGGGCGGCGGCCGTGGCCGCGTGGGCGGCGGGCACGGTCAGGGCGAGCGGGGCCAGCGCGACGGCGACGGCGACGGCGAGGACGCGTGTGCGGGGGGTGTTCCCCCGGGAGGTCCTGGGGCGGGGGTGTGTCACTGGGCGATCGCCCACGCGAAGTTCCCGAAGCCCTGCACGGAGACGTCACGGGCGCCGATGAACTTGGCGTAGTCGGTGGTCAGACCGGAGGCGGTGCCGCGCAGGACCGTGACGGCGCCGTAGCCGTTCTCGCCGCCCGCGCCGGTGACCAGGTCGGCCTTGCCGTTCTTGTTGATGTCGATCAGCCGCACCGACTGGCCGAACTGGTCCCCGGTCTCGGAGCCGCCGGGTACGCCCTCCGTGTCCTGCGTCCAGGTCTTCGCGCCCTTGGTGGTCAGGCCCGACGCGGAGCCGAACAGGACCGTCACCGCGCCGGCCTCGCGGACCGTGCCCACGTCCTCGCCGGGCGCGCCGACCGCGACGTCGGCGTAGCCGTCGCCGTTGATGTCACCGGTGCTGACCGACGAGCCGAACAGGTCCTCGGCCTCGCCGGCGCCGGGCACCCCCGCGGTGTCCTGGTGGATCACGGTCGGCGTCTGGGCGGGGTCGGGACCGTTCGGGCCGCCGTACCAGACGGAGATCTGGCCGCCCTTGTGGCCGGTCTTCTTGGACGCGCTGGGGTCGGTGGGGTCGCCGAGGACCACGTCGCCGTAGCCGTCGCCGTTGATGTCACCGATCGAGCCGGGCAGTCCGTCGGCGTTCGGCAGGTCCTTCATGACGTGCTTGGAGCCGTTCCAGGTGAAGTACGTGACGTCGCCGCCCTCGTCGCCGTCGACGAGGAACGGGTAGAAGCGCTCGGCGGCGCGGTCGCCGTTCGTGTCGCCCGCGAACACGTCGGTCGTGGTGCCCAGTTCGCCGACGCGGAGGTTGCTCACCGGGGTGCCGGTGCGGGTGAAGGGGCCCTTGTAGAGGCGGGTCTCGGTCCGCCCCGTCAGGGTGACGTCGTTCTTCCCGTCCCCGTCGAAGTCGGCGACCGCGATGCCGGCGGCGAAGTTGTTCCACTCGTCCAGGGTGGACGGCTGGGGCACCAGGGCACCGCCGGACAGGCCGGACGTGCCGCCCCACAGGATGGTGGCGCTGCCCACGGAGTCCCGGTCGCCGATGGTCTCGCTCGGGGCGCCCACGACGAGGTCGGAGTAGCCGTCGCCGTCGAGGTCGCCGGCGGCCAGGCTCTGGCCGAAGAGGTCCCCCGCCTCGGCGGTGCCCGGGACGCCGGTGGAGTTCTGCGTGATCAGGGTGCGCTTGGCGGCCGAGACGCCCGAGGACGAGCCGTAGAGCACGACGACCGCACCGGCCTGCTGTGCTGTGCCGACCTGGTGGCCGGCGGCGCTCAGGGCGATGTCCAGGTAGCCGTCGCCGTTGAAGTCGCCGGTCAGACGGGAGGGCGCGGCGGCGGCGGGGGTGATGGGCAGGGCGGTGAGCAGGCCGGTGGTCAGGGTGGCGGCCAGCAGGAGGACGCGCTTGCGCAAGGCGGGGCTCCGGATGGGAGGAGGCCGGGCCCGCGACGCGCGGGCCCGGCCAGGGGTGAACGGGACGAGGGCTGGTCAGTCGGCGAAGAGGGAGCCGAACTGCGGGGTGCCCGAGGTGGAGACGCCGGCGGTGCCGGCACCGATGAAGCGGCTGCCGGAGGTGGTGATCTTCGTGCCGTTGGACGGCAGGTAGGTGAGGGCACCGTCGCCGCCGTCCTCGTTGGCGCCGATCACCAGGTCGGCCTTGCCGTCGCCGGTGACGTCGTCGAGCTTGACGTCGATGCCGAAGAGGTCGTTCTTCTCGTTGCCGCCGGGGACACCGGTGGTGTTCTGGTTGAAGGACTGGGTGCCGGAGGCGGTGTTCACGCCGGACGCCGAGCCGTACAGGACGGTGACCGCGCCGGTGTCGGTGACGCCCTCGATGTCCTCCAGCGGGGCGCTGACCACGAGGTCCTGGTAGCCGTCGCCGTTGACGTCGCCGAGGTCGAGGTCCCAGCCGAAGGAGTCGCCCTTCTCCGAGGTGCCGGGGACGCTGCCGGTGTCCTGGTTGATGCCGGTGGTGCCGGCCGGGCCGGAGGCGGAGCCGTAGGTGACGTTCACCCGGCCGCCGTTGGAGGCGTCCGGGACGGGGGTGCCGTCCTCGGTGGTGGCGTCCCAGCCGGCGCCGCTGACGATGTCGCCGAAGCCGTCGCCGTTGATGTCGCCGATCGCCGTGATGATGCCGGGCTTGAGGGCCTTGGCGGAGGAGCCGCTCAGACCGCTCGCGGTGCCGGGCAGCCAGTAGTTGGTGTTCCAGCCGTACTGCGTGGAGGTCTCGTAGCCGTCGACCACGAGGTCGGTGCGGCCGTCGCCGTTGACGTCACCGGCGGTCAGGCTCATCGGGCCGAACGGGTAGTCGTTGCTGCCGGACAGGATGGGCGGCTTGACGGTGGTGACGCTGCCCGCGGTGCCGGAGCTGCTGATGCCGCCCTTGTAGAGGTACAGGGTGGCGGCGGAGCTGCCGACGACCAGGTCCGTCTTGCCGTCGCCGTCGAAGTCGCCGGCGGCGAGGTCCTTGCCCCAGTAGTCGTGCGCGGAGGCGGCCGGGTCGACCAGGTGGGCGGACTTGCCGGTCAGGCCGCTCTTGGAGCCGTAGAGGATGACGAGGTCGCCGCCGTTGGTGTCGGTGCCGACCTTCTCGTAGGGGGAGCTGACGGCGAGGTCGTCGTAGCCGTCGTTGTTGAAGTCGCCGTAGGCCGTCTCCCGGCCGAAGCCGTCGCCGGCCTCGGCGGTGCCGGGGACGCCGGTGGTGTTCTGGCTGATGACGGTGCGCTTGGCGGAGGAGACGCCGGTGGCCGTGCCGTACAGCACGACGATCTGGCCGGCGTCCTTGTGGCCGCTGACGTAGGCGCCGGCCGCCGAGGTGGCGACGTCGCCGATGCCGTCGCCGTTGAAGTCGGCCTTCGCGACCTTGACGGAGTCCGCGGCGGTCGCGGGCGAGGCGGCGAAGGTGAGCAGACCCCCCGTCAGCGCGGCGGCGGTGGCCGTCGCGAGGGCGAGTCGGCGGTGCTTGTGCATGCGGTTTCTCCTACGGCATGCGGGGGATGCCTGGCGGGCATCCGCAGTTGATGGGGTGCGGTCTCCCCGTGTTCGACGCGAGTTGTCCCGCGGTTCACAGGAGACCGGCGATCAGGAGACCCGCGCCGGGGCGTAAGGGTTGTACGTGAGTTCGGTGATTTTTTCCGAGGCTTCTGTGACCGCTGGTGCGCGACTACGGCTCCGGGAAGGCCGAGCGGAGAAGGCCGCCACCGGTTCGACGCCGTCCGGCTTCTCCGCCGCGCCGGCTGGAACGGGCCGCGCGGGTACGGCGGTCCGCCGCCGGACGCGTGCGACGCCGGGTCGCTCCGCCGTCGCCGTCGAGGTCGTGGCACCCGCGGCCGCACCGGCCCCGTCGGCGGTCCCGGTGATGATGACGCGTTCGCCTGGCGGCGGCAGCCGTGCCCCGGGTGTGTTGTGGGTCAGGATGGTGCCATGAGCGTAGTGAAGATCAACGTGCTGACCGTTCCCGCCGAGCAGCGGGAGGTTCTGGAGAAGCGGTTCGCCTCGCGGGCCCACGCCGTGGAGAACTCCGACGGCTTCGAGTGGTTCGAGCTGCTGCGGCCCGTCGAGGGCACCGACCAGTACCTCGTGTACACGCGCTGGCGTGACGAGGAGTCCTTCCAGGCGTGGATGGAGGGGCCGATGAAGTCCGCGCACCAGGGCGGCGGCGAGGGCGGCGAGCGCCCGAAGCCCGCGGCCTCCGGCTCGACCCTGTGGTCCTTCGAGGTGGTGCAGCAGGCCGCGCCCAAGAGCGCGTAGCGGATACGACGGCGCCCCCTGCCCGTGCGGGTCAGGGGGCGCCGTACGTTCGCGGGAGCTACTTCACCGGCTCCGGCTCCGGCTCGCTCTCCGTCTCGGCCTCGCCCGCCGGGTCGACCGGCGTCCTGACGGAGTCGAGCAGCAGCTGGGCGACGTCCACGACCTGGATGGACTCCTTCGCCTTGCCGTCGTTCTTCTTGCCGTTGACCGAGTCGGTCAGCATGACGAGGCAGAACGGGCAGGCGGTGGAGACGATGTCGGGGTTGAGGGAGAGGGCTTCGTCGACGCGCTCGTTGTTGATGCGCTTGCCGATCCGCTCCTCCATCCACATCCGCGCGCCGCCGGCGCCGCAGCAGAAGCCGCGCTCCTTGTGGCGGTGCATCTCCTCGTTGCGCAGGCCCGGGACCTTGCCGATGATCTCGCGCGGGGGCGTGTAGATCTTGTTGTGGCGGCCCAGGTAGCACGGGTCGTGGTACGTGATGATGCCCTCGACCGGGGTGACCGGGACCAGCTTGCCCTCGTCCACCAGGTGCTGGAGCAGCTGGGTGTGGTGGATGACCTCGTAGTCGCCGCCGAGCTGCGGGTACTCGTTGCCGATCGTGTTGAGGCAGTGCGGGCAGGTGGCGACGATCTTCTTCGCCGACCGGGGCTTCGCGGACTCGGGGACGACCTTGCCCTCGTCGTCCAGCTCCTCGCCGAACGCCGTGTTCAGGGCCATCACGTTCTCCATGCCGAGCTCCTGGAACAGGGGCTCGTTGCCCAGGCGGCGGGCGGAGTCACCGGTGCACTTCTCGTCGCCGCCCATGATCGCGAACTTCACGCCCGCGATGTGCAGCAGCTCGGCGAAGGCCTTGGTGGTCTTCTTGGCGCGGTCCTCCAGGGCACCGGCGCAGCCGACCCAGTACAGGTACTCGACCTCGGTGAGGTCCTCGATGTCCTTGCCGACGACCGGGACCTCGAAGTCGACCTCCTTGGTCCACTCCAGGCGCTGCTTCTTGGCCAGGCCCCAGGGGTTGCCCTTCTTCTCCAGGTTCTTGAGCATCGTGCCCGCCTCGGAGGGGAAGGCGCTCTCGATCATGACCTGGTAGCGGCGCATGTCCACGATGTGGTCGACGTGCTCGATGTCGACCGGGCACTGCTCGACGCAGGCGCCGCAGGTGGTGCAGGACCACAGGACGTCCGGGTCGATGACGCCGTTCTCCTCGGCGGTGCCGATCAGCGGGCGCTCGGCCTCCGCCAGGGCGGCGGCGGGGACGTCCTTGAGCTGCTCCTCGGAGGCCCTCTCCTCGCCCTCCATCGTCTTGCCGCCGCCGGCCAGCAGGTACGGCGCCTTGGCGTGCGCGTGGTCCCGCAGGGACATGATCAGCAGCTTCGGGGAGAGCGGCTTGCCCGTGTTCCAGGCCGGGCACTGCGACTGGCAGCGTCCGCACTCGGTGCAGGTGGAGAAGTCCAGCAGGCCCTTCCAGGAGAACTGCTCGACCTGGGAGACGCCGAAGACGTCGTCGTCGCCGGGGTCGGTGAAGTCGATCGGCTTGCCGCCGGACGTCATCGGCAGCAGGGCGCCGAGCGAGGTCTCGCCGGTGGCGTTGCGCTTGAACCAGATGTTCGGGAACGCCAGGAAGCGGTGCCAGGCCACGCCCATGTCGGTCTTCAGGGCGACCGTGATCATCCAGATGAAGGAGGTCGCGATCTTCAGGCCGGCGAAGAAGTAGGTGAGGTTCTGGAGCGTGGAGACGTCCAGGTGCTCCAGCCAGGAGACGACCGGGTACGAGATGAAGAACGAGGCCTCGTAGCCGTCCACGTGGTGCTGGGCGCCTTCGAGGGCGTGCAGCATGAAGATGCAGACGCCGACGATGAGGATGACGGCCTCGACGAAGTACGCCTGGCCGAAGTTGGAGCCGGCGAAGCGGGACTTGCGGCCCGGCTTGCGCGGGTGGCTCAGCTGGCGGATGACGATCAGGGCGAGGATGCCGATCACCGTCATGGTGCCGATGAACTCGACGTAGACGTTGTACGGAGCCCAGTCGCCGAGGACCGGCAGCAGCCAGTCCGCCTTGAACAGCTGCCCGAACGCGTTGACGATCGTCAGCAACAGGGTGAAGAAGCCCACCGCCACGAACCAGTGCGCCACGCCGACGATGCCCCAGCGGTTCATCCGCGTGTGGCCGAGGAACTCCTTGACCACGGTGAGGGTGCGCTGTGCGGGATCGTCGGTCCGTGTGCCGGCCGGCACCGGCTGGCCCAGCCGCATGAAGTTGTAGATCTGTAGGAGGGCGCGGCCGAACAGTGCCACGCCGACCACGATCAGGACCAGCGACACGATGATCGCGGCGAGTTGCATTGGGGCTCCTGAGGCGGCCTCGGTCGACACGAGCTGTCTGAGCTGATCGACATTACTAAGCGGTAACTTATGTAGTCCGTCTGAGACTACCCCCATCTTCCGCCGGGATGCAGCAGAGCGCGGGGTGATCTGGGTCGCCGCCAGTCAATCGGATCGTGTTATTCGTACCGAATTGATACTTTCGCCCCTACCTTAGAGCCGTGCTCTACGGGATCGCCGCCGCCACCGCAGCCCTTCTCCTCACCGCCGTGCTCGCGGCGGCGCTCCGGCTGCCCGCCCGGAGGGCCGGGATCCTGGACCGGCGCCGGCAGCGGCCCCTGCCCCTCCTCGGCGGTCTCGCGGTCGTGATCGTCACCTGTCTGGTCGCCGGAACGGGGGAGTGGACCGGGGTCGCCCCGCTCGGGGACGGGGTCGGACGGCTGCTCATGGCCGCCGCGGCCGTCGCCGGGCTGGGCCTGGTGGCCGACGTGTGGCGGCTGCGCGCGCGCGTGCTCGTCACCGGGACGGCCGTGGCGGCGGTCTGCGTGGTGCCGTACGACGAGACGGGCGCGCCGGGCGGGCTGCTGGCCATCGGCTGGATCGTCCTCGCCACCCTCGCCTTCAAGGGGCTGGACCACGCCGACGGGCTGGCCGGGACGGTCGGGGTGGTCACCGCCTTCGGCGCCGGGGCCTGCGCCGCCGCCGAGGTGATGGACGGGCTGGCGGTGCTGCTGAGCGTGGTCGCCGCCGCGCTCACCGGCTTCCTGATGCACAACTGGTATCCCGCGCGGGTCGGGCTCGGCGCCTGCGGCTCGCTGTTCACCGGGTTCGTGCTGTCGTCGTCGGTGGTCTTCACGCGCGCGGGGTACGACGCCGGGCCGAGCGCGGCGGTGGTGTTCTGCCTCGGTGCCGTGGCCGTCGCCGACGCCCTGCTCGTGGTCCTCGCCCGGGGGGTGGCCCGGCGCCCGCTGCTGCGGCGCGGCCCCGACCACCTCGCGCACCGGCTGCGGCGGCTCGGGCTCGCCCCGCAGGGGTCGGTCGTGCTGCTGGGGGCCGGCTGCTTCTCCTCGGTGCTCGTGGGCGTGCTCGTGCACACCGGGTGGACGGGGGACTCGGCCGTGCTCTGGGTGGCCGGCGGGGTGGCGTTCGCCGTTCTCGTCCTCCTTTTGATTCCCGCTCCGCAGGGTCGCCGCCCGCCATCGACGCAGGTCAGCGGGCACTTGCGTGTAAGGAACGGATAAGAGTTGAGTCTGGCTGGCTCAGGTCTGTTGACCCAGCGCCTCTCCTCGTGCACACTTGAGCCTGTTCCACTCAAGTCAGCTGGAGGAATCAACCATGGCACGTGCGGTCGGCATCGACCTGGGCACGACTAACTCCGTCGTCAGCGTTCTGGAGGGCGGCGAGCCCACCGTCATCACCAACGCCGAGGGTGCCCGGACCACGCCGTCCGTCGTCGCCTTCGCCAAGAACGGCGAGGTGCTCGTCGGCGAGGTCGCCAAGCGCCAGGCGGTCACGAACGTGGACCGGACCATCCGCTCGGTGAAGCGCCACATGGGCACCGACTGGAAGATCCAGCTCGACGGCAAGGACTTCAACCCGCAGCAGATCTCCGCGTTCATCCTTCAGAAGCTGAAGCGGGACGCCGAGGCCTACCTGGGCGAGAAGGTCACGGACGCGGTCATCACCGTCCCGGCCTACTTCAACGACTCCGAGCGCCAGGCCACGAAGGAGGCCGGTGAGATCGCCGGTCTGAACGTCCTGCGCATCGTCAACGAGCCCACCGCGGCGGCGCTCGCCTACGGCCTCGACAAGGACGACCAGACGATCCTCGTCTTCGACCTCGGTGGCGGCACCTTCGACGTGTCCCTCCTGGAGATCGGCGACGGCGTCGTCGAGGTGAAGGCCACCAACGGTGACAACCACCTCGGTGGTGACGACTGGGACCAGCGCGTCGTCGACTACCTGGTCAAGCAGTTCCAGTCCGGCCACGGCGTGGACCTGTCCAAGGACAAGATGGCCCTCCAGCGCCTGCGCGAGGCCGCCGAGAAGGCCAAGATCGAGCTGTCCTCCTCGACCGAGACCTCGATCAACCTGCCGTACATCACCGCGTCCGCCGAGGGCCCGCTGCACCTGGACGAGAAGCTCACCCGAGCCCAGTTCCAGCAGCTGACGGCCGACCTGCTGGAGCGCTGCAAGACGCCGTTCCACAACGTCATCAAGGACGCCGGCATCTCCATCAACGACATCGACCACGTCGTGCTCGTCGGTGGCTCCACCCGTATGCCCGCCGTCGCCGAGCTCGTCAAGGAGCTGACCGGCGGCAAGGAGGCCAACAAGGGTGTGAACCCGGACGAGGTCGTCGCCATCGGAGCCTCGCTCCAGGCCGGTGTCCTCAAGGGCGAGGTCAAGGACGTCCTGCTCCTCGACGTCACCCCGCTGTCCCTCGGCATCGAGACCAAGGGCGGCATCATGACCAAGCTGATCGAGCGCAACACCACGATCCCGACCAAGCGGTCCGAGATCTTCACCACGGCCGAGGACAACCAGCCGTCCGTGCAGATCCAGGTCTACCAGGGCGAGCGCGAGATCGCGGCCTACAACAAGAAGCTCGGCATGTTCGAGCTGACCGGTCTGCCGCCGGCGCCGCGTGGCGTCCCGCAGATCGAGGTCTCCTTCGACATCGACGCCAACGGCATCATGCACGTCACGGCGAAGGACCTCGGCACCGGCAAGGAGCAGAAGATGACCGTCACCGGCGGCTCCTCGCTCCCGAAGGAAGAGGTCGACCGCATGCGCGAGGAGGCCGAGCGCTACGCGGAGGAGGACCACAAGCGCCGCGAGGCCGCCGAGGCCCGCAACCAGGGCGAGCAGCTGGTCTACCAGACCGAGAAGTTCCTCAAGGACAACGAGGACAAGGTCCCCGGCGAGATCAAGACCGAGGTCGAGGCCGCGGTCGGCGAGCTGAAGGAAGCCCTCAAGGGCGAGGACAGCGCCGAGATCCGCTCCGCCACCGAGAAGGTCGCCGCCGTCTCGCAGAAGCTGGGCCAGGCGCTGTACGCCGACGCCCAGGGCGCGCAGGCCGCGGGCGGCCCCGAGGGTGCGACCGCCGGTGGCGCCAAGGCCGCCGACGACGACGTGGTGGACGCCGAGATCGTGGACGACGAGCGCAAGGACGGGGCCGCGTAATGACGGAGGAGACCCCGGGCTTCGAGGAGAAGCCCGACGTCCCCTCCGGCGCCACCTCCGACGACGCCGAGCCGAAGGCCGCCCCCGAGGAGGGGGCGGCCCCGGCCGGGGACGGACACGCAGAGAACGCCGGTCTGGTCGCCCAGCTGGACCAGGTGCGCACGGCGCTGAGCGAGCGCACGGCGGACCTCCAGCGGCTCCAGGCCGAGTACCAGAACTACCGCCGCCGGGTCGAGCGCGACCGGATCGCGGTCAAGGAGATCGCCATCGCGAACCTCCTGACCGAGCTCCTGCCCGTGCTCGACGACATCGGCCGCGCGCGGGAACACGGCGAGCTGGTCGGCGGCTTCAAGTCGGTGGCCGAGTCGCTGGAGACCGTCGCGGCCAAGATGGGCCTCCAGCAGTTCGGCAAGGAGGGCGAGCCCTTCGACCCGACGATCCACGAGGCCCTGATGCACAGTTACGCGCCGGACGTCACCGAGACGACCTGCGTGGCCATCCTGCAACCCGGGTACCGCATCGGCGAGCGCACCATCCGCCCCGCGCGGGTGGCCGTCGCCGAACCGCAGCCCGGCGCGCAGACCGTCAAGGCCGAGGGTGCCGAGGAGACGCCGGCGGCCGACGACAAGGAGAACGGTGGCCCGGACGAGGGCTGACGTGAACACTGACGGGAAGGAGGGGCGTCGAGGATGAGCACCAAGGACTTCATCGAGAAGGACTACTACAAGGTCCTCGGCGTCCCGAAGGACGCCACCGAGGCCGAGATCAAGAAGGCGTACCGGAAGCTCGCCCGCGAGTTCCACCCGGACGCCAACAAGGGCAACGCCAAGGCGGAGGAGCGCTTCAAGGAGATCTCCGAGGCGAACGACGTCCTCGGCGACCCCAAGAAGCGCAAGGAGTACGACGAGGCGCGCGCGCTGTTCGGCAACGGCGGCTTCCGCCCCGGGCCGGGCGCGGCCGGCGGCTCCTTCAACTTCGACCTGGGCGACCTCTTCGGAGGCGCCGCCCAGGGCGGAGGCTTCGGTGGCGGACTCGGTGACGTCTTCGGGGGCCTGTTCAACCGCGGCGGTGCCGCGGGCACGCGCACCCAGCCCCGGCGCGGCCAGGACATCGAGTCCGAGGTCACGCTGAGCTTCACGGAGGCCATCGAGGGGGCCACGGTGCCCCTGAGGATGTCCTCCCAGGCGCCCTGCAAGGCCTGTTCGGGCACCGGCGACAAGAACGGCACACCGCGCGTGTGCCCGACCTGTGTCGGCACCGGTCAGGTCGCCCGGGGTTCCGGTGGCGGCTTCTCGCTCACCGACCCCTGCCCCGACTGCAAGGGCCGCGGCCTGATGGCCGAGCACCCCTGCCCGGAGTGCAAGGGCAGCGGGCGCGCCAAGTCGTCCCGCACGATGCAGGTCCGCATCCCGGCGGGCGTCACCGACGGGCAGCGGATCCGGCTGCGCGGCAAGGGCGCGCCCGGCGAGCGGGGCGGCCCGGCCGGCGACCTGTACGTGGTCGTCCACGTGGGCGAGCACCCGGTGTTCGGACGCAAGGGCGACAACCTCACCGTCACCGTGCCGGTGACGTATCCCGAGGCGGCTCTCGGCGGCGAGGTGCGGGTGCCGACGCTCGGCGGTCCGCCCGTCACCCTGAAACTGCCGCCCGGCACGCCCAACGGCCGCACCATGCGCGCCCGGGGCAAGGGCGCGGTCCGCAAGGACGGCACCCGCGGCGACCTCCTGGTCACCGTCGAGGTGAGTGTTCCCACGGACCTGTCGGGGAAGGCTCGTGACGCACTGGAGGCGTATCGCGAGGCGACCGCGGGCGAGGACCCGCGGGCGGAGCTGTTCGAGGCCGCGAAGGGAGCTTGAGAGTGATGGACGGCCGTCGGCGCGGTGACAATTTTCGTGGGCCGTACGAACTGACCGAGGAGACCCCGGTCTACGTCATCTCGGTGGCGGCCCAGCTCTCCGGACTCCACCCGCAGACGCTGCGCCAGTACGACCGCTTGGGCCTGGTCTCGCCCGACCGCACCGCCGGCCGGGGCCGCCGCTACTCGGCCCGTGACATCGAACTGCTCCGCCAGGTGCAGCAGTTGTCGCAGGACGAGGGCATCAACCTGGCCGGAATCAAGCGGATCATCGAACTGGAGAACCAGGTCGCCGCGCTCCAGTCCCGCGTGGCGGAGCTGGAGGCGGCCCTGGACGGCGCGGCGGCGGCGATGCAGCAGCGCGAGGCGGCCGTGCACGCCTCCTACCGGCGCGACCTGGTCCCGTACCAGGAGGTCCAGCAGACCAGCGCGTTGGTGGTGTGGCGGCCGAAGCGGCAGCAGCAGGACTGACGCGCACAGGCGCACACGAAGAGGGGCCCGGATTCCGGGCCCCTCTTCGTGTCTCTCACGACTCGTGCGGAACCGCCCTGGTTGTACGGGTCTTTGCCGTTCCCATGAACTCCCTTGACGTGGAGGGCCAGTAAAGGGCCTTTGAAGGGCGTTTCGCATGACCTCCACAGATGCAGCGGAGCGTGCTGTTGCGCACTCGTTAAGTGATTCTTCTTGACGCCAGGTGTGGCCTGCGCGTTGTCTTTTCAGACACCTGGGCCGTATAGCAACGCCCACGTCCGGAACACACCTGAAGTGAGCCCTCGCATGCGCCGTATCGCCATATCCGTGGCCGTGTCCACGATGACCCTCTCGCTCGCCGGCTGTGGCGTGCTGAACGTGACGGGGGACGGCGCGAGTGCGAGCCCGACCAAGGGCAACGACATCACGGTGGGCCTGCTGCTGCCGGAGAAGGCGAACACCCGCTACGACAAGTTCGACTACCCCATCATCCGGGACAAGGTGGCCGAACTCACCAAGAAGCAGGGCAAGGTGGAGTACGCCAACGCCGACGCGAACGCCGCCCGGCAGTCCGAGCAGATGCAGAACATGATCGACGGCAAGGTCGACGTCATCCTCATCGACGCCGTGGACGCGCACGCCATCGCCGGCGAGGTGAAGAAGGCCAAGGACGCGGGGATTCCGGTCATCGCCTACGACCGTCTCGCCGAGGGCCCGATCGACGCCTACATCTCCTTCGACAACGAACTCGTCGGCGAGGTGCAGGGCCGCACCCTGCTGGAGGCCCTGGGCCCGGACGCCGGCACCTCCGACAAGATCGTCATGATGAACGGGTCGCCCACCGACCCGAACGCCAAGCAGTTCAAGGAGGGGGCGCTCTCCGAGCTGAACGGCAAGGTGGACATCGCGGACAGCTACGACACCGTCAAGTGGAAGCCGGAGTACGCCGAGGCCAACATGGCCAAGGCCATCGCGAAGATCGGCAAGGACAACATCGCCGGCGTCTACTCCGCCAACGACGGTATGGCGGGCGGCATCATCAAGGCCCTGAAGGCGGCCGGTGTCACCGATCTGCCCCCGATCACCGGTCAGGACGCCGAACTGGACGCCGTGCAGCGGGTGCTGGCGGACGAGCAGTACATGAGCGTCTTCAAGTCCTACCCGGACGAGGCCGAGGCCGCCGCGCAGATGGCCGTCACCAAGCTCCAGGGCAAGGACATCCAGTTCGACGCCCTCACCCAGGACCGGGTGGATAGCCCCACCACCAAGGACATCCCGGCCAAGCTGGTCCAGGTGACCGCGCTGACCAAGCGCACCATCAAGGACACGGTCGTCGCGGACGGCATCTACACCGTCGACCAGATCTGCACCGCCAAGTACAAGGCGGCCTGCGCGGCGGTCGGTCTGAAGTAGGACGCCGCGTTCCACCCCCGGCCGGCCGCGGTGCGCGGAGCGGACCGGTGCCGAAACCCGGACACAGCGGCATTTTCCGGTGCCCGCCGTGGAGGGAGCCGTGTTGCGGACCCGGTTCGGCGCCGCGCATAGTTGCGCCACGGAAGTGGCAGCACACCGGGGGTGGAATGGGCGATGGCCGGGCACGGGGCGGAGGAGCATCCTCACGGTGCCGACCGGCTGTGCGCAGCCGGGGACCGGGTGTACTCCCGTGCCGTGCGCCGGGGACGGGTGCCGCGCACGGACGCCGAACCGGTGCCCTGCCTGCTGGAGCTCGCCCTGCTGCACCCCGACCCGGACGACATGGACTGGCTGGTGCCGACCTCCCCGCAGGAGGTCATGACCCGGCTGCTGCGCGGGGTCTACGACGAGGTCAGCGCGAGTCAGCGGCGGATGGGCTCGGCGGTGGCCGCGTTCGAGTGGTACGCGGGCCTGGGAAGGCAGCTGAACGCGCTGGCGGCGCCGGCCGAGGGCAGCGCCATCCGGGTCCTGGACGGGCTCTCCCGCATCCAGGCCGCGATGGACGAGGCGACCGAGGCGTGCACCACCGAGGTGCTCACCGTGCAGCCCGGCGGCATCCGGCGGGAGGCGGAGCTCTCCGAGGGCCTGCACCGGGCGCTGGCGCTGCGCGGCCGGGGCGTGCGGATGCGGGACCTGTACACGCATGTGGCCCGGCACGGCCAGGGCCTGCTGAACTACCTTGAGCTGATGGGCGACGCGGTGGAGGCGCGCACCCTGGACGAGGTCATCGACCGGCTCATCCTCTTCGACCGCACGGTGGCGTTCATCCCCGCCAACACCGACCGCACGATGGCCCTGGAGCTGCGCCACCCGGCCCTCATCGCCTACCTGGTGACGATCTTCGAACGGCTGTGGCGCCTGGCGATCCCGCTCACGGCCCCGCTCCCCGACACCGGCATCGAGGGCATCTCGCACCGCGAGCAGTCCATCGCCGCGCTGCTTGCCGAGGGCCACCAGGACGCGGTCATCGCCGAACGCCTGGGCATCAGCGTGCGCACCTGCCGGGCCCACATCGCCCGTCTGTCGGAGACCCTGGGCGCGGCCAGCCGTACCCAACTCGGCGTCCGCATCGCCCAGGTCGGTCTGGACGGCCACCGCCCTCCCCTGCCGACCACCGCCCTCGCCGGTCCGGAGCAGGAACCCCCGGCCGTGCGCTGAGCCTTGGCGGGACCGCGCCTCAGTGCTCCCGGTCGAGGATGCCGGACTGGGCGATGAGGTAGCCGAGTTGCGCGCGGCTGCCGCTGCCGAGGGCCTGGGCCAGCTTGGCGATGTGGGCCCGGCAGGTGCGCACGTTCATGCCGAGGCGGCGGGCGATGGCCTCGTCGACATGGCCCTCGACCAGGAGCTTGGCGATGGAGTGCTGGATGTCCGTGATGCCGTCCGGGGCCGTCTCGTAGGGGGCGCCGGTGCTCAGCGGCACGGCGCGGGCCCACATGAACTCGAACACCTTGATCAGGTAGCGCACCAGGCCGGGGTGGCGGAGTTCCAGGGCGACCTGGCGGTCGTCGCGCACGGGGATGAAGGCGACGGTCTCGTCGCAGATGATGAGCCGCTCCACCAGTTCGTCGATGGTGCGGTACTCCACCTTCCCGACGGAGAACTGGGCCACGTACCCGAGGGTCTCGGGGCTGTAGCGGGCGGTGTGCTGGTACAGGGTCCGGATGCGTACGCCGCGTTCGAGGAGGGGGCGGTCGCGTTCCAGGCCCTGGAGGAGGGTGTGTTCCAGCCGGCGGCTGGTCGGCTGCACGGTCAGCACCTCGGAGCGGCACTCGGCCGTCGCCACGTCGAGGGCGGCGTTGATGCGGTCCAGGCCCTCCAGCACCGAGATGGCGTGGGTGGAGGTGGTGTCCTGGGCGCTGAGCGCCATGAACGGTTCGAAGACCTCGGCCAGTTCGATCGACAGGCGCCTGCGGTCGGAGATCTCGCGCTCGATCGGATTGAGCCGCTGGGCCAGGGCGACGGACGGCGGGGTGGGGCGCAGCCAGTTCGCGTCGTCCGGATCCGGTTGCAGGAGGGCGAACTCCATGAGGCAGGGGGCGGCTTCCGCGTCCGCGCGGGCTATCCGCCCCACGCGCAGTGCCTTGGCGTAAAGGCCGCTACCCTCCTCGCAGAGTTCGGTCATGGCATGGGGATGTGACGCTTTGGTCCGATTTGTTGGCAAATCTCCACCCCCCAGGGTCCTGAACATGCAGGAACATGATGCACCGATCGTGTGGCCATGACGTGCCCAAATGAGACATCGTCTTGTTCGACGGGGGAAGAGGGGACCTTCAAGTGAGGACGAAGCCGAATATGCGCAACAAATTGCTTCGGTCGATGCTTGCCGTCGCCTTCTCCACCGTTGTGGCCATTGGCGCGCTGAGTGGCCTCTCCGGTGCGAAGCGTGACGCCGCGGGCGATACGACCTGGGGAGTGGCTCCCCGGACAGTCGCCATGAGTGACGGCAGCACCGGGACGGCTCATTCCTATGGTGTGGACGACACCACCTGGGGCTGACTGATGACTACTCCACCCGACGACCGGTCCTTCCGTCGCGAGATGGCCACCGCCTACCGCTCCGGCTGGCACTTCATCGACCTGGTCACGGCCATCCCGCACAGTGGTGACTCGCTGATGGTCACCGTGTTCGGTGAGCCGGTCGTCGTCACGCGGGACGAGGACGGGGATGTGCGGGCGTACCGGTGCCTGCGCAAGCCGCGTGGCGCGCCGCAGCCGGTGCGCTGTGCCATCCGGTACGGAATGATCTTTGTGAACCTGGACCGGCGGGACCACCGGCTGTCCGAGCCGGCGCCGTCCGACGTACGAACCATCTCGGCCACCCCCCGCAGTGCCTGACGCGATTCCCCCGTCGTAACAGATCGCTCAGGTGCTTCCCCCCGCAGCGGCGTCACCGTGACCTGAACACGGTGACGCCGCTGCAGTTTGCGGCGACATTTCGGGGTATGGGCCTACTCCACGGTGGCCGGAAACAGCCGGACGTCGGCCGCGCTCAGCCGCGCCCCAGCACCCGCTCCACCTCGATCTCGATCACCACCCGGGACGGGTTCGGCGAGGGCGTCCGCTCGTACCGCTCCGCGTAGCGCCGCTCCGCCTCCGCGACCCGCTCCGGCTCGGCGCGCACCCGCGCCCGCCCCTCCAGCGTCGCCCAGCGCCGGCCGTCCACCTGGCACACCGCCACCCTGGCCCCCTCGGCCCCGGCCGCGCGCACATGGGCCACCTTTGTGCTGGTCCTGTTGGTGATCACCCGGGCCAGCCGTGCCGAGGCGTCGTAGGTCACCCCCACCGGCACCACGTGCGGGCTGCCGTCCGGGCGGAGGGTCGTCAAGGTGCACAGATGCCGTTCGCGCCAGAAGGCGAGGTACGGCTCGTCCGGGGCAGCCGGATCCTGGGAGTACGAGGCCATGCCGTGAACCTAACCGAACACCGCCGGGACCCGTGCGCGGCCTGCCTTGAGTGGAATAGACTCAAGTTTGTGTACGTTGGTTGAGGCAGGACCGTCGGGTAGGAGGAGAACGCACACGTGGACGCCGAGCTGACCAACAGGAGCCGGGACGCGATCAACGCGGCGAGCAATCGTGCCCTCACCGAGGGGCACCCGGATCTCACCCCCGCTCACCTGCTGCTGGCTCTGCTCCAGGGGCAGGACAACGAGAACATCACCGACCTGCTCGCGGCCGTCGAGGCCGACCAGGCCGCCGTACGCTCCGGCGCGGAGCGCATCCTCGCCGGTCTGCCCAGCGTGACCGGGTCCACCGTCGCGCCTCCGCAGCCGAACCGCGAGATGCTCGCCGTGATCGCGGACGCCGCCGAGCGCGCCAAGGCGCTCGGCGACGAGTACCTGTCCACCGAGCACATGCTCATCGGCATCGCCGCGAAGGGCGGCGCCGCCGGGGACGCGCTCAAGGAGCAGGGCGCCGATGCGAAGAAACTTCAGGAGGCCTTCCAGAAGGCCAGGGGAGGACGCCGCGTGACCACCGCCGACCCGGAGGGCCAGTACAAGGCCCTGGAGAAGTTCGGCACCGACTTCACCGCCGCCGCCCGCGAGGGCCGGCTCGACCCGGTCATCGGGCGGGACCAGGAGATCCGGCGGGTCGTGCAGGTGCTGAGCCGTCGTACGAAGAACAACCCCGTCCTCATCGGTGAGCCGGGCGTCGGCAAGACCGCCGTGGTCGAGGGGCTCGCCCAGCGGATCGTCAAGGGCGACGTGCCCGAGTCGCTGAAGGACAAGCGGCTGGTCGCGCTCGACCTCGGCGCGATGGTGGCCGGCGCCAAGTACCGCGGCGAGTTCGAGGAGCGCCTCAAGGCCGTCCTGTCGGAGATCAAGGAGTCCGACGGGCAGATCATCACCTTCATCGACGAGCTGCACACCGTCGTGGGCGCCGGTGCCGGCGGCGACTCCGCCATGGACGCGGGCAACATGCTGAAGCCGATGCTCGCCCGCGGTGAGCTGCGCATGATCGGCGCGACCACGCTGGACGAGTACCGGGAGCGGATCGAGAAGGACCCGGCGCTGGAGCGCCGCTTCCAGCAGGTCTTCGTCGGCGAGCCGAGCGTCGAGGACACCATCGCGATCCTGCGCGGGCTCAAGGGGCGCTACGAGGCCCACCACAAGGTGCAGATCAACGACTCCGCGCTGGTGGCCGCCGCGACCCTGTCCGACCGGTACATCACCTCCCGCTTCCTGCCGGACAAGGCCATCGACCTCGTCGACGAGGCGGCCTCCCGGCTGCGCATGGAGATCGACTCCTCGCCCGTGGAGATCGACGAGCTCCAGCGCTCCGTCGACCGGCTGCGGATGGAGGAGCTGGCCCTCAGCAAGGAGACCGACCCGGCCTCCCTCGCCCGCCTGGAGAAGCTGCGCCGCGACCTCGCCGACAGGGAGGAGGAGCTGCGCGGCCTGACCGCCCGCTGGGAGAAGGAGAAGCAGTCCCTCAACCGGGTCGGTGAGCTCAAGGAGCGCCTGGACGACCTGCGCGGACAGGCCGAACGGGCCCAGCGCGACGGCGACTTCGACACCGCGGCCAAGCTGCTGTACGGCGAGATCCCGCAGCTGGAGAAGGAGCTGGAGGCCGCCTCCGCCGCCGAGGAGGAGGTCGCCAAGGACACCATGGTCAAGGAGGAGGTCGGCTCCGACGACATCGCCGACGTCGTCGCCGCCTGGACCGGCATCCCCGCCGGGCGCCTGCTGGAGGGCGAGACGCAGAAGCTGCTGCGCATGGAGGAGGAGATCGGCAAGCGGCTCATCGGCCAGGGCGAGGCCGTACGGGCCGTGTCGGACGCCGTGCGCCGCTCGCGGGCCGGGATCGCCGACCCCGACCGGCCCACCGGGTCCTTCCTCTTCCTCGGCCCGACCGGTGTCGGCAAGACCGAACTGGCCAAGGCGCTCGCGGACTTCCTCTTCGACGACGAGCGGGCCATGGTCCGCATCGACATGTCGGAGTACGGCGAGAAGCACAGCGTGGCCCGGCTGGTCGGCGCGCCCCCCGGGTACGTCGGCTACGAGGAGGGCGGCCAGCTCACCGAGGCCGTGCGCCGGCGCCCGTACAGCGTGATCCTGCTGGACGAGGTGGAGAAGGCCCACCCGGAGGTCTTCGACATCCTGCTCCAGGTGCTGGACGACGGCCGGCTGACGGACGGTCAGGGCCGTACGGTCGACTTCCGCAACACCATCCTGGTCCTCACCTCCAACCTGGGCAGCCACTTCCTGATGGACCCGCTGACCACCGAGGAGCAGAAGAAGGAGCAGGTGCTGGAGACCGTCCGGGCCTCCTTCAAGCCGGAGTTCCTCAACCGGCTGGACGACCTCGTGGTCTTCTCGGCGCTCACCAAGCCCGAGCTGGAGCGGATCGCGGCGCTCCAGATCGACCGGCTGGCCCGGCGGCTTGCCGAGCGGCAGCTCACCCTGGACGTCACCCCGCAGGCGCTGGCCTGGCTGGCGGAGGAGGGCCTGGACCCGGCCTACGGCGCCCGGCCGCTGCGCCGGCTGGTGCAGAGCGCCATCGGTGACCGGCTCGCCAAGGAGATCCTGTCCGGCGAGGTCAAGGACGGCGACACGGTCCGCGTGGACCGCTTCGGCGAGGGCCTGCTGGTCGGCCCCGCGACGGAGAAGACCCTGTAGCCGCACGCGGGCACACCACGGCCCCTTGTCCCGGCCCTGTGCCGGGCAGGGGGCCGTCGTGCCGTGCGGGCCGCTCAGACGCCGCTCAGGGCGTCGTACAGGGACCACCACACCGCAGAAGGCCGGCAGCCCCACCACAGGACCCACAGGGCCCCTCGCACCGCTCCGGGGCTGCGCAGGACCGCGTCATCACCCGCCCCGGCCCCGCCGGCTTCCTTTCCGCCCTCGGCTGACAGGCGGCACGGGGTTGCCATCCCCCGCCCCTCCTGGGGGAGGATGGCGGCATCCGCATGAAGGGAAAATCACGGTGAGCATCGACCCGTCCTCGATTCCGAACTTCGGGGGCCAGCCCGAACCGCAGCCCCAAGGACCGGCGGGCCCCGTCCTCCCGGATCAGGACCTGGTGAAGCAGCTTCTCGACCAGATGGAGCTGAAGTACGTCGTCGACGAGGAGGGTGACCTCGCCGCGCCGTGGGAGCAGTTCCGCACTTACTTCATGTTCCGGGGAGAGGCCGAACAGGCGATCTTCTCGGTGCGGACCTTCTACGACCGCCCCCACAAGATCGACGAGAAGCCGCAGCTGCTGGAGTCCATCGACGACTGGAACCGCCGCACCCTGTGGCCCAAGGTGTACACCCACACCCATGACGACGGCACCGTCCGTCTGATCGGCGAGGCCCAGATGCTGATCGGCACGGGCGTCGACATCAACCACTTCGTCTCCTCCACGGTCAGCTGGGTGCGGGCCGCGATCGAGTTCGACAAGTGGCTGGTCGAGCAGCTCGGCCTGGAGCAGGAGGTCAACGACTCCGAGCAGCCCGAGGACGACGGGGAGTAACCCGGACCCGGCCGGTCCGGGGGCCTTCGCGCCCCCGGACCGCAGTCCGCGCGCTCACATGCGCCGCAGCCGCTCCGCCGCCTCGCGCAGGACGTCCTCCCGCTTGCAGAAGGCGAACCGCACGAACGGCGCCCCGGCCTCCCGGTCGTCGTAGAAGACCGCGTTCGGGATGGCCACCACGCCCGCCCGCTCCGGCAGCGCGCGGCAGAAGGCGAAGCCGTCCTTCTCGCCCAGGGGCCGGATGTCGGTGGTGACGAAGTACGTCCCGGCCGGCCGGAACACCTCGAAGCCCGCCGCCGTCAGCCCCTCCGCCAGGATCTCCCGGCGCGCCAGCATGCCCCGGCGGAACTCCTCGAAGTAGGAGTCGGGCAGGGCGAGGGCCTCGGCCACCGCGTACTGGAAGGGGCCCGAGGAGACGTACGTCAGGAACTGCTTCACCGCGCGGACCGCGCTGACCAGCTCCGGCGCGGCCGTCACCCAGCCGACCTTCCAGCCGGTGAACGAGAAGGTCTTGCCGGCCGAACCGATGCTCACCGTCCGCTCCCGCATCCCGGGGAACCCGGCCAGCGGCAGGTGCTCGGCGCCGTCGAAGACCAGGTGCTCGTAGACCTCGTCGGTCACCACCAGCAGATCCCGCTCCACCGCCAGCTCGGCGACGGCGGCCAGCTCCGCGCGCGTGAGGACCGTGCCGGTGGGGTTGTGCGGGGTGTTGATCAGCAGCAGCCGGGTGCGGTCGGTGACCGCCGCGCGCAGCTCGTCCAGGTCCAGCCGGAAGCTTCCCTCGTGCGGGCGCAGGGTGACCGGCACCCGGGTGCCGCCCGCCATCGCGATGCTCGCCGCGTACGAGTCGTAGTACGGCTCCAGCGCCACCACCTCGTCCCCCGGCTCGACCAGCGCCAGCAGCGCGGCGGCGATGGCCTCGGTCGCGCCCGCCGTGACCAGCACTTCGGTGTCGGGGTCGTAGGACAGGCCGTAGCGGCGCAGCTGGTGCGCGGCGATCGCGGTACGCAGCTCGGGGACGCCGGGGCCGGGCGGGTACTGGTTGCCGCGGCCGTCGCGCAGCGCGCGCACGGCGGCCTCCCGGATCTCCTCGGGGCCGTCGGTGTCGGGGAAGCCCTGGCCCAGGTTGATCGATCCGGTCGCCACGGCGAGCGCCGACATCTCGGCGAAGATCGTCGTCCCGAAAGCGGCGAGCCGGCGGTTGAGGTGGGGGCGTGCGCTGGAGGTCATGCCGGTCATCCTGCGCTCAAGCTCTGGAGTTCCTCAACTGTGCTTTGCGCTCCGGCGTGGCCGGGCATCCCCCGGTCACCGCGGTAGGACGCGGCAACGGCGAGGCGCCCACGGGGGGCCGCTTCGGGGGAACGGAAGGAGGGTGGCGCCATGACCGTCGGCATCATCCTGGCGGTGGCCGTGGTTCTGGTCATCGCGGCGGCGGCGGGCCGTAACCGCCGCAACCGGCGCGTCGGAGTGCCGCTCGGCAAGGGCGGCCGGCGGAACCGCGCGTACCGCGGTTCGGCGTCGTCGTCGGCGGCCTACGCGGGCAGCGGGGGCGACAACAGCTGGTGGGCCGGCGGCGGCTCCGGCTCGTCCGGCGGGCACGGGGGACACGGCGGGCACGGGGGACACGGGGGTCACTCCTGCGGAGGTAATTCGTCGTGCGGCGGGAGTTCGTCGTGCGGTGGGGGCTCGTCCTGCGGCGGGGGTTCGTCGTGCGGCGGCGGGGGCGGATGCGGCGGAGGCGGCTGACACGGGGCAGCCGAGCTTCCGGAACGGGGGGATCCGCATCCGGGTCGCACACGGCCGGGCGGCCGTCGGGGGAGACCTCCCGGCGGGCGCCCGGCCGCTTCCGTTCCCCGCGCCCGGCGTACGCCGGGGTTGAACAGTTGAGCTGTGGAGCCCTCTGAGGGATGGAAAGCCCACGAAGTTGGGTAAAAACGCTGTGGCGGCGCCACTGTTCATGATTCCCTCTAAATCGCCAACGCAGCCCCTCGGACGTCCCCCAGGCTCCCCACCCCGGCCGGGCCGGCTGGGCTGACATGGCCGATCTCCCCCTCCTTGCGTGTTAGCGGAGCCGATCCATGCTCACGACCCTGAACACCACCTACACCGATACGCGCGCTGCGGATCTCGCCTGGGCCCTGGGACGCGAGCCGCTGCCCGCCCTGGCCACCCTCGATCTCGAACTCACCGGCGCGAAACTACAGTTGAGGCTGCTCGGCGCGTCCCACCAGGTGCTCCTGGAGGAAGAGCGAGGCCGCTGTTCGGAGACGGTCGCCTGCATCCCCGGCTCCAGCACCCCGCTGCCGCTGGGCGTCGCCAAGCGCGTCGGCGACTGGGAGTACGAGTTCGCCGCCCGCGTGGAGGTGCTCACCCCCGGCTCGTTCGCGGGCCGCGCCCAGGAACTGCTGGCCCTGGTATCCGACCACCCGCACGGCCTCGCCGGAGTCTTCCCGGGCAGCCCGCACGCCTTCACCGCGATGCTGGCCCAGCACCAGGAGGGCCAGGTGCACTGGCGCACCTGGCACGCCTACCCGCAGGACGGCCAGCTGGTGGCCACCCGGACCCGGGTGGGGGCACGGAAGCGGACGGCGGCCCGGCACTCCGCGGCGACATAAACCCGCACTGCGTCAACCGCCCCCAGATCCACACGTGTGGGTGACGAAGCGTGCCCGGCGAGTGACGTAACGTCGCAGGGTGATCGAACCGCACGCCCCCGCGCCCCCGGGCGCCCCGCCCTCCTGGACAGGCCCCGCTCGGCTGCCCGTCCGGCCCGGCACCGGGCGGTTCCTGGTCCTCGTGTGCGTGTTCGTCTGCGCGGCCTGCGGCCTCGTGTACGAACTCGAACTCGTCGCCTTCGCCTCGTACTTGATGGGTGACCCGGTCACCCAGGCCTCCGTGGTGCTCTCCGTGATGGTGTTCGCGATGGGCATCGGCTCGCTCGGCGCCAAGCGGCTGCGCTGCCACGCGGCGGCCGGATTCGGCGCGGTCGAGTCGGCCCTCGCGCTGATCGGCGGGTGCAGCGCCATGGCCCTGTACGCCGTCTTCGCCTGGACCGCCGGCTGGGGCGGGATGTGGGCCGACGGGCCGCGCTGCCTCCTGGTCGCCTTCTCCCTCGCCATCGGCCTGCTCATCGGTGCCGAGGTCCCGCTGCTGATGGAGCTGATCCAGCGCATCCGCCGGCAGGACGCGGGCGGCGCGGTGGCCGACCTGTTCGCCGCGGACTACGTGGGCGCGCTGGTCGGCGGACTCGCCTTCCCGTTCCTCCTGCTGCCGTTCCTCGGCCAGTTGACGGGCGCCCTGCTGACGGGGACGGTCAACGTCGTCGCGGGCGGCGCCCTGGTCCTCGGCCTCTTCCGCCGCGACCTCACCCGCCGCGCCCGCTGGACCCTGCTCCTCGCCGGGCTCACCGTCCTCGGCGTCCTCGCCTCCGCCGCCGCCCTCGCCGGCGACTTCGAACGGGCCGCCCGGCGCGCCGTCTACGGCACGGACGTCCGGGTGGCCGTGCAGACCGGCGTCCAGGAGGTCGTCCTCGCCGGCGGCACCCACGGCGAACCCCTCGACCTCTTCCTCGACGGCCGCCTCCGGGTCGGCGGCCGGGACGAGCACCGCTACCACGAGGCCCTGGTCCGGCCGGCCCTGACCGGCCCGCACGCGCGCGTGCTGATCCTCGGCGGCGGCGACGGCCTGGCCGCCCGCGAGGTGCTGCGCCACCCCGGGGTGCGCCGCGTGGACATCGTCGAACTCGACCCCGGTCTGGTACGGCTGGCCCGCCGCGACCCCGGCCTGTCCGCCCTCAACGGGCACGCGCTCGCCGACCCGCGCGTGCGGGTCACCACGGCCGACGCGCTCACCTGGCTGCGGGAGACGAGCGGACCGGCGTACGACGTCGTGATCAGCGACCTGCCCGACCCCGGGATCACCGCCGGCGCCAAGCTGTACTCCCAGGAGTTCTACGGCCTGGCCCGCCGCGTCCTGGCCCCGCACGGCCGCCTGGTGGTGCACGCGGGGCCCGTCGCCGCCCGGCCCCGCGCCTTCTGGACCGTCGCCGCCACCCTGCGCGCCGCCGGTTTCGCCGTCTCGCCCTACCGGGTGCCCGGCCACGGTTCCGCCTGCGCGGCCGGCCCCGACCGCTCCACGGGGGCGTCCCGGGCGCCACACGACTGGGGGTTCCTGCTGGCGGCGCGCGGGGACGCCGCGCCCGCTCTGCGCGTGGGCCGCGGGCGCGCGGGGGCCTTGACGCAGGCCGGGCTGACGGCGGACGCGCGGGCGGCGCAACGGACGCGGGTGTCCGGGGTGCCGGTGTCGACACTGGTGCATCCGAGGTACTGAGCGGCCGCACGGCCGGGTGAGTTCCGGCGACAACTGGGTAGGCTCCACGGACATGGAGCACCAGGTCTTCGTCCCGGCCCCCGCCGAGCGGATCGGCGCGGCACTGGCCGACCAGACACGCGTGGCCCGGGCCGTTCCCGGCCTGCAACAGGACGCCGGTGCCGAACCGATCACCGGCCGGCTCAAGCTGCGGGTCGGTGGACACTCCGTCACCTACCGCGGCACGGCCCGGGTGACCGCCCGCGAGGACGGCACGTACGCCGTCGTGGGCGACGCCGCCGAGGCGCGCGGCACCGGCGCGGTCAAGCTCGCCCTGACCCTGCGCCTCGCGGATGCCGAGGGCGGCTGCACGGTCACGGCCGAGGGCACGGCGGACGCGACCGGCCGGATCGCGGAGCTGCCGGCGGAGACGGTGGCCGCCGCGGCGACCCGGCTGCTGGGCCGTTTCCTGGAGTCGCTGGCCGCCGGTGCCGGTGCCGGTGCGGACGCCGACGCGGGCGCTCGGCCGGAGCCCCCCGCCGGTGCCGCCCGCACCTCCGTCTTCGACACCGAGGTCCCCCCGTCCGCCCTGGCCCCGGACGCGGACGAGGACCTCGACGCGGACGAAGACCTCGACACGGACACCGGCACGGTCCGGGAGACGGACACCGGCACGGACGCGGACGCCGACACCGGGATCGTCACCGCCTCCACCGACCGCCCCTCCGGCGACTTCACCGAGACCGGTGAACCCCCCGCCGAGGCCGCGCACGCCCGCCGCACGATGATCGGCCGCAGCGCCGAGGAGGTCGACCACGCCCCGCCGCGCGGTCGCTACGCCCCCGTCCCGGCGCCGCAGACGGTCACGGCGACCTCCGCACTGCGCTGGGCGGCACCGGCGGCGGCACTGGTCGTGGCGTCGGCGATCGTCGTGAGCAAGGCACTGCGCAAACGCCGCTGAGCGGACGCGCCCCCCAAGGGCGCGGTCGGCACCGTTCTCCCCCCAGTACTGTCGTCCCGTGAGTAACGAAGACATCACGCTGACCGCAGGCGAAGCGGAAGCACGCGTCAGCCCGGCCAACGGCGGCCGTATCAGCAGCCTCAAGATCGGCTCCCTGGAACTGCTGAGGCAGGGGGACCGCTACGGCTGCTTCCCGATGGTGCCCTGGTGCGGACGGATCCGGGACGGCCGCTTCCTGGACGGCGGCACCGTCCGCCAGATGCCGCTCAACTCCCCGCCGCACGCCATCCACGGCACCGCCCGCGACGGCGCCTGGCGCACCGCGCGCGTCTCGGAGAACGAGGCGGTGATCACGTACGAGCTGACCGACCCCTGGCCGCACCCCGGCCGCGTCACCCAGATCGTCGCGCTCGCCGAGGACGGCCTGACGCTGACGATGGCCGTGGAGACGTACGACGACTCCTTCCCGGCGCAGCTCGGCTGGCACCCGTGGTTCCACCGCAACCTCGGCGGCGAGGACGTCCGGCTGGACTTCGAGCCCGCCTGGCAGGAGGAGCGCGGCGCCGACCACCTGCCCACCGGCAACCGCGTCGACCCGCGGCCGGGCCCCTGGGACGACTGCTTCGGCATGCCCGGCGGCGTCGACGTCACCCTCACCTGGCCCGGCCAGCTGCAGCTGAAGGTGGCGAGCCGGGAGGACTGGGTGGTGGTCTACGACGAGCAGGCCGAGGCCGTCTGCGTGGAGCCGCAGACCGGGCCGCCCAACGGGCTGAACACCCTCCCGCGCCTGGTCACGCCGCTGGACCCGCTGGAAGCCGGGACGACCTGGAGCTGGCGGCGGCTCTAAGCTGGTCGGCATGACGGACGTCAACGGAGTAATGCCGACAGGCACACGCGGCGCGCTGCTGCAACAGATCAAGGACAAGGCCGTGGTGCACGGCAAGGTGACCCTCTCCTCCGGTCTGGAGGCGGACTACTACATCGACCTGCGCCGCGTCACCCTCGACGGCGAGGCCGCCCCGCTGGTCGGTCAGGTCCTGCTGGACCTGACCGCGGACCTTGAGTTCGACGCGGTCGGCGGGCTCACCATGGGCGCCGACCCGGTCGCCGCCGCCATGCTGCACGCCGCCGCCGCGCGCGGGCGCAAGGTCGACGCGTTCGTCGTCCGCAAGGCCGCCAAGGCGCACGGGCTCCAGCGGCGCGTCGAGGGCCCGGACATCGCGGGCCGCCGGGTCCTGGTGGTGGAGGACACCTCCACCACCGGCGGTTCCCCGCTGACCGCCGTCGAGGCCGTCCGCGAGGCCGGTGCCGAGGTCGTCGCCGTCGCGACCATCGTGGACCGGGCGACCGGCGCCGCCGAGAAGATCGAGGCCGGAGCGGGCGTTCCGTACCGGTTCGCCTTCTCGAAGGATGAACTGGGTCTGGACTGACCGGGCGGTTTGACCTGCACTTGACCGGGGCGCCGACCCAGCACCCCATGTCTGGAAAGATGGGGCCGACGATGACGTCGCACCCCAGGTCTAGGTCAGGGCCGTAACGCAGAACGCCAACCCGCAACACAAGGAGCGGACAGGATGCCCATCGCAACCCCCGAGGTCTACAACGAGATGCTCGACCGGGCGAAGGCAGGCAAGTTCGCCTACCCGGCCATCAACGTGACTTCCTCGCAGACCCTGAACGCGGCCCTGCGCGGCTTCGCGGAGGCGGAGAGCGACGGCATCGTCCAGATCTCGACCGGCGGGGCCGAGTTCCTCGGCGGGCAGTACAGCAAGGACATGGTGACCGGTGCCGTGGCCCTCGCCGAGTACGCGCACGTCCTCGCCGAGAAGTACCCGGTCAACATCGCCCTGCACACCGACCACTGCCCGAAGGACAAGCTCGACGGGTACGTGCGTCCGCTGATCGCGATCTCCGAGGAGCGCGTCAAGGCCGGCCGCAACCCGCTGTTCCAGTCGCACATGTGGGACGGCTCCGCCGAGACCCTCGCCGACAACCTCTCCATCGCCCAGGAGCTGCTGGAGCGCGCCCACGCCGCCAAGATCATCCTGGAGGTGGAGATCACCCCGACCGGCGGTGAGGAGGACGGCGTCTCCCACGAGATCAACGACGAGCTGTACACCACCGTCGACGACGCGATCCGCACCGCCGAGGCCCTGGGCCTGGGCGAGAAGGGCCGCTACCTGCTGGCCGCCTCCTTCGGCAACGTGCACGGCGTGTACAAGCCGGGCAACGTCGTGCTGCGCCCGGAGCTGCTGAAGGAGCTGAGCGAGGGCGTCGCCGCCAGGTTCGGCAAGCCTGCTTCTCCTGGCCCCTTCGACTTCGTCTTCCACGGCGGCTCCGGCTCCACCGAGCAGGAGATCCAGACCGCGCTGGAGAACGGCGTGGTGAAGATGAACCTCGACACGGACACCCAGTACGCCTTCACCCGTCCGGTCGCCGGCCACATGTTCCAGAACTACGACGGCGTGCTGAAGGTCGACGGCGAGGTCGGCAACAAGAAGGCCTACGACCCGCGCACCTGGGGCAAGCTGGCCGAGGCGGGCATGGCCGCGCGCGTCGTCGAGGCCACGCAGAACCTGCGCTCGGCGGGCAACAAGATCAAGTAAGCGGTACGGCGTTCCAGCGGGCCCGGCGGCTGTCCATGCCGCCGGGCCCGTGTATACCTGGGGCATGCCTGACGTCCGGCTCGCCTCGCCCCAGGGCAGGTGGATCCTGCTCACCACCGTCCTGGGCTCCAGCATGGCCATGCTGGACTCCACCGTCGTCAACGTCGCCCTGCCGCGCATCGGCCAGGACCTGGACGCGAACCTCGCCGCCCTCCAGTGGACGGTCAACGCGTACATGGTCACGCTGGCCGGCCTGATCCTGCTGGGCGGCTCGCTGGGCGACCGCTACGGCCGCCGGAAGATCTTCGTCCTCGGGGTCGTCTGGTTCGCGGTGGCCTCCCTGCTGTGCGGCCTGGCCCCCACCTCCGGGATCCTCATCGCCGCCCGCGCCCTCCAGGGCATCGGCGGGGCCCTGCTCACGCCCGGCTCGCTCGCCCTCATCCAGGCGTCCTTCCACCCCGACGACCGCAGCCGGGCGGTCGGCCTGTGGTCCGGCTTCGGCGGGATCGGCGCCGCCGTCGGCCCCTTCCTCGGCGGCTGGCTGGTGACCGGACCCGGCTGGCGCTGGGTGTTCCTCCTCAACGTGCCCTTGGCGCTGCTGTGCGCGCCGATCGCGCTGCGGCACGTACCGGAATCCGCCGACCAGCGCGCCCACGGCCGCTTCGACGTCCTGGGCGCGGCCCTCGGGGCGCTGTCCCTCGCCCTTCTGACCTACGCGCTGATCGAGGCCCGGGGCGGCTCCCTTGCGGTCGCCCTGACCGGGGCGGCGGGCCTCGCGGCGGCGGTGGCCTTCGTGCACGTCGAGCGGCACCGGCCCGACCCGATGCTCCCGCCGGACATCTTCGCCTCGCGCCAGTTCACGGCGGTCAACCTCGTCACCCTGTGCGTGTACGCGGCCTTCGGCGGCTTCTTCTTCCTCACCGCGCTCCAGCTCCAGGTGGTGGCCGGCTACTCGCCGCTCGCCGCCGGTACGGCCCTGCTGCCCACCACGGCCCTGATGCTGCTGTTCTCCTCCCGCTCGGGCGCGCTCGCCGACCGCACCGGGCCGCGGCTGCCGCTGACGGTGGGCCCGCTGCTGTGCGCGGTCGCGATGCTGCTGATGCTGCGGGTGGGGAAGGGCGCGGACTACCTGACCGACGTGCTCCCGGCCCTCCTGGTGATGGGCGCCGGCATGGTCACCCTGGTCGCGCCCCTGACGGCCACGGTCCTCGCCTCCGTCGACACCGCCCGGGCGGGCCTGGCCAGCGGCATCAACAACGCGGCGGCGCGGGCGGCGGGGCTGGTGGCGGTGGCGGCGCTGCCGCTGCTGGCGGGGATGGGGCCGGAGGCGTACCGGTCGCCCACGGCGTTCGACGCGGCGTTCGACCGGGCGATGCCGATCTGTGCGGGGGTGCTGGTACTGGGTTCGGCGCTCGCGTTCGCCCTGGTCCGCCGGCCGGCACCGGGGTGCCGGCGACCGGAGTGCCGGACCCACGGCAACGTGACGGCTCCGCCGCTGGAAGCCGACAGGCCGGGGTGAGCGCGGGGGTCTTCTCGGCCGCGGTCCGGTGGGGGCTGGTCGCGTAGCTCCCGGCGGCCCTTCGGGGCGCTTACGCAGGCTGGTCGCGCCGTTCCCCGCGCCCCTTCGGGGCGCGCAAGCAGGCCGCCGTACCCGTGCGTCAAACTGAAGCCATGACGATTCACGAGAACCTGCTCGGCGGCCCGCCCCCCACCCACCTCCCCGACGACCCGGAGCCCCGCGAGGCCCTGGCGAACGGCACCGCGCCGGCGGACGTCGCCGCCAAGTACCCCGCCTCCTCCCTCGCCTGGGCGCAGCTTGCCGACGAGGCGTTCGAGCGGGGCTCGGTCGTGGAGTCGTACGCCTACGCCCGTACGGGCTACCACCGGGGCCTCGACGCCCTGCGCCGCAGCGGCTGGAAGGGCCACGGCCCGGTGCCGTGGGAGCACGAGCCGAACCGCGGCTTCCTGCGCGCCCTGCACGGCCTCGCCCGCGCCGCGCAGGCGATCGGCGAGCAGGAGGAGTACGAGCGCTGCACGCAGTTCCTGAAGGACTCCTCGCCGGCGGCGGCCCAGACCCTGGGCTGACCCGCGGGTGACGCAGGAGTCCGCCCTGGCCCCGCGCCGTGACGGCTCCGCCGGGGCGCGGAGGCCGGGGCCCATGGGGCTGTCGCGGGACTTCTGGCTGGTGTGGACCGCGGCGGCGGTCTCCGGGCTCGGTGACGGGCTGGAGCTGAGCGCGTTCCCCCTGCTGGCCACGCACTGGACCCGTGACCCGGTGCTCGTCTCCGCAGCAGCCGCCGCCACGCAGGCACCCTGGCTGTTCCTGGGGCTGCCGGCGGGCGGGCTGGTCGACCGCTGGGACCGCAGGAAGGTGCTGCTGATCGCCGACAGCTGCCGCGCGCTGCTCGTGGCGGCCCTGGCGGCGGCCGTGGCGTGCGACGTGGGGAACATCTGGCTGCTGCTGGTCGTGCTGTTCGCCCTGGGGTCGGCGCAGATCTTCTTCGACACCGCCGTGCAGGCGGTGATCCCCGCCGTGGCCGGGACCGGCTCGCTGGTCAGGGCCAACAGCCTCCTCCACGGCAGTTCGACCGTGCTCGTCCGGTTCGCGGGGCCGGCCGCGGGTGCCGCCCTGTTCGCGGTCGCACGCTGGCTGCCGGCCGGTATCGACGCGGTCAGTTACCTGCTGGGGGTGGCCCTGCTGGCGGGCGTCCGGGGCCGCTTCCGCCCGGCGCCGACCTCCACGCCGGAGGGGACCGCGTCCTTGCGGCACAGCGTCGCCGAGGGGCTGCGCTGGCTGCGCGACGACCGGGTGGTCCGGGTGCTCGCCCTGGCGACGGTCCTGCTGGGCATGGGCAGCGCCGCCGCCTGGGGGGTCATGGTCCTGTTCGCCCGGCACCAGTGGCACCTCGGCGGCACGGGCTACGGACTGCTCCTGACGGCGAGCGCCGTGGGCAGCGTCGCCGGCTCCCTGGTCGCCGCCCCGCTGGCCCGGCGGCTCTCCCACCGGCCCTTGCTGGCCGGTTCCGCCGCCGGTTCGGCGACGGCCTTCGCCCTGCTCACCCTCGCCCGTCCGGCCGCGCTCGCCGCGGCCCTGCTGGCCGTGAACGGGCTGATGGTGGTGGTGTGGAACGTGGTCACGGTCTCCGAACGGCAGGCCCGCATCCCGGACGCGCTCACCGGCCGGGTGACCGCCGCGTACCGGGTCCTCGCCTGGGGCGGCATGCCGGTCGGCGGACTCCTCGGCGGCGCGCTGGCCTCCGCCCTCGGTCTGCGCGCGGCCCTGTCGGCGGCGGCCCTCCTGCTCGCCCTGGCCGCCCTGCTGGTCGCCACCGGACGCGCTCCCCTCGGCGGCGGCGCCCGGCAGGAGGCATGATCGCCCTTGCCGTATCGGGGGTGATTGCGGAGGATTCCGTATGGGGACCGGGGCCCCCGTGCCGGCATCGGCAGGGGCGGACCGCTACCCGGAGTGACAACAGGAGACAGCGATGTCCCAACAGGCTCACCCCCCTTACGAGGCCGCTGAGCCCGAGACCCCGAATCTCGATTTCGCGGGGACGACGCCGTACGAGGACTACGTCAAGGCGGACGTCCTCACCCATCTCCAGCACACTCTCTCGGACGACCCCGGAGAGATGGTCTTCCTGGTGACCACCCAGGTCATGGAGCTGTGGTTCACGGTCATCGTGCACGAGTGGGAGACGGCCGCGCGGGCGCTGCGCGCGGACGACGTGCCGACCGCGCTCGCCGCGCTGAAACGTTCCGTGCGCGAGCTGGAGGCCCTGAACGCCTCCTGGAAGCCGCTCGGACAGCTGACCCCGGCGCAGTTCAACTCCTACCGCAGCGCGCTCGGCGAGGGCTCCGGCTTCCAGTCGGCGATGTACCGGCGCCTGGAGTTCCTGCTCGGCGAGAAGTCCGCGTCCATGCTCGTCCCGCACCGCGGCGCCCCGCGCGTCCACGCGGAACTGGAGAAGGCGCTGCACGAGCCGAGCCTGTACGACGAGGTGGTACGGCTCCTCGCGCGCCGCGGCCACGCGATCCCCGACTCCGTGCTGCACCGCGACGTCTCCCGGCGCCACGAGCCCTCCGACGCCGTCGAGGCGGCCTGGACGGAGATCTACTCCGGCGACCAGAACGCCGAACTCGCCCGCCTCGGCGAGGCGTTGAGCGACGTGGCCGAACTGGTCTGGCGCTGGCGCAACGACCACCTGGTCGCCACCCGGCGCGCGATGGGCGCCAAGGCCGGCACGGGCGGCTCCGCCGGTGTGGCCTGGCTGGAGAAGCGCGCCCGCAAGAACGTGTTCCCCGAGCTGTGGACGGCGAGGTCCCATGTCTGAGCTGCCCCTGCTCGCGAAGGAACTGGACCAGGCCGACGAACTGGCGCCCCTGCGCGACCGTTTCGTCCTCGGCCCCATGTCCGACGCCGCGGCTGACGCCGCGGGGGTCTACCTGGACGGCAACTCCCTCGGCGCCCTGCCCGCGCACGTCCCCGACCGGGTCGCGGACGTCGTCCGCCGCCAGTGGGGCGAACTGCGCATCCGCTCCTGGGAGGAGAGCGGCTGGTGGACGGCGCCCGAGCGGATCGGCGACCGGATCGCCCCGCTGGTCGGCGCGGCGCCCGGCCAGATCGTCGTCGGCGACTCGACCAGCGTCAACGTCTTCAAGGCACTGGTCGCCGCGGTCCGCATGGCGGACGCCGGCCGCGACGAGATCCTGGTGGACGCCACGACCTTCCCCACCGACGGCTACATCGCCGAGTCGGCGGCCCGGCTCACCGGCCGCACCCTGCGCGCGGTGACCCCGGCCGAGGTGCCGGCGGCGCTGGGCGACCGCACGGCCGCCGTGCTGCTCAACCACGTCGACTACCGCACCGGCCGGCTGCACGACCTCCCGGCGCTCACCGCCGCGGTGCACGCCTGCGGGGCCCGCGCGGTCTGGGACCTGTGCCACAGCGCGGGCGCGCTGCCGGTGGGCCTGGACGAGCACGGCGTGGACCTCGCGGTCGGCTGCACCTACAAGTACCTGAACGGCGGCCCGGGTTCACCGGCGTACCTGTACGTGCGGCGGGAACTCCAGGACCGCTTCGACTCCCCGCTGCCCGGCTGGAACTCCCACGCCGAGCCGTTCGGCATGAGCCCGTCGTACGCCCCGGCGGCGGGCGCGGTGCGCGGCCGGGTCGGCACCCCGGACATCCTCTCCCTGCTGGCGCTGGAGGCCGCCCTCGACGTCTGGGGCGGGGTGTCCGTCGACGCCGTCCGCGCCAAGTCCCTGGCACTGACGGACTTCTTCCTGCGGTGCGTGGACGAGTACACCGAGCCGGGCCGGGTGGAGTGCGTGACCCCCGGGCCGCACGCGGAGCGCGGCAGCCAGATCGCGCTGCGCTGCCCGGACGCGGGCGAGGTGATGAAGCGCCTGATCGCCCGGGGCGTGGTGGGCGACTTCCGCCACCCCGACATCCTCCGCTTCGGCTTCACCCCGCTGTACGTGAGCTTCCGGGACGCGGAACGGGCGGCACGGATCCTGGGGGAGGAGCTGGCGTAGGAGGGCGGCGGGTGCGGGGCGGGGCAGGCCGGGGAGCTTGGGGCAGAGCACCGGGGCATCAGTTCCGGTCACCCCGCCCCCCACCGGGCCTCGCCCGGCTCCCGCCCCCGCCTTCCGTGGCTGCTGCGTGGGGCCTCCGGTGGCTCGCGCGCCTCGCCTTCCGTGGCTGCTGCGTGGGGCCTCCGGTGGCTCGCGCGCCTCGCCTTCCGTGGCTGCTGCGTGGGGCCTCCGGTGGCTCGCGCGCCTCGCCTTCCGTGGCTGCTGCGCAGGGTCTCCGGTGGCTCCAGCACCTCGCCTCCCGTGGCTACGTGCGGGGCCTCCGGCGGCTCGCGCACCCCGCCTCCCCTGGCTGTGTGCGGGGCCTCCGGTGGCTTCCTCAACCGGCCTGTCCGGTCCCCGCGTTGGGCCTCGACGGGCTCCTCGCCGCGCCTCCCGCGGCCCGGAGGGCCGGGTGGCCTTCACCGTGCGTGACATCCCCGTGTCCCCGCACGTCACCTGCCTGATACCGTCCCCGCCAACGGCCGATTTCCCACCTGGTCCGCCACACCCTCCTCCGGTGCCGAAAAGCCCGGGAGGTACCCCATCGTCGCTGAGAGGTTGGAGCATGCCGGACGACGCCGCCGCAGCCCGCGCCGCCGCCGAAGAGGAGTCGGCCTTCTCGCACTCCCCGGTCGACCCCGACGTCACCGCCGCCTACGGTGACCACCCCGACCAGGTGATCGACTTCTACGCTCCCCGCCCGGTACCGGACTCCGCCGCTCCAGGCGCCCTCGCCCCGCTGGTCGTCGTCCTGCACGGCGGCGCCTGGCGCGCCCGCTACGACCGCCGCCACATCACCCCCTTCGCGGACTACCTGGCCCGCAGGGGCTTCGCGGTGGCCAACGTCGAGTACAGACGGGGCGGCGAGGACTCAGCCGGTGCCCCGGACGACGGCACACCGCCGGCGGGCCGCTGGCCCGACACCTTCGACGACGTCGCGGCGGCCCTGGACGCCCTGCCCGCCCTGGTCCACGAGGCACTGCCGCAGGCGGACCCGCGCCGCACGGTCCTGACCGGCCACTCGGCGGGCGGGCACCTGGCGCTGTGGGCGGCGGCCCGCCACGTCCTCCCCCCGGACGCCCCGTGGCGCACCGACGGCCCCGCCGATCTCCGTGGCGTCGTCGCGCTCGCCCCCATCGCGGACTTCGAGGTGGCGGAGAAACTGGACGTCTGCGCGCACGCGTCCCTGCAACTCCTCGGCGGCCCCGACGCCTTCGCCGCCCGCCGCCCGTACGCCGACCCCGCGCTGCTCCTGCCGACGGGCATCGCCACGACCCTCGTCCAGGGCCGCGCCGACCTGGTCGTCCCGGAGCCGGTGGCCGAGTCCTACGCGGACGCCGCGGCGAAGGCGGGCGAGATGGTGGGCCTGACCCTGCTGGGGGACGTCGGCCACTTCCCGCTGATCGACCCGGCGGCGGGCGCCTGCGCGGTGGTGGCGGAGGAGATCGCCCAGCTCGCCTGGTGACGGCCGTGATACCCCACGGGCTCCGTAGTACTTGAGACGGACCCCCGAGGACCCCCCTCCAAGGGGACGACCGGGGGTCCGGTTCGCGCCTACCGTGTGGCACGTGACCGAGACGACGCACACGCAGACGACACCGCCGGGCGCGGCCGGCCGGCCGCGCAGCCCCGAGTTCCGGCTGGCCGTGGACGCCCTGCGCGGGCTGCGGCAGGACCTGTTCCACGGGGCCTTCGCCTACCGGCCGCTGCCCCGCACGGCGGTGGACGGCCGCCTCACCCGCCACCTGTCCGACCGGATGCGGGCCCGCGCGGCCTGGACCCCGCACGCGGTGGTGGTGGCCGGCGGCCTCGTGGCGCTGTGCGCCGGCATGGCGGGCGCGGACGCCGGCGCGCCGGCGCTGCTGTGCGGGCTGCTCGCCCTGGCCCCGGTGCTGCTGACCCTGGTGCGTCCGGTCGGCGCGTTCTGGCTGTCGTTCGCGGCGACGACGGTCGCCTCGGTCCTCAGCGGCGGCTGGGGCAGCCGGCCCTGGCCGCCGGGCGGCTTCGTCGCGCATCTGCTGGTGCTCACGGTCGTGGCGGTGCGCACCCGCCCGCGCGCGGCGGCCTGGATGTGGCTGCTGACCGCGCTGTACGGCTTCTGGGCCGAGACCGTCCTCGGGTACGACCGCGACGCCACCGACACCGCCCCCATGCTGGTGCTGTCCGCGCTGGCCCTGCTGGTCGTCACGGTCCGGCACGTGCGCCGGGAGGCCGAGCAGGAGGTGACCGCCCAGCAGTCGGTGACCGAGCACGAGCGCTCGCGGCGCACCCTGCTGGAGGAGCGCACGACGATCGCCCGGGAGCTGCACGACGTGGTCGCCCACCACATGTCGGTGGTCGCCATCCAGGCGGAGGCCGCTCCGTACCGGGTGGAGAACCCGCCGCCGGAGCTGGAGAAGGCGTTCGCCACCATCCGGGAGAACGCGGTGGCGGCGCTGACCGAGCTGCGCCGGGTCCTCGGGGTGGTCCGCGCCGAGGACTACGAGGTCCCGGACGCCCCGCAGCCCACCCTGGCCGACCTGGACGGGCTGCTCGCGAACGTGCGGGAGGCCGGTCTGGAGGTGGAGAAGGTGGTGACCGGCGCGGTGCGGGAGCTGCCGCAGGGGGTGGAGCTGTCGGCGTACCGCATCGTGCAGGAGGCGCTGAGCAACACCCTGCGGCACGCGCCCGGCGCGGGCGCCCGCGTCGAGATCGGCTACGTCCTGGGCGGCCTGGGCCTGCGGGTGGTGAACGGTCCGGCCCCGGCGCCGAACCTGGTGAAGCCCTCGCCCGGGGCCGGGCACGGCATCACGGGCATGCGGGAGCGGGTCTCGATGCTGAACGGCGAGATGACGGCGGCTGCCACGGACGAGGGGGGCTACGAGGTGGCGGTGTTCCTTCCGGTGCCGGTGGCGGCCCCCGCGATCGAGGGTGCGGCATGACGATCCGGGTACTGATCGCGGACGACCAGATGATGGTCCGCGAGGGATTCTCGGTGCTGCTGAACGCGATGCCGGGCATCGAGGTCGTCGGGGAGGCGGTCAACGGCCGGGAGGCGGTGGACCGGGTCCGTGAACTGTCCCCGGACGTCGTCCTGATGGACATCCGCATGCCGGAGCTGAACGGCATCGAGGCGACCCGGGAGATCGTCGCGGCCGACGAGACGGCGAAGGTGCTGGTGCTGACCACGTTCGACCTGGACGAGTACGTGTACCAGGCGCTGCGGGCGGGGGCCTCCGGCTTCCTCCTCAAGGACGCCTCGGCGCGCCAGCTGGCCGACGGGGTACGGGTGGTGGCGGCGGGCGAGGCCCTGCTGGCCCCCTCGGTCACCCGGCGCCTGATCACGGAGTTCTCCCGCCTGGCGGACACCCCCCGGCTGATACAGGCGGCGCAGGCGGCGTACGGGGAACTGACGGAACGCGAGACGGAGGTACTGATCCTGATCGCCCAGGGCCTGTCGAACGCGGAGATCGCCGGGCGCCTGGTGGTGGCGGAGTCGACGATCAAGACCCATGTGAGCCGGATCCTGGTGAAGCTGGGCCTGCGCGACCGCACCCAGGCGGCGGTGTTCGCGTACGAGGCCCGCCTGGTGACGCCCGGCTGAGGGGGAAGAAGCGCCCATGGAGGGGGAGACCGCCCGCACGTCCGACCTGGGCTTCGACGCCCTCCCGGAACCCCTGTACCACGACTACGCCCTGGTGGGATGGCGTCCGGCGCGCTAGCGTCCCCGCATGGCAGGCCCCCATGACCTCGCGTTCGATCCCTGGGATCCGGCGTTCGTCGCCGACCCGTACCCGGCCTACGCGGAGCTGCGCGCTCGCGGCCGGGTGATCCGGTACGAGCCGACCGACCAGTGGCTGGTCCCGCACCACGCGGACGTCTCGGCGCTGCTGCGCGACCGCCGGCTGGGCCGGACGTACCAGCACCGGTTCAGCCACGAGGAGTTCGGCCGTACTCCGCCCCCGCCGGAGCACGAGCCGTTCCACACCCTCAACGACCACGGCATGCTCGACCTGGAGCCGCCGGACCACACCCGGATCCGGCGCCTGGTGTCGAAGGCGTTCACGCCGCGCACGGTGGAGCGGCTGCGGCCGTACGTCGAGGGGCTCGCGAACGACCTGGTGGCCGCGCTGGTCGGCAACGGCGGCGGTGATCTGCTCACGGACGTGGCGGAGCCGCTGCCGGTGGCCGTGATCGCCGAGATGCTGGGCATCCCGGAGGCGGACCGGGGGCAGCTGCGCCCCTGGTCGGCGGACATCTGCGGCATGTACGAGCTGCACCCGTCCGAGGAGACGGCGGCGCGGGCGGTGCGGGCGTCGGTGGAGTTCTCGGACTGTCTGCGGGAGCTGATCGCGGCCCGTCGCGAGGACCCCGGGGACGACCTGATCTCGGGCCTGATCGCGGCCCACGACGAGGGCGACCGCCTCACGGAGCAGGAGATGATCTCCACGGCGGTGCTGCTCCTCAACGCGGGCCACGAGGCGACGGTCAACGCCACGGTGAACGGCTGGTGGGCGCTGTTCCGCAACCCGGACCAGCTCGCGGCCCTCCGCGCGGACCACTCCCTGATCCCCTCCGCGATCGAGGAGCTGATGCGCTACGACACCCCGCTCCAGCTCTTCGAACGCTGGGTCCTGGACGACATCGAGATCGACGGCACGACGATCCCGAGGGGTTCGGAGATCGCCATGCTCTTCGGCTCCGCCAACCACGACCCGGCGGTCTTCACCGACCCCGCCCGCCTGGACCTCACCCGGAAGGACAACCCGCACATCTCCTTCAGCGCGGGCATCCACTACTGCATCGGCGCCCCCCTGGCCCGCCTGGAGCTGACGGCCTCCATGACGGCCCTCCTCCAGCAGGCCCCCACCCTGGCCCCGGCCGAGGAACCGACCCGAAAGCCGAACTTCGTGATCCGGGGCCTGGAGGGACTGGGCGTGGAGGTGCGGTGAGCAGGGGTTCTCCCTGCCTCAGGCGGTCATGTCCCTCCGTCGCAGCCCCGCCGAGACGCTGGACTTCCTCGAGTTCATCGAGCGGGACGCGGCGGGGATGACGGGACGCCGGCGGACGTACCGGGAGAAGGAGTACGGGGGAGCGTGAGCGCCCACGCCCCCTCCAGCACGCGCCACGTCCGGCGTCGTACCGGGCCCGAGACCGCCGCGTCCGCCCGGTAGCGGAAGTCCGCTCCCGTGACCGTCACCGTGTGGCCGGAGGCCAGGAGCGGGGTCGCCTCCGCGCCCACCGACAGGGGCCGGACCTCCACCGAGGCCGTCCCGGTCCGGCCCGGTGTCACCGCCACCGCCTCCACCGGCTGGTCCAGGTCGACCACCGTCTCCCCGTCCACCTCCACCCGCAGCCGGGTCACGCGCGGGGACGGTACGGCGGACAGGCGGGCGGGCCGGGGGGCGAGGGTGCGGGCCAGGGAGCGGTACCAGGGCCGCTCCGGGGCGAGCGGGACCGGCTCGGCGGGGACCGGCCGCGTCGGCGGGATGCCAAGCGTGCCGAGCACGACCCCGTCGCTGTCGTCCACCAGCAGGTCCAGCCGCCGCTCGGCGCCGTCCAGGACCGCCCGCGCCGCCGCCACCGTGCCGCCGGGCACCCCGAGCGACTCGGCGAGCGCCGCGTTTCCCACCGGCACCACCGACAGCGCACATCCGGCCAGCTCCCGCTGCCGGTGCAGCAGGGTGACGGCCCGCACCAGCGCCCGGTCGTCGCCGATCACCACCGGTCGCCGGGACCCCCTTCGGCCGAGCGCGCGGGCGAATTCCTCGGGTCCGTCCGGCAGGCACACCTTCGCCGCCGCACCCGCGCTGAGCACGTCTTTCGCGATCCGTACGGACTCTCCGTCCGCCTGCCGTGCCGATGGATCGATGATCACCAGCAGCTGATCGGACGTCGCGAAAGTCGCCACCTCGGTCCTGCCTCGCTTCCTCGGGTAGCATCTTTGTGCAAGAGCCCCTTGCGCTATTGCGCCAGGGGCTTCGTCTATTCCGGGGCATCCGGTCCGACGGTTGTGCGACCAACGGCGGTCGCAGTGGTACGCGGCGGTGAACCTTACGCCCAAGCCCCCGACCTTGGACATGCCCCGCCCGGAAGGGGTGTACGCGCGTGCCCGCACTTGTGCTGCTCGGTGCTCAGTGGGGTGACGAAGGCAAGGGAAAGGCGACGGACCTGCTCGGTGGCTCCGTCGACTATGTGGTGCGTTACCAGGGCGGCAACAACGCCGGCCACACGGTCGTCGTGGGCGACCAGAAGTACGCGCTTCACCTCCTCCCTTCCGGAATCCTGTCGCCCGGCTGTACGCCGGTCATCGGTAACGGTGTCGTCGTCGACCCGTCGGTCCTGCTCTCCGAGCTGAGCGGTCTGAACGAGCGTGGCGTCGACACGTCAAAGCTCCTGATCAGCGGTAACGCGCACATCATCACGCCGTACAACGTGACCGTCGACAAGGTGACGGAACGCTTCCTCGGCAAGCGCAAGATCGGCACGACCGGGCGCGGCATCGGCCCGACCTACGCCGACAAGATCAACCGCGTGGGCATCCGGGTCCAGGACCTCTACGACGAGTCGATCCTGACCCAGAAGGTCGAAGCGGCCCTCGACGTCAAGAACCAGATCCTCACCAAGCTCTACAACCGGCGCGCGATCGCCGTGAGCCAGGTGGTGGAGGAGCTGCTGGGCTACGCCGAGCAGATCAAGCCGTACGTCGCCGACACGGTCCTGGTCCTCAACCAGGCCCTGGAGGACGACAAGGTCGTCCTCTTCGAGGGCGGCCAGGGCACGCTGCTGGACATCGACCACGGCACCTACCCCTTCGTGACGTCGTCGAACCCGACGGCCGGCGGCGCCTGCACCGGTGCCGGCGTGGGCCCCACGAAGATCAGCCGGGTCATCGGCATCCTCAAGGCCTACACGACCCGCGTCGGCGCGGGACCGTTCCCGACCGAGCTGTTCGACGAGGACGGCGAGGCCCTGCGCCGCATCGGCGGCGAGCGCGGTGTCACCACCGGCCGTGACCGCCGCTGCGGCTGGTTCGACGCGGTCATCGCCCGCTACGCGACCCGCGTCAACGGCCTGACCGACTTCTTCCTCACCAAGCTGGACGTCCTCACCGGCTGGGAGCAGATCCCGGTCTGCGTGGCCTACGAGATCGACGGCAGGCGCGTCGAGGAACTGCCGTACTCCCAGACCGACTTCCACCACGCGAAGCCGGTCTACGAGATGCTGCCGGGCTGGAGCGAGGACATCAGCAAGGCGAAGTCCTTCTCCGACCTCCCGAAGAACGCCCAGAACTACGTCAAGGCGCTGGAGGAGATGTCCGGCGCACCGATCTCCGCGATCGGCGTGGGCCCGGGCCGCGACGAGACGATCGAGATCAACTCGTTCCTCTGACCGAGCCTTCCCGGGGCTCGGGAACCTGATGGGACGGCCGGTGCGGTGACCCCGACCGGCCTTCCCGCCCTCGGTGTCGAGCGTCAGCTGAACACGATCATCGAGCCCTGTGCCAGTGAGCGGGTCGCCGCCGCGTGCAGGCCCAGCCAGACGTGCCGTTCGCGGGCGAAGGGGCTGGGGTCGTACGGGGCGGGGACGGCCGGTTCCTCCAGCTCCGTGGGGGCCGTGGGCGGGGCGGGGGGCGCCGGGGGGTTCGCCGGGTCGATGCCGATGGCCGGGGCGACCTGCTGGAGCTCGCGCAGCAGCGCCTGCGACGAGCCCAACGGGCCGCCGCCCGCGAGGAGTTCGTCGTTCGACAGCGGGTGCGGGAAGTCCACCGGGACGTACGCGCCCGCGTGGTCGTAGTGCCAGACCAGGTGTGACTGCTGGGCGGTCGACTCGAACATCTCCAGCAACTGCTCGTAGTCGCCGCCCAGTTCGTCCACCGGGGTCACCGGCAGACCGCAGACCTGGAGCAGGTGGGCCCGGCGCAGGAAGTGCAGGGCGTCGTAGTCGAAACCGGCGACCGGGGCGACGTCACCGGACAGGCCCGGCATGTACTGGTACACCGGCACCGGCGGCAGACCCGCCTCGGCGAGAGCCTTGTCGTACTGCGCGAGTTCCTCGGCGAAAGGGTTGTCCGGGGTGTGGCACAACACGTCCACGAGCGGTACCAGCCACAGGTCACAGGCCAAAAGAGGGCTCCTACGTCGGCAGGCGCGCGGTCACGCACGGCAGCAGGTGGTCAGGGAAGGGTAGTCGGTACGGCCCCGGGGCGGCTCCTCCCGTACGGACCGGATGGGCCGTACCGGTCACCTACCCGTTGGTCAGGTGTTCCAGCAGCGCCAGCGAGTCGGCGTTGGAGGCGGCGACGATGGCGCGGGCCGTGTCGGCCTCGCGCCGGGCGAGCGCGTCGACCAGCTCGGTGTGCCCGGACCAGAGCCGGCCGCGCAGGTCGGGCAGGCGCAGCAGGTGCTGCACCACGCAGACCCAGGACCGCACGCGCAGACGGTGCAGGAAGTCGCCGAGGTAGGGGTTGCCGAAGAGGGCGCTCAGCTCGCGCCAGAAGCGGAGGTCGTAGCCGATGAGGACCGTGAGGTCGCCGGCGGTCGCGGCCCGCTGGGCCTCCTCGCCGCGGCGGCGCACGGTGGCCAGGGCGGCGGCCGTGCGCGGGTCCTCGGGCGGGGTGCGGAAGGCGGGGTGGCCGGCGCTGAGGACCTGGAACATGCCGTCGGTGACCAGGCTGCGCGCCTCGATCATGTCCCGGTAGTCGGTGACCGAGTACTCGGGCACCCGGAAGCCGCGGTGCTGGTCGGCCTCCAGGATGCCCTGCGCGGACAGGTCGACCAGCGCCTCGCGGACGGGGGTGGCGGAGACGCCGTACTGGTCGGCTATCTCCTTCACGGTGAACGCCCGGCCCGGGCGCAGCCGGCCCGCCAGCACCTCGTCACGGAGCGCGTCCGCGATCTGCTGGCGCAGGGTGCTGCGCGTCACGGTGCCGTTGCCGGGCATGTCCGTGCCTCTCCTCACGCGTCCGGGTGACGTACTCGTACGGACTCGCGATCTACGCGAGTCGCTGTTGCTTACGAGCACGTCACCTTACGCGTTCGAACCCGCCCGGCGGCAGGCGCGGTACGGTCACACCGTGTGTTCGTCGGCGACGCTCAACGCGGCGTCGAGCGCGGCCAGACCCTCCTTCAGCTCGGCCTCGCTCGCGTTGCACGGCGGGACGACGTGGGTGCGGTTCATGTTCACGAACGGCCACAGGCCGTGCCGCTTGGCGGCGGCCGTGAACGCGGCCATCGGGGCGCCCGCCTCGCCGGCCGCGTTGTACGGCACCAGCGGCTCGCGGGTCTCCCGGTTCTTCACCAGCTCCAGCGCCCAGAACATGCCGACACCGCGCACCTCGCCGACGCTCGGGTGCCGCGCGGCCAGTTCGGCGAGGCCCGGGCCGACGACGCTCTCGCCGAGCCGCCTGGCGTTCTCCACCACGCCCTCCTCCGCCATCACGTTGATCGTGGCGACGGCGGCGGCGCAGGCCAGCGGGTGGCCGGAGTAGGTGAGGCCACCGGGGTAGGGGCGCTTGCCGAACGTCTCCGCGATCCTCTGCGAGATGGCGACACCGCCCAGCGGGACGTAACCGGAGTTCACGCCCTTGGCGAAGGTCATCAGGTCCGGGGTGACACCGAACAGGTCGGCCGCGAACCACTCACCGGTCCGGCCGAAGCCGGCCATGACCTCGTCCAGGATGAAGACGATGCCGTACTTGTCGCACAGCTCGCGCACCCCGGCCAGGTAGCCGGGCGGCGGCACCATGATCCCGGCGGTGCCCGGGATGGTCTCCAGGATGATCGCCGCGATGGTCGCCGGGCCCTCGAAGGCGATCGTCGTCTCCAGGTGCTCCAGCGCCCGGGCGCACTCCTGCTCCTCGGTCTCGGCGTAGAAGCGGGAGCGGTAGGGGAACGGCGCCCAGAAGTGGACGACACCGGCGGCTGCGCCGTCGGAGGCCCAGCGGCGCGGGTCACCGGTGATGTTGATGGCCTGCTGGGTGCCGCCGTGGTACGAGCGGTAGGCCGAGAGCACCTTCGGGCGGCCCGTGTGCAGCCGGGCCATGCGGACCGCGTGCTCGACGGCGTCCGCGCCGCCGTTGGTGAAGAAGATCTTGTCCAGGTCGCCGGGGGTCCGCTCGGCGATCAGCCGGGCCGCCTCCGAGCGGGCCTCGACGGCGAACGCGGGCGCGAAGGTCGTCAGCTTCGCGGCCTGCTCCTGGATCGCCGCGACGACCTTCGGGTGCTGGTAGCCGATGTTGGTGAAGACGAGTCCGCTGGTGAAGTCCAGGTACCGCGTGCCGTCGTAGTCCCAGAAGTACGACCCCTCGGCGCCGGCGACGGCGAGCGGGTCGATGAGGTCCTGGGCCGACCAGGAGTGGAAGACGTGCGCACGGTCCGCGGCCTTCACCGCGGCGCCGGCTTCGGGGCTGGGCTGAGGGGTCATGCCGCCGAGCGTAGATGTCCGCGATGCGGAAGTCCTATCGGCGTCCTGTTCCGTGGGCGGGGGCAAAGCGCGACAGGTTGTCGACGCAAGACCGGCCGGGAGTGGCCGGGACCGGCCGGGGATCGCCGGGGGAGGGGGCCCCTGCCGTACCGCCGCCACTATTCTCGGTCGTCGCAGACCTATGGGGGGAAGGCGGACGCGGATGGAGAAGCTGGGGCCGGGGGATCCGCAGGAGACCGGTGCGTATCGGCTGCTGGCGCGGCTCGGCGCGGGCGGCATGGGGCACGTGTATCTGGCGCGGTCGGACCGGGGGCGGACCGTGGCGGTGAAGCTCGTCCGGGAGGAACTGGCCGCGCAGGAGGAGTTCCGGGCGCGGTTCCGGCAGGAGGTGCGGGCCGCGCGGCGGGTCGGCGGGTACTGGACCGCGCCCGTGCTGGACGCGGACACCGAGGCGGCCGTGCCGTGGGTGGCGACCGGGTACGTGGCCGGGCCGAGCCTCCAGCAGGTCGTCGGACACGACCACGGGGCACTGCCCGAGCGGTCGGTACGCATCCTGGCGGCGGGGCTCGCGCACGCGCTGAAGGACATCCACGCGGCCGGGATCGTGCACCGGGACCTCAAGCCGTCCAACGTGCTGGTGACCATCGACGGGCCCCGTGTGATCGACTTCGGGATCGCCCGGGCGCGGGAGACGGCGACCGCCGGCGGGGAGGGGCTCACCCGGACCGGGGCGCTCGTCGGGTCGCCGGGGTTCATGGCGCCCGAGCAGGTCCGCGGGGACCGGATCACGCCGGCGTGCGACGTGTTCTGCCTCGGGTCCGTGCTGGCGTACGCGGCGACCGGGACCCTGCCCTTCGGCAACGCCGACAGCGGCGCGCACGCGCTGATGTTCCGGATCGCCCAGGAGGAGCCGGATCTCACCGGGGTGCCGGAGGGGATCGCCGACCTCGTCCGGGACTGCCTGCGCAAGGAGCCCGGGGCGCGGCCCTCGCTGGACGCGATCCTGGAGCGGACGGGGGTGGAGGACACCGTGGCCGAGGGGCGGTCGCGGGACCCCTGGCTGCCGAGTTCGCTGGTCGCGCAGCTCGGCAGGCACGCGGTGCGGTTGCTGGAGACCGAGCACCCGGAACGGGACGCGGGCCCGGCGTCCGGTCCGGGCGGGGGGCCCGAGCACGCCGCCGTCTCCGACGGCGGGGACGCCGGGAACGTCGATCACCAGCCCGTCGCGGTCACCGCCCAGGCTCCGCCGGCGCCCGGTGCGCCGCCCGCGTCCGCCGGGTTCGGACCGGCGTACGGGGTGCCCCAGCAGCAGCAGCCGTACCCGCCGCAGCAGCCGTATCCGCAGCAGCCGTACGCACAGCCGCATCCGCCGCACCCCCAGCCCGTCGGCTACGGGTATCCGCCGTCCGGGTCCACCCCGCCGTACGGGCCGCCCACCGTCGGCGTCCCGGTGGACCCCGAGCGGCGCAACGGGCGGTCCACCGCGCTGCTCGTCGTGATCGCGCTGATCGTCGCGCTGGGCGCGGGCGGTTCGGTGTACGCGCTGATGAGCAACGGCGGCGCGGCCGACGACAAGGGCGGCGGCACGGTCGTCCCGGCGCCCACCGTCACCTCCGGCTCGCCGGACGGCTCCGGCACGCCCTCCCCGTCCGCGACGCGGGAGCCGTCCCCCTCCGCCTCCACGGCCGGCGCGGTACCGGACGCCTATCTGGGCACCTGGCGGACGGCCATCGACAACGCGGACGGCTCCAACACCCGCGAACTGACCATCCGGCAGGGCGAGGTGGGCGACCCCGTGCTGACGCTGATCGCGGACGGGCCGACCGAGGGCGGCGGGTCGTACCACTGCGTCTTCGAGGCGGAGCTGGCCGAACAGCCCGGTGACCAGGGCCCGTTGGAGATCGGCCCGTCCACCGTGACCACCGGCGAGCCCGCCTCCTCCTGCACCGCGGGCGAGGCCACCGAGGTCACCCTGCTGCCGGACGGACGGCTGAAGCGGGCGAAGGCGAGCGGCGGGGAGAGCCTGACGTACAGCAAGGGGTGACCGGGGCGACCGGCAACGGGCGCTGCCCGGGGGGTCGTTGCACGTCGGGCGAACGGTGGCCGGTCTGCCCGGTGCCGTCGGCCGAAGCGAGCTGAACCTGGCGCTGCGGGCGAAGGGGGTGCGGGTGCGTCGTGGCTGGTCGCGTGGGTCCCCGCGCGCCTTCGGGGGGCTGCCCACCGCCGTGGCCGCGGGCGGGCGGAACCCGTCGGCAGTGCCTACCGCGGCTCCGGGGGCCTTTGCCGCGGCATGTTCGGGCGGCTGCCGTTCGCCGGTGGCAGGGGGAAGCGGGCACCCGGGCCCCCGGCCTCCTGGCGCGGCACCGTCGCCACCGCCGTCTGGATGCCCAGCGGCGCCGCCCCCGTGCGGAACTCCACCATCCAGTCGGTCGTCTCCGTGCGCACCAGCTCCGTGACGTCCTCCGAGAACCGCCGCAGCACCGACAGGCACCGCTCGGCCGCCTCGCTCGCCGTACCCTCCGCCGGCCCCAGCACCTCCCGCACGCACTCCGACGCCCAGTCGAACTGCAACACCTGGAGCCGCCGGTGCACCGCCTGGGCCGTGGCCACGTCCCTTATCCAGCCCGACGTGACCCCGAAGAACCGGTCGATGCCGGCGCAGGACACGGCGAGCAGCAGTGCCAGACAGCCCCAGGGCGCGACCCCGCCGGCCGCCCCGGTCAGATCCAGCAGCGGCAGCGCCGCCCCGGCCACGGCCCCGGCCGCCGCCCCGACCCGCAGCACGCGCGCCCCGCGCCGCTTCCACACCCGGTCCCGCAGGTACCAGGCGGCCGTCTCCAGCGCCCGCCGCTCCACCCACCGGTACAGCTCGTCCAGCCGCTCGGCGGGTTCGCCCCAGTCCCCGAGCGGGAAGGCCCGCCCGGTCAGATCGCCCGGCCGCAGCCCGGCCGCACCCTCGCCCCGCCCGTCCTGAGGCGGACCCTCGGGCTGCATCTCCGGCTGACCCACCCGGCACTCCCTACTGCTCACGACCGGTCACATAGCGTGACATTCCCTGTCGACGCGCGGCCACCTTCCTACCGCCCAACGGGTGGCGGAGAGGGAGCTTTCCCGACTTTTCCGCCCGTAAGAGGGCCTTGATCAGGTATAGGACTCACGTTGTTCTCACTCGAAAGAGTGGCGGAGCAGTGGCCGCGTGGACCACGTAGGCTCATTCACGACGGAGAAAAACGTCAGAGAAAGACGTCGGACCAAGAACGTCGGAGAAGACGGCGAGGAGCTGATCGTGATCCCCGGTGGTGGCCAGCCCAACATGCAGCAGTTGCTCCAGCAGGCCCAGAAGATGCAGCAGGACCTGCAACGGGCGCAGGAGGAACTGGCGAACACGGAGGTCGACGGGCAGGCGGGCGGCGGTCTGGTGAAGGCCACCGTCACCGGCGCCGGTGAGCTGCGGGCGCTGAAGATCGACCCGAAGGCGGTGGACCCGGAGGACACCGAGACCCTCGCCGACCTGATCGTGGCGGCCGTCCAGGCGGCCAACGAGAACGCGCAGGCGCTCCAGCAGCAGAAGCTCGGCCCGCTGGCCCAGGGGCTGGGCGGCGGCAGCGGCATCCCGGGCCTGCCGTTCTGACGCCTCCGCCTTCCGGGCGGAGGCGCGAGGCAACTACCGTACGTACCGAAAGGTCTCCAGGAAGGGCAGTCCGTTGTACGAAGGCGTGGTCCAGGACCTCATCGACGAGCTGGGGCGGCTGCCCGGCGTCGGTCCCAAGAGCGCGCAGCGGATCGCCTTCCACATCCTGCAAGCCGAGCCGACGGACGTGAAGCGGCTCGCGCAGGCGCTCCTGGAGGTGAAGGCGAGGGTCCGCTTCTGCGCGACCTGCGGCAACGTGGCGCAGGAGGAACTGTGCGGCATCTGCCGCGACCCGCGCCGCGACCCCTCCGTCATCTGTGTGGTGGAGGAACCGAAGGACGTCGTCGCGATCGAGCGCACCCGCGAGTTCCGGGGCCGGTACCACGTGCTCGGCGGCGCGATCAGCCCGATCGAGGGCGTGGGACCCGACGACCTGCGTATACGAGAACTTCTCGCGCGGTTGGCCGACGGGACGGTCACGGAACTGATCCTGGCCACGGACCCGAATCTGGAAGGCGAGGCGACGGCGACGTACCTCGCCCGCATGATCAAGCCCATGGGCCTGAAGGTCACCCGCCTGGCCAGCGGCCTCCCGGTGGGTGGGGACCTGGAATACGCGGACGAGGTGACCCTGGGCCGCGCCTTCGAGGGGAGACGACTCCTAGATGTCTGACGCCACGCTGCACGCCTCGACGCAGAACCCGGACGACTTCGTGGTCCAGATCGCGGACCAGGTCGAGAGCTTCCTGGTGGCCGTCACGGAGGTGGCGAAGGGCGACGAGCCCGAATCGGCGGTCCCCTTCCTCCTCCTCGAGGTCTCCCAGCTCCTGCTGGCCGGCGGCCGGCTGGGCGCCCACGAGGACATCGTCCCCGAGGAGCGCTACGAGCCCGACCCGGGCCCCGAGCCGGACGTGGACGAGCTGCGCGAGAACTACGCCCGGCTCCTGGACCCGATCGACGTCTACTCCGAAGTGTTCGACCCGTACGAGCCCCGCAAGGCGCCGGTGCCGGCCCGGCTCTCCGACGACCTCGCCGACATCATCACCGACCTCCGCCACGGCATGGTCCACTACCGCGCGGGCCGCACCACCGAGGCCCTGTGGTGGTGGCAGTTCTCCTACTTCTCCAACTGGGGACCGACGGCCTCGGCGGTGCTGCGCGCCCTCCAGTCCGTCCTCATCCACGTCCGCCTCGACCAGCCCCTGGACGAACTGGACGGCCTCGACACCGACCAGGCCGCCATGGGCGACGAGACCCTGGAGTTCGAGGCGGGCCGCGTCATGGCCGAGGAGATCGGCGGGCCCCTGGGGATCCGCCCCGGGCAGTAGCCGCTTCTCGTGGCCGGCGCCCGGCTCTCCGGGCGGGCGTCCCCGCCCAACTCCTGCCGACTGCCTGACGGTTCCCGCGTCCGGCGGTCATCATGGGCACATGAGTGCCCTGTTCGACCGTCGGCCGACCGCCGATGCCTCCGGTTCGAGTGCCGTCGCCGCCGGTGGGAGCATCGGTCAGGCGGTCACCGGCCCGGGTGCGGTCGGTCTGCACATCGAGAACGTCGCCGCGCTGCTGCCGGACGCGTGTCCGCCGGCCGAGTCGGTGCAGGCCCCGGCCCGGCTCACCAACCTGCCCTTCCGGGCCGACCTCTGCCTGGGGCGGGACGCCCAGCTCGCGCTGCTGCACGACGCGCAGGGCACGCCCGGCCGGCCACTGGTCCATGTGGTGCACGGGCTCGGTGGCATCGGTAAGTCGACGCTCGTCGCACGCATGGCGTCCGAACACACCGGGGCGGGGCCGGTGTGGTGGATCAAGGCCGACAGCCGCGCCGCGATCGATGCGGGACTCGCCCACCTCGCGGCCGTCCTCCAGCCTTCCCTCGTCACCGTGCTGCCCCGGGAGCAGATGGGCGAGTGGGCCCTGCGCTGGCTCACGGCTCACACCGGCTGGCTCGTGGTCCTGGACGACGTGGCGCACCCGGCGGATGTCGTGCCCCTGCTGGCCAGGGTGACCTCGGGCCGCTTCCTGATCACCAGCCGGCTGACGGCGGGATGGCAGGGCATCGCGGAAGAGGTGCCGTTGAGCGTGCTCTCCCCGCAGGACGCGGTGCGCCTCTTCACGCGGATACGCGGCGCGGACCCGGATGCCGCCCGGCTCTGCGAGGAACTGGGCCATCTCCCGCTGGCGGTCACCCAGGCGGCGGCCTACTGCCGGATGACGCACTGCACGGTCTCGGCCTACCTTGAGGACCTGGCGAAGTCGCCCGCCGACATGTACGCGGAGACCACGGAGGGCGGCGACCACGAACGCACCGTGGCGCGTGTCTGGCACGTCACGCTGGACCGCCTCGCGGACGACCCCCTGGCCGTCCGGATCCTGCTGATGCTGGCCTGGTACGCGTCCGAGGGCATCCCGCGCGGCCTGTTCGCCTCGCTGGACAGATCCCTCGCCGTGCGCCGGGCGTTCGGCCGGCTGGCCGCCCACAGCATGATCACGCTCTCCGGCGACACGGTGTCCGTGCACCGGCTGGTGCAGGCGGTGTCCCGTACCCACAGCGCCGGCGACCGGCATCGTGGCAGGGAGGCGGTCGAGGCGGCGCGCGGCGCGGCGGTGGACGCGCTGGCGGTGTCCCTGCCCGAGGACATGGACGAGCCGTCCGCCTGGCCGGTGATGCGTTCCCTGCTTCCGCATGCCGAGGCGCTGGCCGAGCACGTCCGGTGCGAGGACGACACCGCGGCGATGGTCCGGCTGCTGGCACGCACCGGGGACTACCTTCTCGGCTCCGGGGGGAAGGCCGCCGCACGGGGGATGGAGCTGCTGCGCCGGGCCGAGGCGGGATCCCTGCGCCTGCACGGCGCGGAGGCCGAGCAGACCCTTCAGGTGCGGGTCGCGCTCGCGCGGGTGACGCGGATGCTGCGCCCTCTCGCCCAGGCGGCTCCGCTGGCCGAGACGGTGGTGGCGGACTGCACGCGGATCCTGGGCGCGGACCACCTCGTGACCCTGGACGCCCTCTCGAACCTGCGCCGGATCGTCTGGCTGAAGGGGGATGCCGACCGAGCCGTGAGGCTGGCCGAGGAGTGCCTCGCGGGCCTGGTCCGGCTGCGGGGGCCGGACCACCCCGACGCCCTCAGGGCCCGCTACGACCTCGTCATGGCGCTCGACGACACCGCGGGGGAGGCCGGTACCCGGGACATGCGCGCGGAACTGCTCAAGGACTGCCGACGTGCCCTGGGCGAGGAACATCCCGTGACTCTCTCCGTCAGGAATCTGGACACCGTGCTGGCGCGCCGCCCGGTCTTCCACCCGGATATGAACCAGACCGTCGCGGGACTCTTCTCCGTCGCCGAGGAAGGGGACCGGGAGGACCTGCTCGGTCTGGTGCGCGTCCTGGTGGACCAGGTGACGGCCCTCGGTCCCCTCGACGAGTTCCTCCCCCGCACCACGGAGGAGGACGTGCGGAAGGCGGAGCGGGACCTGGAGACGTCCCGGCGTGTGCTGGGTGACGCGAGCACCGGCGTTCTGGAGGCCCAGCTGGCGTTGTTCCTGGTGTACGGGACGACCCGGGACGAGCGCTACGAAGAAGCAGCGACCGCCCTCCTGCGGGAGCTGTTCTCCCAGCTGAGCGAGAACCCTTCCGTCATGACGCCGCTGCTGCGGGTGATGGAGGCGTTCGGTTCCGTCCTGGGCGAGACCGCTCGGCCCGAGGGCTCCTGAAGCCGCCGGACCGGCCGCCGGCCGGGTTTGCCGCGGCGGTGGCGCAGGCATGATGCCCCCATGACGTTGAAGCCGTGGGCATGGGCCGGACTGGGCATCTGCGCCGTGGGTGTCGGCACGCTGGTCGCTCTCGCCTTCGTCGATCTGGGAGCGGCGGACCAGGTCGCGAGCGTGGCCGGCGGAGCGGTCGGCGTGGTCGGTCTGGTGTTGGCGGCGATCACGCAGTTCGGCGGCTCGACGCCGGCGCCCCCGGCTCCGGCGCGCGGGGTGGAGGCGTCCGGCGAGGGCGCCGTCGCGGCGGGCGGCAGCATCGGTTTCGCTTCCACGGGCGGCGCGGCCACGCCGCCTTCTCCGACCCCGCCCGCGCCGCCGGCACCGGGCGCGCCGGGCACCGGCGATGTGCGCGCCTCGGGCGCCCGCTCCATCGCGGCCGGCGGGGACATCGGTTCGGCGGCCACCGGAGGCGCAGGCCGGCCGGGGGCTTGAGCCCGGACACCGCTCCGGGAGTGTGCGCGCCACGCTGCCGGGGCCGGTCCGCCGGCGCACACTGTGAGCCAGGGCACTTTCCGAGTGGTGCGGCGATCGCTGGGCAGGGGTCGAGACCGAGCGGGCGGATGTCTCACCATGCGGGAGCAGGGTGGTGGAATTCGGACGCTCGATAGACTGAGCCGACACAAACGAACCGAGCGAGGAGCGCACGTGGGCCTTGTCGTGCAGAAGTACGGAGGCTCCTCCGTAGCCGATGCCGAAGGCATCAAGCGCGTCGCCAAGCGGATCGTGGAAGCGAAGAAGAACGGCAACCAGGTTGTCGTCGTCGTTTCCGCGATGGGCGACACGACGGACGAGCTGATCGATCTCGCCGAGCAGGTCTCTCCCATGCCTGCCGGGCGGGAATTCGACATGCTGCTGACCGCCGGAGAGCGGATCTCCATGGCCCTGCTGGCGATGGCGATCAAGAACCTGGGCCACGAGGCCCAGTCCTTCACCGGCAGCCAGGCAGGCGTCATCACCGACTCGGTCCACAACAAAGCCCGGATCATCGACGTCACGCCGGGGCGGATCAGGACGGCTCTCGACGAGGGCAACATCGCCATCGTCGCCGGGTTCCAGGGCGTGAGCGCCGACAAGAAGGACATCACCACGCTGGGCCGCGGCGGGTCCGACACCACCGCCGTGGCGCTCGCCGCCGCGCTCGACGCCGAGGTCTGCGAGATCTACACCGACGTCGACGGCGTGTTCACCGCCGACCCGCGCGTGGTGAAGAAGGCGAAGAAGATCGACTGGATCTCCTTCGAGGACATGCTGGAGCTCGCGGCCTCCGGTTCCAAGGTGCTCCTCCACCGCTGTGTGGAGTACGCCCGCCGCTACAACATCCCGATCCACGTCCGGTCGTCCTTCAGCGGACTCCAGGGCACGTGGGTCAGCAATGAGCCGATTGGGGACAAGAAGGTGGAGCAGGCCATCATCTCCGGTGTCGCGCACGACACCTCCGAGGCCAAGATCACGGTCGTCGGCGTGCCGGACAAGCCGGGTGAGGCCGCCGCGATCTTCCGGACCATCGCCGATGCCGAGATCAACATCGACATGGTCGTGCAGAACGTGTCCGCCGCCTCCACGGGCCTGACGGACATCTCCTTCACGCTGCCGAAGACCGAGGGCCGCAAGGCCATCGACGCGCTGGAGAAGAACCGCTCCGGCATCGGCTTCGACTCGCTGCGCTACGACGACCAGATCGGCAAGATCTCCCTGGTCGGCGCCGGTATGAAGACCAACCCGGGCGTCACCGCCGGGTTCTTCGAGGCGCTCAGCGACGCCGGTGTGAACATCGAGCTGATCTCGACCTCCGAGATCCGCATCTCGGTGGTCACCCGCGCCGACGACGTGCCGGAGGCCGTCCGCGCCGTCCACACCGCCTTCGGTCTGGACTCCGACAGCGACGAGGCCGTCGTCTACGGCGGCACCGGCCGATGAGCCGGGACACGGTCCGATGACCGGCAGGCCGACGCTCGCGGTCGTGGGAGCGACCGGAGCCGTCGGCACGGTCATGCTCCAGATCCTGTCCCAGCGCGCGGACGTCTGGGGCGAGATCCGCCTGATCGCCTCCCCGCGCTCGGCCGGCCGCAAGCTGGCCGTGCGCGGCGAGGAGGTCGAGGTGGTGGCCCTGACGGAGGACGCCTTCGCCGGGGTCGACATCGCGCTGTTCGACGTCCCGGACGAGGTCGCCGCCGAGTGGGCGCCGGTCGCCGCCGCGCGCGGCGCGGTCGTCGTCGACAACTCCGGCGCCTTCCGCATGGATCCGGACGTGCCGCTCGTCGTGCCCGAGATCAACGCGCACGCCGTACGGTCCCGGCCGCGCGGGATCGTCGCCAACCCCAACTGCACGACCCTGACGATGATCGTCGCCCTGGGCGCGCTGCACGCCGAGTTCGGGCTGCGGGGGCTCGTGGTGTCGTCGTACCAGGCGGTGAGCGGGGCCGGGCGGGCCGGCGTGGAGACGCTGCGGGCCCAGCTGTCCCTGGTGGCCGGGACCGAGCTGGGCACCAAGCCCGGGGACGTGCGGCGGGCCGTCGGGGACGACACCGGGCCGTTCCCCGAGCCGGTCGCGCTGAACGTCGTACCGTGGGCCGGGTCGCTGCGGGAGGACGGCTGGTCGTCGGAGGAGATGAAGGTCCGCGACGAGTCCCGGAAGATCCTCGGCCTGCCGGCGCTGCCGGTCGCGGTGACCTGCGTCCGGGTGCCGGTGATCACCACGCACTCGCTGACCGTCCACGCCCGCTTCCAGCGGGAGGTCGGCGTCGACGGGGCCCGCGAGATCCTCGCGACCGCGCCGGGCGTGGTGCTGTGCGACGACCCGGCCGCCGGCGAGTTCCCCACCCCCGCCGACGTGGTGGGCACCGACCCGACCTGGGTGGGCCGGGTGCGCCGGGCCCTGGACGACCCCACCGCGCTGGAGCTCTTCGTGTGCGGCGACAACCTCCGCAAGGGCGCGGCGCTGAACTGCGCGCAGATCGCGGAGCTGATCGCGGCGGAGCTGTCCACCCCCGCGTAGCTGTTGAACTTTGTAGGATCTCCGTAAAGACTGTGGCCGGGAGCATGGTCCAAATCCCTTGAACCACTCCCGCCGACGACAGAGGATTTCCCTCCCCGCCTTCCGCAACCGTGCGGAGGCGGGGAGCGTCTTTGCGGTCACCCTTGCGGGACCTGGGGACGTGATGATCCTGGCGTGGGGACGCCGTGGTCGGGGCGTGGGGGCGCCCGTTCATATGGGACATAACGGAAGAGCGGGACGCATGACGGCACTTGAGGCACCGCCGGTTGTCGCACATGTGACGCCCGGCACGTACAACCCCCGAGGGGGGAAGCGTGTCCAACAGGCGTGGCAGAGGTACTCGAACTCAGTGTGGCCCGCGGCGGTACGGCCCTGCGGCCCCGCGCGGCGCTCCGGCCCCGCCCGCCCGGCGGCATGCCGGTGATCGCGCCCATGCCCGCAGCGCGGCCCGCCCGCATACCCAGTCAGCGTGACGGCGCCGAGGAATCCGCGGGTGCCGTGGCGACCGAGGCCGCCGGCACGACCGTGGACCACCTCACCGAGACCTACCGGGCGCACTACCGCTCGCTGCTCGGCCTGGCCGCACTCCTCCTCGACGACACCGCCTCCTGCGAGGACGTCGTCCAGGAGGCCTTCATCCGCGTCCACTCGGCCCGCAAGCGCGTCCGCGACCCCGAGAAGACCCTCGCCTACCTGCGGCAGACGGTCGTCAACCTCTCCCGCTCCACGCTGCGCCGGCGCATCCTCGGCCTGAAGCTGCTCTCCAAGCCGATGCCCGACATGGCGAGCGCGGAAGAGGGCGCCTACGACCAGCTGGAGCGCCGCGACCTCATCAAGGCGATGAAGGGACTCCAGCGCCGCCAGCGCGAGGTGCTCGTGCTGCGCTACTTCGCGGACATGACCGAGGCCCAGGTCGCCGAGACGCTCGGCATATCCCTGGGCTCCGTCAAGGCGTACGGTTCGCGGGGCATCGCCGCGCTGCGGGTCGCCATGGGGACCCCGGCATGAGTGACCACGCCGACGAGGGCGCCTCCCATGAACGCCACGAGCCCTACGCCTGGCACGAGCCGAGGGAGGGCAACGGGCAACAGCACACGCCATCGCACGCTGGGAACGGAACTGTGAACCACGGCCCCGACGACAAGGGCCCGGAGAGGCTCGACGGAGTCCACAGCCTGGACGGGCCCGACTCCGGCGAACTGGCCCTGCGCCGGCTGCTGCACTCGGCGGTCGACGACATCGAACCCCGCACCGGCACCCTGGACCACCTGCGCCGGGCCGTCCCCGCCCGCCGCGCCCGCAAGCGCCAGGCAGTGGTCGGCATGGCCGCGGCGGCCCTCTTCATCGGCACCGCGATCCCCGCCCTCGTGCACGTCTCCCAGGCCGGCGGCTCCGACCCCAACACCGCGATGGCCGGCCAGTCCTCCCAGGCCCAGGGCGGCACCGGGCAGGGCAAGGACAAGGGCACCGGCAAGGGCGACCCGAAGGGCGCCGGCGGTACGACGGTCGAGCCCGGCAAGGAGTCAGGCCCGCCCGACGACAAGGACACGAAGCCCGGCGGCAGCGGCGGCTCCACCGGCGCCGCCGACCCCACCGCCACGCCGTCCTCGGGCGTCCCGCTCTGCACGGCGACCCAGCTGGGCTCCGCCACCGGCAGCGCGAACGCGCCCGACACCGCGGGGGTCGTCTACGGCACCTTCCGCGTCACCAACATCTCCGGCACCGCCTGCACGGTCGCCGGCGCCGGCGGCATCACGCCCATGGCCCAGGGTGCCGCCGACCCGGCCAAGATCCTCACCGCCCGGCACGTGGCCGGCGACGCGGCGACCGCCCTGCCCGACCCGTCGCAGGAGGTCACCGGGCTGGTCCTCCAGCCGGGCGCGGCCTACGAGGAGAAGTTCGCCTTCGTCCCCTCGGAGACCTGCCCCACCACCGGCGGCGACAGCAGTCCGGGCGACCCCGGCCCGACCGGCCCGTCGCCCGATCCGTCGCCCACCCAGAGCGCCGCCGACGCCACGACCGACAGCACCGGCTCGGAGGGCACGACCCCGCAACTCGCCACCGAGGACGGCACGGCCGACGGCAGCGTCACGGTGACCCATACGGCACAGGGGGGTTCGCCGACGGCGACGGCCGTGGTGCCCGGGGCGTGCGCGGGGACGGTCTACTACACCGGGGTGCTCGCGGGCGCCTGACGCTCCGCTGAGAGCGGGGTGCCCCGACGCCGTCCGTCCGGGGGAGCGTGCGCGGCCACGGGCCCGTCGTGGCCGGTCGCGCAGCTCCCCGCATCCCTTCGGGGCGCGGGTCAGCCGGCCGGCACCGGGGACTGTTCCGACTCCTCCGGCACCAGCCCGAGCGCGGCGTCCCGCTGGAACTCCAGCTCGCGACGCAGCAAGCGGAACCACATGAAGACCACGAAGCCCGCGAACACGAACCACTCGCCGGTGTAACCGAGGTTCTGGAACGCCTTGAGGTCCAGCCCCGTACCACTCGGCGCGCTCGCGGGCACGGCCTTCATCCCGGCGTCCCCCTTGTCCAGGGTCACCCAGGCGTCGTACAGCCGGTACGGCACCAGGTTCACCAGCGACGCCGGGCTGATCGCCGAGGTCTGCCCGGCGGGGAGCCCGCCCTGCGCGCTGACCCCGTTGTCCCCGGGGGTCTCGGGCGCCTGCAACGCACCGGTGACGGTGACCTCACCCCGGGGCGGCGCGGGCGCCTTCGCCGCGTCCGCCGTACCCGGCAGCCACCCCCGCACCACCGGCAGCGCCCTGCCGGAACCGGTGCGCAGCAGCGTCAGGACGTAGAAGCCGCGCTTGCCGTCCAGCTCCCGCCCGGGCACCAGCAACTGCTCCCCGTACCGCCCGCTCGCCGTGACCCGCCGCCCCGCCGTGCTCTTGTCGACGGGCAGCATCGAGTCCAGCGGGCGCGCGGCCTCGCCCCGGTCGGAGGCGGCCTGCTCGGTCGCGGCGCGGTGGTCCTGCACCCGCCCCTCGAACCGGCTCAGCTGCCACGACCCCATGAAGACGCAGAACGGGACGGCGAGCAGCAAGAAGACGTTGATGCCCCACCAGCGGGGTGTCAGCAGAAACCGGTACACGCCCTCCACGGTACGGCGCCCACCCCGGTGTCCATGCCTCGGGTCAGCCCTTGCTCGCCCTCAGGGAGTACCCGCACGGTCTCGACGCGGAAGTTATCCACAGGCTGTGCGCACCCGCCACCCAATTGTCGGCGCGGCCAGGCACTATGGGCGCATGACTGGGGCCATGAACGAGAGCAGTACGCCGAGCACGCAGCACACACCGGACATGCCGGACTGGGAGAAGCGCTTCCGGGCGCCGCGGGTGTCGCTGCCCGACTGGGCGGAGGACGCGCCGGACCACTCCCTGTTCGTGTCGAACGCGACGGGGACGTACGAGCTGTACGCCTGGGACAGGGCGACGGGTGAGCAGCGCCAGGCGACGGCCCGGCCGAACGGCACGACGGACGGCGTGCTCTCCCCGGACGGCGCGTGGATCTGGTGGTTCGACGACAAGGACGGCGACGAGTTCGGCATCTGGCGCCGCCAGCCCTTCACGGGCGGCCCGGACGAGCCGGCCGTGCCCGGTCTCGACCCGTCCTACCCGGCCGGTCTTGCCCTGTCCCGCGACGGCCGCACGGCGGTCGTCGGCCGCTCCACGGACGAGGAGGGGACGACGATCCACCTGGCCCGCGAGGGCGCGGACCCGGTGGAGATCTACCGCCACCGCGAGTCGGCGGGCGTCGGCGACCTCTCGCACGACGGCTCCCTGATCGCCGTGGAGCACACCGAGCACGGCGACGCCATGCACGCGGCCCTGCGGGTGCTGCGCCCGGACGGCACGACGGTCGCCGAGCTGGACGACACCAAGGGCGGCACCGAGGAACTGGGCCTGGAGGTGCTGGGCTTCGCCCCGGTCGACGGCGACACCCGGCTGCTCATCGGCCACCAGCGCCGGGGCCGCTGGGAGCCGCTGGTGTGGGACGTGGCCACGGGGGAGGAGACCGACCTGGCCCTGGACCTGCCCGGTGACGTCAGCGCCGAGTGGTACCCGGACGGCTCGGCCCTGCTCATCGTCCACGGCTTCGAGGCCCGCAGCGAGCTGTTCCGCTACGACGTGGCGGCCCGCGAGCTGACCCGCATCCCCACCCCGCCCGGCACGGTCTCCGGCGCGACCGCCCGCCCCGACGGCAGCGTGGAGTACCTGTGGTCGTCGGCGGCCGAGCCCCCGGCGGTCCACTCCACGGCCGGCGGTGTGGTGCTGGACCCGCCGGGCATGGCGTGTCCGGCGTCGGTGCCGGTGGAGGACGTGTGGGTGGAGGGCCCCGGCGGCCGGATCCACGCCCTGATCCAGAAGCCGGCGGGCGCCACCGGTCCCCTCCCCACCGTCTTCGACCTGCACGGCGGCCCGACCTGGCACGACAGCGACTCCTTCGCCGCCGGCCCGGCCGCCTGGGTGGACCACGGCTACGCGGTCGTCCGCATCAACTACCGCGGCTCCACCGGCTACGGCCGCGCCTGGACGGACGCCCTCAAGCACCGGGTCGGCCTGATCGAGCTGGAGGACGTGGCGGCGGTGCGCGACTGGGCCGTCTCCTCCGGTCTCGCCGACCCCGCCCGCCTGATCCTGACCGGCGCCTCCTGGGGCGGCTATCTGACCCTGCTCGGCGTCGGCACCCAGCCGGAGGCCTGGGCGCTGGGCATCGCGGTGGTGCCCGTCGCGGACTACGTCACCGCGTACCACGACGAGATGGAGTCCCTGAAGGCCATGGACCGCACCCTGCTGGGCGGCACCCCGGAGGAGGTCCCGGAGCGCTTCGAGGCGTCCTCCCCGCTGACGTACGTCGACCAGGTCAAGGCCCCCGTCCACATCTCGGCGGGCGTCAACGACCCGCGCTGCCCGATCCGCCAGATCGACAACTACGTCAAGCGACTGGAGACCCGGGGCGCGGTCCACGAGGTGTACCGGTACGACGCGGGCCACGGCTCGCTGGTGGTGGACGAGCGGATCAAGCAGGTGAGACTGGAACTGGAATTCGCGGCCCGGCACCTGCCGGCCTAGGACGGGCCCTTGGTCAGCGCAGCTCCGCGAGACCTCTTCGGGTGGCGGCGACGACCACCCGGTCGCCCTTCCCCAGCACATGGGAGGAAGAGGTGTCGGCGCGGCCCAGCAGCGCCAGTACCCGCCAGGACCCGGCCTGGAAGGCCTCCCGCACGGTGCGGCCCTCCAGCTGGGGATGCCCGTCCACGTCCACCGCGGCGAACAGCAGCACCCTCCGCTCCACGGCGACGGCCCCGAGCACCTGCCGCCCCAGCATGGCCCCGGCGAACGCCGGGGCGGCCAGGTGGGTGACGCTACGGCTCCGGGTCAGCGCCTGCGGGTAGGCGGTGCGGAGGGTGCGGTAGACGGCGGTGGCGAAGTCGTCGTCGTACAGCCGTAGCACCACCCGCAGATCGGGCCGTACGGTCCGCGCGTAGAGCACGGCCTCCAGGTTGGTGGTGTCGGAGCTGGTCACCGCGAGCAGGGCCTGGGCCCGTTGGATCTGGGCGGCCTCCAGGACGCCTTCCTGGGTGACGTCCCCGAGCACCACCGGCACCCGCAGCCGGCGGGCGGTGGCGAGCCCGCGCGCCTCCGGGTCGGACTCGACGCACACCACCGGGATGTTCAGTTCCCGCAGCCGGGTCAGCACCCGGGTGCCGATCTTGCCGAGCCCGAGCAGGACGACATGGCCGCTCAGGCCGCGCGGTGGCTTGCGCAGGGCGGAGGCGGTGCGGAAGGTGCCGAACGCCTCCAGCGCGGCGGCCAGCAGCAACGGCAGCAGCAGCAACCCGACGAGCGCGGAGAGGAGTTGGAGGAGCTGGCGGCCCAGGGGTTCCCTGAGGGCCGGGTCGTCGATCGCGAACAGGTCGAGGAGGGTGATGTAGAAGGCGCGCAGCGGATGGATGCCGGTGACCAGCCACAGGGCGACGGCGAGGCCCACCACGCAGCCGGCGAGCACGGCCAGGGACCAGCGCAGCCGCCGGGAGAAGAGGGAGCCGAGCGGCGGTACGCCGGTCATCGCGCGACGGGCGGGCGCGGCGGACTCGCCACCGGCCGGGGCGGAGACGTGTTCCAGCACCACGGCCTGCCGTCCGGCGGCCTGCCGGACCTCCTCGTCGTCGGGGAGCAGCCGGGGCTGCTGTTCCCCGGCGCCGTAGGGGCCGTCGGTGCCGGCCGGGTCGCCGCCCGAGAGCAGGGCGAGCGTGTACAGCCCGGTGCCGGGGCCGTCCCCGGACAGCGGCCGTTCCACGGCCCGCAGCAGCAGGCCCTCGGTCTGGACGACCCTGCTCGTGCCGGCGACGGCGGTCGCGGCCAGCGCGGGTGCGGCGGTGTCGGCGTCGGACAGCACGGTGGTGGAGGCCTCGGCGGCGGTGCCGGGGCCGCCGTCGCCCCCCGCGGCCAACGCGGCTGCCTGGTCGAGGAGTTCCTCGATGTGCTGGCCCAGCCGCCGGTTGTAGAGCCGCAGGACGAGCCGCAGCCGGGGGTTGAGCCGGCGGGCGGTCAGGGCGGCCCGGATGTTGGTCTCGTCGTCGTCGTACACGAGGGCCAGCGCGGCGGCCCGGGCCACCCCGGCCTCGGCGAGCACCGCCTCGGTCAGCTCGGCGGCCTCCAGCACCCCTTCCCCGTCGGGGTGTTGGCCGGCCGTGGCACCGGCGGGCTGCCCGCCCGTGCCGGAGCGGCCGACGGTGCCCACGGCGGCGCTGACCACGCGGTCGAACAGCGCCGCCGACGCGGACCGGGCACGGCCGACCACCGGGGGCCGGACGGTGCGCTCGTTCGGCGGCACGACGAGGGTGACCTGCTCGCCGTAGACCCCGCGCAACTCGGCGGCCAGCCGGTGCGCGAGCCCGTCGTCACCGCACACCACCATGTGCGCCGGCGGAGACGCCGGCCCCCCTTGATACGGAACGCTCGCCACGAGGGAAAGAGTGCACCAAGGAGCCGAGTGGTTCCAGCAACGGTCTGAACGCCCGTGCCGGCACCCGCGTGGGCAAGGGGAGGGAGAGCAGCAGCCGGAGGGAACCGCCCGTGGCCATCACCGAAGACGCCCCGCCGGGTACGGACGTGAGCCGTGACGGGGACCCGCGGAACCGGCGGCTCAGCTCCCCGCCGGCCCTGACCCTGGTGCTCCTGCCGGCCGTGCTCGCGCAGTCGCCGATCCGCGGGGCCCTCGGGCACTCCGCTGATGCAGAGCCGGACGACGGTGTTCATGGTGGTGACCGTCCAGGCACTGCCCTTCCTGGTGCTGGGCGTGCTGCTGCCGGCGGGCGATCCGGTGCCGCTCTCCGTCGTCGACTACGGCTCCCGCGCGGCCTACGGACACGGCCGCTCCCTGCACGGCCGTGCCGTCCGGGTCACCGGCTTCCTGGCCCTGGACCACGCGGGCCGGCCCTACCTGGTCCGTATGGCCCTCAACCGCTGTGCCGCGGACGCCCAGCCGGTGAAGATCGCGCTGACCGGCGCCCTGCCGCCGGTCCTCCGCCCGGACGCCTGGCCGGAGGTGACGGGCGCGTACGCCCCCGGGCTCACCCACGACCCGGTCAACGACGGCCCCATCCCCTGCCTGAGGGTCACCTCCACCCGTCCGGTCCCGGCACCGCGCGACCCCTACGACGAGACCTGGAACACCTGACCGGCACCGGCCAAAGGCACCGGTCACCGCCCCCGGCTACCGGTCGGCCGCCGCGCTGTCGAAGTCGAAGCGGGCGAGGTCCCTGAGCCACACCTCCGCGTTGCCGTCCGAGGGGGCCCGCCAGTCGCCGCGCGGGGAGAGGGAGCCGCCCGCCGACACCTTCGGGCCGTTCGGCATGGCCGAGCGCTTGAACTGCGAGAACGCGAAGAAGCGGCGGCAGAACACCTCCAGCCAGTGCCGGATCTCCAGCAGGTCGTACGCCACCCGCTTGGCCTCGGGGAAGTTCGGCGGCCAGGCGCCGGACTTCGCGTCGTGCCAGGCGTGCCAGGCCAGGAAGGCGATCTTGGAGGGCCGGAAGCCGTAGCGCAGCACCTGGAAGAGGGTGAAGTCGTGCAGCGCGTACGGGCCGATCTTCGACTCGGTGGACTGCATCTCCTCGCCCGGCACCAGCTCCGGGCTGATCTCGGTGTCCAGGATCGCGGCCAGGATCCCGCCGGTCTCCTCGTCGAACTGGCCACTGTTGATCACCCAGCGGATCAGGTGCTGGATGAAGGTCTTCGGCACCCCCGAGTTGACGTTGTAGTGGCTCATCTGGTCGCCGACGCCGTACGTGGACCAGCCGAGCGCCAGCTCGGAGAGGTCGCCGGTGCCGAGGACGATGCCGCCGCGCTGGTTGGCCAGCCGGAACAGGTAGTCGGTGCGCAGGCCGGCCTGCACGTTCTCGAAGGTGACGTCGTACACCGGCTCCCCGGAGGCGAACGGGTGGCCGATCTCCTTCAGCATCAGCCGCGCGGTCGGCGTGATGTCCAGCTCGGCCGCGGTGACGCCGAGCGCCCGCATCAGCTTGTGCGCGTTGTCCTTGGTGTGGTCGCTGGTGGCGAAGCCCGGCAGGGTGAAGGCCAGGATGTCGCCGCGCGGCCGGCCCGCGCGGTCCATCGCCCGGGCGGCGACGATCAGCGCGTGCGTGGAGTCCAGGCCGCCGGACACGCCGATGACGACCTTCGGCCCGCCGATCGCCGCGAGCCGCTGCTGGAGCCCGGCGACCTGGATGTTGTAGGCCTCGTAGCAGTCCAGGGCGAGCCGCTCGGGGTCGGCGGGCACGAACGGAAACCGCTCCACGCGCCGGCGCAGCCCGAGGTCGGTGAGCGGCGGGTCCAGCTCGAAGGAGACGGTCCGGAAGTCACCGGTCCGGGCGGCGTGGGCCCGGCGGTTGTCGTCGAAGGTGCCCATCCGGTGCCGCTCCTGCCGCAGCAGGTCGAGGTCCACGTCGGCGACCGCGTACTGGTCGCCGAGCGGGAAGCGGCCGGTCTCGGCGAGCAGCACCCCGTTCTCGTAGATCATGGTCTGCCCGTCCCAGGACAGGTCGGTGGTCGACTCGCCGAGGCCCGCCGCCGCGTAGACGTACGCGGCGAGGCAGCGGGAGGACGCCGAGCGGCACAGCAGCTTGCGGTCCTCGGCCCGGCCGACCGTGATCGGGCTGCCCGAGAGGTTCACCAGCACGGTCGCCCCGGCGAGGGCGGCCTCCGCGCTCGGCGGCACCGGCACCCACATGTCCTCGCAGATCTCGGTGTGCAGCACGAGCCCCGGCACGTCCTCGGCCGCGAACAGCAGGTCCACCCCGAACGGCACCTCGGCACCCGCGATCCGGATGGTCCCGCCCCGCTCGTCGTGCCCGTCGGCGATCTGCCGGCGCTCGTAGAACTCGCGGTAGGTGGGCGGGTACGACTTCGGTACGACACCGAGGATCCGGCCGCGGTGCACGAGCACCGCGCAGTTGTAGATCCGGTGGCGGTGGCGCAGCGGGGCGCCGACGACCAGCACCGGCAGCAGCTCCGCCGACCCGGCCACGATGGTCCGCAGCGCCGCCTCGACCTGGTCGAGCAGCGCGTCCTGGAGCAGCAGGTCCTCGATCGAGTAGCCGGTCAGGCCCAGCTCGGGGAAGACGGCGACGGCGACGCCCTCGTCCGCGCACCGGCGCGCCAGGCGCAGGACCGACTCGGCGTTGGCCTGCGGGTCGGCGATGACGGTGTGGCCGGTGCACGCGGCGATCCGCGCGAAGCCGTGGCTGTAGAGCGACCAGAAGTTCAACGGGGCTTCCTTCATGTCTGGAAGCCTAGATCCCGGCCGCGCCGGGCTACTCGGGCGCACCGGTCCGCGGGGGTGCCGGGGCGCGGTCCGCGGGAGTGCCCGGGGCGCGGTCCGCGGGGTACCCGGGTTGCGCGGAGCTGATGGCGAAGAGCTGACGGGGACGGCGGCTCCGGACGCCCCGACCGATGGCCTCGGTGTGATGGCCCTGGACCGATGGGCCCGGTCTGGTGGCCTCGGTGTGATGGCCCTGGACCGATGGGCCCGGTCTGGTGGCCTCGGTCTGATGGCTCCGGACCGATGGGCCCGGTCTGATGGGCCCGGTCTGGCGGGCCCGGTCTGGTGGGCCCGGTCCGATGGTCCCGGATCGCCGAACGACTCGCGGGTTTCACCGCCCCGGTCCCGTCCCCGGCCGGCTGAAACCGCGTTGAAGTCACGCTGAACCGCCCGGGCCGCACGCTCTGCGGCATGACGACAACGGACGCAGACGAACTCGCCATCGCGGCCACCGGGCTGCGCAAGTCCTACGGGGACAAGACCGTCCTCGACGGCATCGACATCCACGTGCCCGCCGGCACCGTCTTCTCCCTCCTCGGGCCCAACGGTGCCGGCAAGACCACGGCGGTCAGCATCCTGTCCACGCTGATCTCCCCCGACGGCGGACAGGCGCGGATCGCCGGGCACGATCTCGCCGCCGAGGCGCAGGCGGTGCGGGCCGCCATCGGGGTCACCGGTCAGTTCTCCGCCGTGGACGGGCTGATCACCGGCGAGGAGAACATGCTCCTGATGGCGGACCTGCACCACCTCTCCAAGCACGAGGGACGGCGCGTCACCGCCGAGCTGCTGGCACGGTTCGACCTCACCGAGGCCGCGAAGAAGCCCGCCTCCACCTACTCCGGCGGCATGAAGCGCCGCCTGGACATCGCCATGACCCTGGTCGGAAGCCCGCGGATCATCTTCCTGGACGAGCCGACCACCGGCCTCGACCCGCGCTCCCGCCACACCATGTGGCAGATCATCCGCGAACTGGTCTCCGGCGGTACGACCGTCTTCCTCACCACCCAGTACCTGGAGGAGGCCGACCAGCTGGCCGACCGCATCGCGGTGCTCAACGGAGGAAAGATCGTCGCCGACGGCAGCGCCGAGCAGCTCAAGCGGCTCGTCCCCGGCGGGCACGTGCGGCTGCGCTTCGCCGACCCGGTGGCGTACGAGGGGGCGGCCACCGCGCTGCGCGAGGCCACCCGGAACGACGAGGCGCTCACCCTCCAGATCCCCAGCGACGGAAGCCAGCGCGAACTGCGCGCCGTCCTCGACTGGCTCGACGCCGCCGGCATCGAGGCCGACGAGCTGTCCGTCCACACCCCGGACCTGGACGACGTGTTCTTCGCCCTCACCGCGAGCCCCGTACCTTCCCAGTCCACCGACAAGGAGACCGCCCGATGAGCGCCGCCGGCCGCCCCTTCCGCGACAACCTCACCATGCTGCGGCGCAACCTGCTGCACGCCCGCCGCTACCCCTCCCTCACCCTGAACCTCCTGCTCACCCCGGTCATCCTGCTGCTGCTCTTCGTCTACGTCTTCGGCGACGTGATGAGCGCCGGCATCAACGGCGGACACGCGGACCGCGCCGACTACGTCGCCTACCTGGTCCCCGGCATCCTGCTGCTGACCGTGAGCATGACCTCGCTCGGCACCGCCGTGTCGGTGGCCACCGACATGACCGAGGGCATCATGGCCCGGTTCCGGACCATGGCCATCTCCCGCGCCTCCGTGCTGATCGGCCACGTGTTCGGCAGTGTGATCCAGACGCTGATGGCCCTGGTGCTGCTGCTGGGCATCGGCCTGGCCATCGGCTTCCGGCCCGACGCGACGCCGCTGGAGTGGATCGCGGCGGCCGGGCTGATGGCGCTGGTCAGCCTGGCGCTGACCTGGCTCGCGGTCGGCATCGGCCTGGTGAGCCCCAACCCCGAGGGGGCCAGCAACACCGGGACGCCCCTGGTGATGCTGCCGTTCCTGTCCAGCGCCTTCGTGCCGGTGGACGCCATGCCGGGCTGGTTCCGCTGGTTCGCCGAGTACCAGCCGTTCTCGCCCGCCATCGAGACCCTGCGCGGGCTGCTGCTCGGCAGCGGGATCGGCACGAAGAACGCGGTGCTCGCCGTCGCCTGGTGCCTGGTGCTGACCGTGCTGGGTTACCTGTGGTCCAAGGCGCAGTTCAACCGGGAGCCGCGGCGTTGACCCCGGCGGGCTCAGCCGGCGCCCGGCCTCTCGCGGATCACCCGGCGCTCAGCTCCCGCAGTGCCGCCGCCCGCAGTTCCTCCCGCCCCAGGGCGGCGTACCTCGACCTCGCGTCGGCGTACGCCGCCCTGTCGGCGTTCTCGGCCGCCTGCCGGGACCGGGCCGAGGACAGGGTCGGGAAGTCCCGCACCACCGGCATCCGCTCCGCCAGCGCCACCAGCCGTACGGCCGCCGTCTCGCCCCGGGCCAGCCCGGCGAGCCCGAGCGCCAGCAACACCGTGCCGTAGACCGGCAGTTCCACGGGGGAGCCGGGGGAGTCGGAGGTGCCGGGGGTGTCAGGGGACTTCGAGGTGCCGGGGGAGTCAGGGGACTTCGAGGTGCTGGGGGAGCCGGACGAGTCGGAGGTGAACGAGCCCCCGGTGCCGGACGAACTCCCGGTGCCGGACGAATCCCCGGTGCCGGACGAGCCGGACAGCATCCCGAGGAGCCGCTCCCGCAGTTGCCCGGCCAGCCCGGCCACCGGCTCCAGCCGGCCGTGCTGCGCGTGTGCCGCCAGCGCGGCCGACTGCACCTGGAGCGACCAGGGATGCACGAACGGATCACCGGCATACAGCAGGCTGTCCTCCCGCACCCGCTCCACCGCCCGGCGCCAGAGCCCGAGCCCGACCTCCGTCAGCCCCCGGGCCAGCGCGATCTCCGCCCGTGCCAGGAGATCGGGGGTGTAGATCTGCGGTGAGTCCGGCGGCTGCTCCAGGGCCGCGAGCCCCAGCCAGTACTCCGCCTCGTCGACCTCCCCGCGCTGAAGACAGGCCAGCACCAGCCCCCAGCGCACGCCGATCGAGTCCGACCAGTCGCCGAACCGGTCGAGGGCGGCGAGCGCGGCGCGCAGATGGTCGTACGCCTCCGCGCCCCGCTCGGACTGGAGGCACAGCTCGCTGATCCGTCCGTGACAGAGCAGCTGCATGGCCGGGTTGGCGAGCGGCTCCAGCGCGTCGAGCATCCGACGGGCGTACTCCAGCGCGCGCTCCGTCTCGTGCGCCGCGTCCCACGCGTAGCTGGCGAAGCACGCCGCCACACCCGCCAGCAGGGGTTCCTCCGCGTCACACAGCTCCCGCAGCAGCGCGTACTCCGGCGGGTGGATGTCCGGTACGGCGCACAGCACGACGGCCAGCGCCCGCAGCAGCGTGTCCGGCGGAGCGGGCGGCAGCCTGCGCAGCGTCACCAACTGCCGCATGGCGTGCGGGCCGTGGGCCATGAAGAGGCTGGCCGTGCACACGGCCGCCGCGGTGCGGGCCGGCTCCACGTCCTCGGGGCCGGGGCGGAAGTGGGACAGCGGCCCGCCGGTGTCGGCGATGAGCGCGGCGAGCCGGGTGAAGTGGGAGTCGGTGGCCCACAGCGAGGCCAGTACGGCGGTGAGGGCGGCGGTGGTGGGCCCGTCGGACCGGGCCAGCGCGTGCCGCAGCGCGAGGACGAGGTTGTCCTGCTCGGCCCGTATGCGGTTCCAGGAGGGCGCCGGGTCGCTGCTGAACAGCACATCGTGGTGCTCGCGGCCGAAGTCCCGGGCCCAGTCCAGGAACCGGTCGGTCACCACCTCCTCCTCGCCCGCCTCGGCCCGCCGGGCGGCGCCGAACTCCCGCAGGGTCTCCAGCATGCGAAAGCGCGTCCCGGCCGGGCTGTCGTCCACCTTGACCAGGGACTGACCGGCGAGCTGCTCCAGCAGGAACAGCGCGTCCCCCGTCCCACCGAGCAGGTACTCCGCCGCGTCCTCGGCGAAGCCGCCCGGGAACACCGACAGCGCGCGCAGCGCGGCCTGGCCGTCGGGCTCCAGCAGGTTCCAGCTCCACTCGACCACAGCGTGCAGCGTGCGGTGCCGCTCGGGCGCGTCACGGGCGCCGCCGCGCAGCAGCGCGAAACGGTCCCGGAGGCGGCGTGCGATGTCGGCCACGGAGAGCACCCGTACCCGGGCCGCGGCCAGTTCCACGGCGAGCGGCAGCCCGTCCAGGTGGCGGCAGATCTCGGCGACCCGGTCGGCGGGCAGGTCCACGCCGGGCCGGGCCGCCCGCGCCCGCTGCTCGAAGAGCTCGACCGCGGTGGCGAGGGACAGCTCCGGCAGGGCGTACACGGACTCCGAGGTCAGCCCCAGCGGAGCCCGGCTGGTCGTCAGGACCCGCAGCTCCTTCGACCGCGACACCAGCGCCCGGACCAGGTCGGCCACGCCGGCGATCACCTGCTCGCAGTTGTCCAGCACCAGCAGCGTGGGCCCCGTACCCAGCGCGCCGGCGATGCCGCCGACCGCGTCGCCGCCCCCGGTGAACTGCCGGCCCTCGCCGGCGCCCACCGCCGAGGCCACCTCGGCGGCGACGTCGTCGTCGGCGGTGACACCGGCCAGGGGGACGAAGTGCACCACGGGCTGCTCGGCAGCCCGGCTCACCGCATGGGACAGCCGGGTCTTGCCCAGCCCACCGGGGCCCACGACGGTGACGACCCGGGCCGCGCGCAGCAGCCCCGCCACGGCGGAGATGTCGGCGTCCCGCCCCAGCAGCGGGTTCGGCTCGTGCGGCACTCCCTGCCGGACCCGAGGCGCGTCCGCGCTCAACAACTCCTGATAGAGGGACCTGAGCCCGGGACCCGGATCGGTCCCCAGCTCCTCGCGCAGCCGCCGCCGATAAGCGTCGTACCGGGTCAGCGCGGCGGCACGGCCCACGGTGTCCGCCTCGCACCGCAGCAGCTCCGCCAGCACCTCCTCGTCCCGCGGCAGCTCCCGGGCGAGCTCGGCCAGCGGCACCGCGGCCTCCTCCCGCCGCCCCAGCCGGGCGAGCGCGAGCGCACGGGAACGAACGAGCGAGCGGTGCGCCCGGAGCCGGTCGGTACGGAGCGCCACCACCGGATCGTGCAGGTCCTCTCCCGCCCCGGCCCCCACGCTCCCGTCCCACAGAGCCAAGCCCGCCTCGGCCTGCGCCAGGGCGCCCGCGTGATCCCCCGCCCGCGCCCGCTCGGCGCTCCCCGCCTCGAACAGCAGCAACGCGGAGCTGTCGACCTGCGCCTCCTCCAGCGCCAGCCGGTACCCGGTCGGCGTACTGACGACCAGCTCACCACCCAGCTGCGCCCTGAGCCGCGACACCAGCACCTGCACCGCCTTGCCCGGCCGCTCCGGCAGCCCGTCCGGCCACAGCCCCTCCACCAGCCGCCCCGTGCTGCACCCGGCCCGCAGGTCCCCGGCGAGCAACGCCACCAGCCCGCGCAGCCGGGGAGCGGTGATCTCCCGCCCACGGCAGGCGACTTCGGACAGCAGGGCCAACTCGGTCGTCACGCCTGAAGACTAGCCACCCACCGCTCGCGCGCGGGAGGAAGCCCGAGCCGCGCGGGAGGAAGAGCCCGAGCCGGTGGTTTCACGCCCTGGCCGGACCAGCCCCATGCCGTTCGTGGATTCGCTTCACCTGCCCGGCCCAGAAGCCGAGCTTCTCGTCCGCCGACGCGCTCATGGGGAGCAACCGGAGTTCCTTGGCCAACTGGTAGAAGCCGGCACCGGCATCGTTGGCACCCAAGTAGTTCACCAGGGCCGACAGCATGAGAGGCGGATCCGAGGGGGCGAGCTCCTGGTCCCGTTCCACGATCAGTCCGAGCAGGTACCCCATCGCGGCCCGCTCGTCAGCCCGCTCGAAGTCGAAGGGCCGGCAGCCCGTCCGCCGGGCGAGGGTCACGTTGAGCTCGGTGTACGAGGTGAGCCTGCCCAGCTTCGCCCGCTCGACAAGAAAGCCCCGCCCGGCATCCGCCAGCTCGTCCCACTCACTGTCCGCGCGGCCGTATCGAGACATCCCGCCCCCCTGAGCTACGTCCGATCTACGTCGATCCGTGAGCGGGAACGTACAGCGCCGGCGCAGGGCCCACCATCACTCGACTTCATGAGTTTCACCGGTGCCGACACCTCCTTCGGCCTTGTCGTGCGACGGACCGAAGACGGCCTGACGGTCGCCGACAAGAACGGCACCGTCGCACGGACGACGGCGCCGCAGCTCGCCTCCGCCGTGCTGCGGACGACAGAGGACCTGGGTCCCGCCCTCCGCCGGAAGACCCGGTCGCATCCGACTGGGAAGCCGCCCTCGCCGCATTCCGTCCCCTCGTACCGAGCAGGAGGGGGTGAGCGCCGGCAGCCTGGGTGACGAAGGCCGGGGAGACGCCGAGCACCCCGGACTTGCACGCGCCTGTCGCCGACCTCTGGACCGAGAGGGCCACATCGAGCGGCGACCGGCAGAGGCACACCTCAAACCCCACTGGGCCGACGCCTGCCCAAGCACCCGCGGCGACTCCGGCTGCTCTGCGCGCGGGCCTGATGGTCTGGCACGACCTCCGCCACGCCGTTTCCGGCTTACGCGCCCGGAGCGCGGAAGGCGACCTCTCGGCGGGCGGCCTGGTCGATCTCTTCGAGTGTGAGGAGGGGAGTGGCCCGGGTGCAGAGGGCGCCGCTGGCCTTGACGGTGAGGCTGACGGCGGCCATCGACACCGGGTCGGGGAGGTCGATGATGCACACGAGATCGTCCTCCCCGAAGGCGAAGTACATGGCCTCGACCGTCCCGCCGAGGTCGGCGACGACTCGGTCGACGGCGTCGCGCCGGCCGCTGGCGCCTTCCTTGAGCAGCCCCTTCGTGCCCTCTGGCGTGTAGGTGGCCTGGATGAGGAACTTCGGCATAAGGCTGCTCCCGTACGCTGCTTGCCCGACAGCACCATGGCCTACCCGCTGCCACGTGGGTCGCCACTCACCGAGCGGCTTGATTCACCCGGAAGCCGAACGTCTTCCCTCCTCGACCGAGTGGCCACCGGCGGTTGGCTACGGTGGCGGGATTCGGGCATCGGCCGGCGGCTGCTTCCCCCGGTGCGGGCCCCGTAGCAGCGGCGGCACCACATCGGTCGGCTCCGGGATAGCTCCGGGATGGCTCCCAGAGCGTGCGCACGAAGGTCGTCGCACGCCCCCACGCCTCCAGTCCGGCCCGAGTTCCGGGCGGAGGTGCAGGACCGCATCACCGCGGCCCCTGGTCATGTTCCCGGCCGGACCAGGCGATCACCCACCCCAAGCCCCTGGGAACGCCATCACGGCCGGCCGGCAGGAGGACCCGGAGACGAATACTCGACGGGCACCCCTACGCGCGCAGGCTGTCGACCTGACACTTCCTTTACCTGTCTGCCCTATGGTCGGAAGCCGCAGCTGCGAACCGGGGGAGGCGACAGTGACGGGGGACGGCAAGGTGCCCGGCAAGGTGCTGGACATCAAGACCGCCGACATCAAGGCGGCGGCACCGGCCTTCCAGCAAGGGGCCATCGACCTGAGCAAGGCGCTGACCACGCTGATCCAGACGCTGGACGGCCTGGGGGAGCCCTGGGGCCACGACGAGCAGGGCAACAAGTTCGGCAACGCCTACAAGCCGCAGCAGAAGAAGATCGAGAGCGCGGCGGGCATCCTGGTGCTCGGTCTGACGAGCATCCACGAGGCCATGGTGGACCTGTCGGACGGGCACGTGGACAACGACCAGCTGATCGCCGGCATGTTCACGCAAGTGAAGACCGGCAAGCAGGGCGACGGTGCCGGTGAGCGTTGAGGACAAGGCCCGCCACATCCTTTTGAAGCTGGGTCTGTGGTGGCCCGAGGCGGACTCCGGCAAGCTGAGGGACGCCGCGAAGGCCTGGCGTGCCTTCGCCGATTCGGTGGACGACGTGCGCGCTCCCGTGCACCGCAGCGCGTCCTCGATCATCCACAACAACACCGGTGAGTCGATCGAGGCGTTCGAGAAGTTCTGGGGCCGCTACGCCAAGGACCAGGACGGCGGCTGGCTGAGCGACCTCGCGAAGTCCTCGCGGGAGATGGCCAAGGCGCTGGAGAAGTTCGCCGACGCCATCGACGACGCGATCAACAAGCTCTGGACGCAGATCGGCATCGACGCCGCCGTGATCGCGGGCGGAGTGACGCTGGCCTTCTTCACCGCGGGCCTGGCCTCCGGGGCCGCCGTCGCGGCGGCCGACGCGGTCATCGAGTTCGGCGCCACGATGGGCATCGCCGTCACGACGACGGTGGCCGAGATCGCCGCCGGCACCCTGGTCGCCGCCGCCTTCGGCGGGGTCGAATCGGTGGCGGTCGACCTCGCCGTGGCCCAGCCGCTGAAGATGGCGACCGGTCTACAGCACGGCTTCAGCCTGGACGAGGTCAACCAGGCCGCCAAGGACGGCATGATCTTCGGCGGCGCGCTGGGCGCGGGCGGTGGCCTGCTGAAGGCGAGCATGGAGGGCGGGCTGGCCGACACCACGCCGCTGCTGCTGCGCCCGCCGTCGCTCCGCCCCGACCTGGTGGAGCTGGGCCCGGCCGCCCGCAACGCCGAGCGCACCCCGTGTGTGGGCGAGCCGATCGACGTGGCGACCGGCGCCATGCTGATGACCCAGACGGACCTGACCCTGCCGGGCAGCCTGCCCCTGGAGTTCACCCGCACCCACCTGTCCTCCTACCGGGGCGGTGTCTGCTTCGGCCCGACGTGGATCTCCACCCTGGACGAGTGCCTCCAGATCGACGGCGAGGGTGTCGTCTTCGCCGCGGCCGACGGCATGCGCCTGGTCTACCCGGTGCCGCAGCCCGGCGTTCCCACGATGCCGGCCAAGGGCCCGCGCTGGCCCCTGGAATGGGACGGCAAGCCGGACGGCGCGATGACGGTCACCGACCCCTCGACGGGCGTGACCCGCACCTTCGCCGCCCCCGTCCCCTCCCCGTCCTTCGGCGTCTTCCACCTGGCGCTGGACTCCTGGAGCGACCGCAACGGCAACCGCATCGACGTCGAACGCGACGACGAGGGCATCCCGTTCGGCATCCGCCACTCCGGCGGCTACTACGTCGCCGTAGACACCCAGGGCCCGCGCATCACGGCCCTGCGCCTGCTGGACGAGCCGCCCTCCCGCTACCGCCCGTCCGCCGCGCCCGACGAGGGCACGGTCGTCATGCGCTACGCCTACGACACCGCCGGCAACCTCACCGAGATCATCAACTCCAGCGACGAGCCCCTGCGCTTCACCTACGACACCGAGGGCCGCGTCACCCGCTGGACCGACCGCAACGGCACCTGGTTCTCGTACGTCTACGACGAGCGCGGCCGGGTGGTCCGCACCGAGGGCGTCGACGGCATCCTCTCGGGGACACTGACGTACGACGACGCGGAACGCACCACGACGTACACCGACTCCCAGGGCCACACCTCGGTCCACCGGTACAACGCCGAGGGCCTCGTGGTGGAGGAGACGGACCCGCTCGGACACGTCACCCGCACGGAGTGGGACGAGTACGGCGCCCATCCGGTCGCGGTGACGGACCCGCTGGGCCACACCACGCGGTGCACCTACGACGTCTCAGGCAATCTGACGGAACTCACCCTGCCGGACGGATCGGTCGCGTGGGCCGTGTACAACGCGCTCGGTCTCCCGACCGAGGTGACCGAGCCGGGCGGCGCCCTCTGGCAGCACACGTACGACGAGCGGGGTAACCTGCTGACGACCATCGACCCGCTCGGCGCGGAGAGCCGGTACGCGTACGACCCGGCGGGCCGGCCGACGGCGGTCACCAACGCCCTCGGGCACACCCGGGCCTTCGCCTACGACGACGCCGGCCTGCCCCTCGCCCTCACGGACGAGTTGGGCCACACGACGACCGTCCGCCGGGACTCCTTCGGCCGTGTGATCGAGGTGACGGACCCGCTCGGGAACCGTACCCGCCTGGGCTGGACGACGGAGGGCAAACCCGCCTGGCGCGAACATCCCGACAGGGCCCGGGAGACCTGGTCCTGGGACGGCGAGGGCAACCTGCTCTCCCACACGGACGCCGCCGGCAACACCACCCGGCACACCCCGCACCACTTCGACGTGCCCGCCACCAGGACCGACTCGAACGGGGCGCACTACGAGTTCACCTATGACACGGAACTCCGCCTGACGGCCGTCCGCAACCCGTTGGGTCACACCTGGTCGTACACCTACGACGAGGCCGGTCGCCTCGTGGCCGAGACGGACTTCAACGGCCGCACCGTCACGTACACGCACAACGCCGCGGGCGGCCTGCTGTCACGGACCAACGGTGCGGGCGAGACCACGGTCTTCACCCGCGACGCCCTCGGCAGGATCCTGGAACAGCGGAGCGGCACAGCAGACGTCACGACGTACGCGTACGCTCCCACCGGTCATCTCGCGCGCGCCGCCGGTCCGGAGGCGGAGCTGGTGTACGAGCGGGACGCGCTCGGCAGGGTGCTGTCGGAGACCGTGAACGGCCGGACGACGACACACGCCTACGACGCCCTGGGACGGCGGATCCGCCGCACCACCCCTTCCGGCCTGACCTCCTGCTGGACGTACGACGCGGCGGGGCGTCCCACCGCGCTGGACTCCTTCGCGGGGAGCCTGTCCTTCGCCTACGATGCCGCCGGTCGTGAGACGGAGCGCCGTCTCGGTGCCGACGTGACCCTCGCCCAGAGCTGGGACGCGGCTGGTCGTCTCGCCGTCCAGTCGCTGACGTCGGCACCGGTCGCGGGCGAGGCCCGCCGCCTCCTGGAGCATCGGGAGTACGCCTACCGGGCCGACGGCTACCTCACCGAGATCCGGGAACTCACGGCCGGCACACGGAGCTTCGATCTCGACACCACGGGCCGCGTCACCGGCGTACGGGCGCTCGGCTGGACCGAGACCTACGCATACGACACGGTGGGGAACGTGTCGCACGCCGCCGCACCCGCGCACGAGGCACCAGGTGACAGGGAGTTCAACGGCACGGTCATCCGCCGCTCGGGCAGCACGACGTACGACCACGACAGCCAGGGTCGGCTCGTCGCCAAGATCCGCAGCCTCCTGAACGGGGAGCGACGGACCTGGACGTACGCCTGGAACGCCGAGGACCGCCTGACGGAGGTCGTCACGCCGGACGGCAGTCGCTGGCGCTACTCCTACGATCCCTTGGGCCGACGCATCGCCAAGTACCGGCTGGCTGAAGACGGTTCTCCGGTCGAGCGCACGGAGTTCACCTGGGACGACACCTGCCTGGCCGAGCAAACAGACCCCGACGGCACGACGACCACCTGGGAGTACGCCCCCGGCACGCACCGCCCGCTGGCCCAGACCGACCACCGGCCTTCCGGATGCGCCGCGGAGACCTCCTTCCTGGCCCGGCTGGCGGAGGAGACCGCCGCTGATCACGCTCCTCGCTTCCACGCCGTCGTCACCGACGCGGCAGGCACGCCGACCGAGCTGGTCACGGCGGACGGAGCCGTGGCGTGGCGGCGGCGTACCTCGCTGTGGGGGACACCGATCGGCTCCGGGGCGGAGACCGGCTCCGTGGACTGCCCCCTGCGTTTCCCCGGCCAGTATCACGATGCCGAAACCGGGCTGCACTACAACTACTTCCGTTTCTACGATCCGGAAACCGCACGTTATCTTTCGCCCGACCCACTCGGTCTTGATCCGGCGCCGAACCATCACGTGTACATACTCAACCCCTTCCGGTGGATCGACCCGACGGGATTGGTGAAGTGCACTCAGGAGGCGCTCGACAAGGCCTTCGAGATGGACAATACGCCGCGAAAGCTCGAACACGTCATCGATCCCCCGAAGCACGGATTCGAGGAGATAGTAAAGAATTCGGGAGGACGCTCCGAAGCGTTCCGGCGTATCGTCAACAGTCTCGGGGAGAGCGACGACCTTCCAGAATCCGGTGGTTTCGTCGTCGACCGTACAATCGACGGAGAAACGGTCACCATCCGCGGCGCCATGGTCAACGGGATACCTCGCGTCGGAACCGCGTTCATCCAAGACAAGTTTCCAGGAAAGACACCATGACGGACCGCCCTACCACCAGACCGCTCTCCCCCCTCGAACAGCGCGTCCTCGTCAAGCTCCTCTCGGCGGAGTTCCCGGGCGCGCAGGAGCTGAGGAACCAGCTGGCGCAGACCCGTGTCACCCGTCCCTGGGGGAGCGAGTCCCCGAGCGTCGATCTGGACGTGCCACCCGGTGTTCCGGAAGCGGCGATCGAGGACGGCGTCATCCCGGCCACCGGTACGGTCACGGACGACTCCGGCGAACTGTTCGGCGAACTGCTGGTCTGGGTGAGCGACGGCAGGCTCTCGGCCCTGGAGTTCTCCTGGTACGGCGACACCGCTCCGACGGAACTCCCGGATCCCGGCCTCGTCACCGTGACAGTGCGGTGAGACGGAGAGGACCGCGGCTTGAGATTCGTCGAGACCCACTGGAAGTGACCGGGATCGTGGCCCGCTCAGAGGTCCTTGGCCGGCCGTGCCGCACCTCACTCGCGCGTGTGTTCCCGTGGTCCCCGTGATGTGCCCGGGCCCTGGCAGGCCTGAAGCTCCTCGATGACCTGATAGGCGCTCGCGAATGGCGGAGACGGTCGCCGGGCCATCGGTCGCCGCGAATTGGCGCAGGAAGCGCGCGGCTCGGGTCTCTTCGCCCTGCTGCTCCGGACCGGCGGGCGAATTCACCTTCGGTGGCTGCCCCTCGGCGCTGTCGAGGAACAGGGCGAGATCATCCATGGTCCGACGCTGTGCTGGATCCGCTGCTCCGGCGATCGTGAAGTAGATGCCGTTGGCCCTCAGCCGGGCGCGCACGCTCGTGCCGTCCTGTTCGTCCATCGGAAACCGTCAAATGTCTTGCCGAGGCCTCACCATGGAAGCTGCCGGCCAGACACGTGAACTGAGTATCTGAGAGGTGTGATCCCGCGAAGTCAGCGCCTCACGTCGGTACGTTGAGATATTCGATGCGGACCGTGTTGACCTCATGACGGTACGTTGCGAGGAAATCTTGAAGGGTCACGAGCTTCCCATTACCTTCTTGGTGGCCCCGCAATGGGGCGCCCGGCCTCCGGAGTTGGCATGACTTTCT
>NZ_BMVN01000026.1:0-122577 GCF_014650735.1 Streptomyces canarius
CGCCGCACTGACCGCCATCCGTGCCCAGGAACCGTCAAAGGGGGCAGCGATCTTGGACAAACCCGCCTGATACCCCTGTCCGTCGCGGAGATCCGCCGCCTGATCGGACTGCTCCTCCGCCCACAACACCTCACCCCGGCGCACCATCTGCGCTGGTCATGGTGGAGACGGCTCAGTCAGACCCGCGCTCGCCTCAGCCACTACAAACGGCGAGACCAAACCCCATAACTGTGATTGCAGTACTAGGTCTGAAGGACGTCCTTTACGAACACGATGCCGTCGGTGCCCGCCAGATGGGCCGGGTCGAGCGGGGAGTAGCCGAACCAGGGGGACACGCGGGGCGCGGGCCGCGTGTCGCCGAGGGCGGTGACGAGACGGGGGACGTCGATGACGCAGCGGTCCTCCGGGAGCGCGTACAGGAGTCCTTCGAGGGTGTCCGACGGCGGGGCGCCCACTCCCCGGTGCCGGATCGTGCCGAGGGCCGTGGCCACGAAGGCGTACTCCTCGCCGAGTTCGGCGCTCACCAGCGCACCGGCGCTCCACCACTCCACCGGCCCCTGCCACATCTGCATCGTGCTCTTCTCCCGCTGGAGATGGGAGTTGTGGGCGTGGAGGAGTGCCGGGCCCCGGGCCGCGACGGCGAGGAGGTTCTGAGCCATCATCACGTCCCGCAGCGCGCACAGCCGCGTCATCCGGGCCGGTGAGGTGTCGGCCATCCAGTAGTGGTAGCGCAGCAGGCCGGTGGCGGTGCGCCCGTACAGACGCGCCCGGTCCCACTCCTCCCGCGAGGTCGCCGTGATCAGGTGCGGGGCCTGCGCGTCGAGCAGCGTCACCAGATCGTCGGCGAGCAGCCGCAACTGACCGGCCTCGGCCGACTGCCCCACGGACCGGGTGGGGTCCGTCATCGCGGCGGGATCGGTCCACCGGTCGTCGGCGCCGAGCAGACGGTCGAGTGTCTCCCCCGTGCAGGGGAGCAGTTCCGCGTCCACCCGGGCCGCGAGGTAGCCGTGCAGCGCGGTGAGGGCCTGGCGGGGACTCGCGGCGCCGGTGATCTCCAACGGGCCGTCGAAACCGCAGAAGCGGAGCCGCTCGGACGCGGGCCGGCCGTCGTTGTAGGCGCGCATCCAGCGCACGAGCTCGCGGTTGGCCGCGGAGGTGCCCCAGCCGTGGCTGAAACCGTGTTCCATGACCTCGTCGAGCGAGCCCCTGCCCGAGGTGACGTAGTCGTCCACGACCAGGCCCCTCATGCAGTCGCTCTCGATCGCGATCGTCCGGTAGCCCTCCTGCTCGACGAGCTGCCGGAAGAGCTCGTTGCGCAGGTCGAGCAGAGTGTCCTCACCGTGCGTGGGCTCGCCCAGGGCGAGCAGCCGCGGCCGGGCGGGGAGCAGTCTCATGACGGCGACCGCCTCGACGGCATGGGCGGTGCCCTTGATGTCAGTAGCCATGCGATAAACGGTATCTTTGAACCCTCGGTGGAAACTTTTTCGCGACTTCGGCGGGATGATGGGGCGGAACCTTCAAAGCGTCGGGAGGCTCAGGCCGGTTGACCTGGCCCGTGGGAGCGGCCTGTCCACGCAGGCGATCAGGAACTACGAGGAGGCCGGCATCCTTCCGGCCGCCGACCGCACACCCCACGGCTACCGCGTCTACACCCCACTGCACGCCCAGGCCCTGCGCGCGTTTCTCGCCCTGCTGCCCGGCCACGGCCACCAGACGGCGACGTCGATCATGCGAGCCGTGAACCAGGACGCGGTCGGCGAGGCGTTCCGCCTCATCGACGAGAGCCACGCCCAACTCCTCGACGACCGGCGGACCCTGCAAGCCGTGGAGAACGCCCTCCGCGAACTGGCGTTCACCGCGGCGCCCGAGCCTGATACGGCGCCCGAGCCGGCCGCGGTGTCCAGGCCCGGCGGCACGTTCATCGGACCGCTGGCAGTCAAGCTCGGCATCCGGCCCGCGACACTGCGCAAGTGGGAGCGCGCCGGACTCGTACGCCCGCGCCGCGACCCGCGGACCGGATACCGCGTCTACGACGCCGCCGACGTGCGGGACGCGAGGCTGACCCACCAGCTCAGGCGGGGCGGCTACCTCCTGGAACAGATCGCCCCGCTGATCGCCCAGGTGCGGGCGGCCGGCGGACTGGAGCCACTGGAGACCGCACTGTGCGACTGGCACGGCCGGCTGTCCGCCCGCGGGCGCGCGATGCTGACCGGGGCCGCCGAGTTGGAGGCCTATCTCCGAGAGCGCGAACCCGTCATGGCCTGACCCGCGTCCACACTCGCGGATGTCCTCGCAGAGCGGGCGCATAGGATCGCCGGCATGGCACTGCGACCTGTTCAGGTGAACATCAAGGCCCTCGACGCCTCGGCGGTCGGCCGGTTCTGGGCGGAGGCGCTCGGCTGGAGTGCCTACAGCCCCGGCGTGACCACCTACGTCGGCCCCGCCGGCGGCATCGTCTGGCCGGACCCGGTCGCCGTCTGCGTCGACGTCGTTCCCGTCCCGGACGCCAAGACAACGACGAAGAACCGAGTACACCTCGATCTCGCCACCACCTCCCCGTCCCATCAGGCGGACTTGATCGCACGCCTGAAGGCTCTCGGCGCGACGCCCGCCGACGTGGGCCAGGGTGACGTGCCGTGGACGGTCCTCACCGACCCGGAGGGCAACGAGTTCTGTGTGCTGGAGCCTCGCGAGACCTACCGGGACACCGGGCCGATCGCCCGGGTGGTGATCGACTGTGCGGACCCGCGGGCCATGGCCCGGTTCTGGGGCGAGGCCATGGACTGGGCGCTGTACGAGGTGACCGACGAACACGCGGTGTTGCGTTCCGCCGAGGGGGTGGGCTCGTACCTTGAGTTCCTCCGCACTCCCGGTGTGAAGACCGTGCCGGACCGCGTCCATCTCGACCTGCTGCCGTACCCCGGGGACGACAAGGCAGCGGAGGTGGCCCGGCTGCGCGCCCTCGGCGCCACCGACCTCGACGTCGGCCAGGGCGACGTCCCGTGGACGTGCCTGGCCGACCCGGAGGGCAACGAGTTCTGCGTCCTCGCCCCGTCCTGACGCGGAGCCTTGACGGCACCCGGACAGGTGGGCCGCGTGGGCTCGTGCCGATGACCACCGCCTCGGTCCGGAACCAACTCGGCTGGACGTCGCGCCGGCCGGCCCTCTCCACCACGAACCCTGTTGAGCGCACGGTCACGCCACGCATGGCGAGGCGCAACTCCTCGAACAGATCACGGAGTTCGCTCGCAGGCGGGGCGCCACGTCCGCGCTCACCTCCAGCAGGAGCCGGACGCCACGCCGGAACTCCTTGCAGATCAGGTGGTAGTCGTCGGCCTGTTCGTCGTAGAAGCGCGCCACTGGTGTCCCGGGCATGGCCGGAGATTACTGTGGCCGACCTCCAGGAGGCGCTGGTTCCTCCGTCATCGGCGCGCATGCCCCTACCTGCTTGATCACTTACTTACGAGAACGCTGCCCGACCCAGCCGGTCGCGGCCAGCACCTCCCGCGCGATGTCGACGACAGACCGCAGGTCCGTCCTCACCCGCACCGTCCCTGCGGCGGCCCGCTGGTCCAGGAGCCGTCCTTTACGGATACTGCCTGCCAGTTCCTTTTCCAGTTCCGAGCCGAGTTCCCGGCCCACCAGCCGCTCGCGAGCGGTGGCGTCGGAGGCGGTGAGCAGGACCCGCGTCATCCGCACATTCGCCCCCATGGCGCGCTCGAACATGCCCGTCGCCTCAGGCAGCACACTCGCAGTGTTCGTGTAGATCAGACGCCGGTAGCCGAGCCGGGCGAAGTTCTCCCATACGGCCGTCAGATTCCGCTCAGTGATCTCCGAACGGTGGGGGTCCCCATCCGGCGCCGGATGCACCTGCCCCATGAAGTCGCCCTCGATGACCGCATGGGGGACCGCCGCAGCGCGCAGCAACGCCGAAACCTCCCACCCCACCGTCGTCTTGCCGACCCCTGCCCGTCCGCCGATGATGAGTGCTTCCGCGTGATCCATGGCGGCAGCGTGCCAGTCGGCGACCGCCTCGCGCGATCCCAAGGCGTGATGACGCCTGACGACGCGGCTTGGCCTACGAACGGTGCCGCTTGCGGGCCGGGCAGACGCTCGCGTGAGCTCCGTGCCCGGGTCTTCGTCGGCCGAAGCACCGTCCTGCGCTGACGCGGTGGCCGCGACCATGAGCAGGCGACACGTGTGAACGCTTGGGGGAACGGGATGCTGACGGGGATCGTGATCGACGCACTGGATGTCGCGCGTATGGACCGCTTCTGGTCGGACGCGACACGGGGCCGGACGGACGGCCTGCAACTGCGGTTCGTGCCGACCACGAAACCGAAGACGACGCACAAGAACCGACTCCACCTCGACTTGGCCGGGGGTCCGGACTGGGAGGCCGAGGTGGCGCGCCTGCTCACGCTCGGTGCGAGGCGGGTCGACATCGGCCAGGGAGACGTCCCGTGGGACGTGCTGGCCGATCCGGAGGGCAACGAGTTCTGCGTGCTGCGTCCCGGTCACCCCGGCGTGCGTGCCGACTGCGGCCTCGTCGCGATCTGCCTCGACGTCGCGGAGGAGGACCGTTGCGCGCAGTCGGCCTTCTGGCAGTCCCGGGCCGACTGGCACGCGGTCGAGTCCCATGACTGGGGTGTCCGGCTGCGCCGGAGGCCCGCCAGTACGGTCTCGCTGGTGATGGGGCCGCCCGCGGCGCCGAAGGAGGTGCGAAACCGGTTGCGGCTGGAGGTCACCCGACGGGACGCGGAACCCGGCGAGTTCCTCGACGCCGGCGGGAACGAATTCCATGTGACGGGGTGACGGTCCTCCGCCTCCCAGGTCGGTTCTGCTGATCGCTCGCGGGCAGTCTCCGTTCGGCCGGCTACGTCACCGCGGTCAGCGTCGCGTAGACCACGACGTTGCCCAGGTAGCCCGTGCGCTTGGTGTAGCCGCCGCCGCAGGTGATCAACCGGAGCTCGGGCCGGCCGGAGCTGCCGTAGACCTTCTTGCTCGGGAACTCCTTCCTCTCGTAGAGCTCGACGGCGCGGACGGTGAACACCGCTGTCCGCCGGTCGGTCCGGCTGATCTCAATGGTGGCTCCCTCGGTCAGGGCCCCTAGGTCGTAGAAGACACCGGGGTCGCCGTCGGGTGTGTCCACGTGCCCGGCGGCGATGGCGGTGCCTGCCGAGCCGGGAGGTGTGCCGTCGCCGTACCAGCCGGCGTAGCCGGGTTTGTCAGGTGGTGGAGTCCGCAGTGCTCCTGCGGCATCGAGGCCCACTCGTGTCATCGGGGCGTTCACCCCGATGGCGGCGATCCGGAGCCGGACCGGATCTGCGGGGGGCAGCGGGTGGACGGTGGGGCGCGCGGGGGCTCTGGAAGTTGAGGAGGAATGGGCTGCCGATGGCTGTGGGGGTTGCTCCCCGCCATGCATCCCGCTGATCAGCTGCACCACACCGGCCGTCATCATGCAGGCCGGAAGGAGCACCGCCGAGATGAACGGAGCTCGGCAGGCGGGGGAGTGGTGTCTGGGTGCCATCGCGGTTGAGCCTTTGGTCCGGTCGCAGGCCGACGTGGACGGGCCCGTCCGACGGGATGGGACGATCAGGTTCGGTCGTCGTTCGGGCGGCGGTAGAACCAGACCGCACCCCCGGCGGCGGCCGTGACGAGCAGCCCGCCGACCAGGGCGAGCCCCGCACCTGTGTCCTCGGCCGGTCCGAAGCCGGCGTCGACCGAGCCGCTCGGAGGGGGTCCGGTGACCCGGTACGTCTCCGTGATCTTGGTCAGTGGCGGGCATTTCACGGTGACGGTGTCGTCGCCCGGCCGGGTTCCTTCCGGGATCTCGAACTCGCCGGTGAGCACCCCCTCCTCGTCGCCTGCGAAGAGGTGGAACTCTCCTCCTACCTCCGACCAGCCCTTGCCATAGTCCGCGTCAGCGTCGCAGGCCCTCGTGCTGACCGTGACCGTGGAACCCGGTGGGGCATTCCAGGGGTCGATGCGCACATCGGAGTCATCAGCGGCGGCAGCGGCCGGGATCTGCAACCCGAGGGCACCGAGGACCAGGCCGATACCCGCACCCATGTGTCTGTAGCGCATGCGAATCCTCCAACGGAACAGTGTCCGGCCTGCTGCCCGGCACATCTCGTGTGTTCTGCTCACGAGGCAACCGACAGTCCGTCAGTTCCGCAACCCGACGGGTCGCCGTACATGTCACCCGGTCAGCCGCACTGGCGTTTCTCCTTGATCGCTTGCGCAGGTCACCGACGCGGAGACCACCGATACACATCACCCACCGCCCCGTCCCCATAACGGTGACAGCCGACCCCTCTTCCCTGCGGGCGGGGCGCCGGTCACGGCACACCCGCCGACGTCACCCTCGCGGTGCTCCCGGTGCAGGACGTGCGGGCGGTGCGGTGGCGGGCCGGGGCCGGGCGGGCATCGGCGGCTACTGGCCCGTAAAGCGCTCTCCTGGAATCGGTGCCTGGCTGCTGGTCGGAACGGTGGCGCGTGGACGGGCCAGGACCGCGCGCGACCCTGCCGGCCGGGACCGGCGACGGGGACGTGTCGACGCCGCTTCCCGCCCGTATCCGTCACCGACCTCGGCGATCCGGCCTTCTCGGGGCTGAGCCACGCTCTTGCGCTGCTCAACCGCATACGGGCCGCCCCTGACAGGGGGGCGCCGACGGTGCGGGCCGGGGGGTGAGTGACCCGTCGGCCTGACCGTGTCAGTGCGTCGTGGCGGGCGGCGCCGTGAGGCGCTGGTACAGCTCCCAGCTCGCCCGTTCGACCAGCTGTGCAGGAGCTTGCCGTCCTCGCGGACCGCCCAGACCGCGGTCCCGTGAAGGAGATCGGCCGCCCGTCCGCCTCGGTGCCCAGGACACCGTTGTTCCGTCCGTGCACGCGCCAGCGCGAAGCGACCCGGCTCCCGTCCTGGTTCTGCAAGGTTTCGATCACCTCCAGCCGGAGGTCGTCGACCTGGCCGAGGAAGCCCCTGATCCAGTTCTTGAAGTTGTCCCGCCCCTCGACGCGCTCGCCGCCGGTGGTGATGACGAAGTCCTCGGCCACGAAGTCGTCGGCCTTCTCCGGATCGCGTGCTGAGCAAGACGCGGCACGTGGGTTCTGGTGGCGCGGCACGTCCAAGAGAATCGAAGGTGCCCGGCAACTGCTGTGGGGCCGGAGTTGTCTCGGCACGAGCCCGACGGCGATCCTGCGCCGGTCAGGCGTCGGCCGGGGCCGCATGTACCACCACTTCAAGGGCAAGCGGAGCTGATACAGGCGCAGATCCGCCAGATCTTCTCCGGCGGCGGCCCGGGGCTGCGACGGATCGTCGCCTGCCTGCTTCTGGAACGGGACGTGCTGCGCGGGTGCAGTGTCGGGCGGCTCGTGGGCGATCCGGAGGTCGTCGCCGACGACGCGCTGCGTGCGCCGGTCCGGGAGACCTTCACATGTGTCGTCGACTGCCGGCGAACTGGACGCACGCCTGCGACCGGAGCAGACCGCGGCCACCCTGACGGCCGTCGTCCAGGGCGGATACGCGCCGGCTCGCGCCGAACAGTCCGTCGAGCCCTTCGACCGTGCGATCCAGGGCGCCTTGGACCTGCTGGGCGTCACCGCGGACGACGACACCACCGGCACCGGTCGAAGGACCGCGTGACCGGCCGTCCACCCGTGACTCACGCCACACCGTCAGCGGCATGCCGTGGCCCCGCTGAGCGGGTCACCACAGCGTGACGATCCGCCCGATGGCGGTAGCGCCACCCCCCGTCCCCGCACGGGCCGCTCGTGCGGGGACCGTTTCCCGGTCGAGGCTCAGGTCCGGAGCGAGTCCGGTACGTCGACGGGGATGCCCAGTCGGTCCGCCACGGTGGTGAGCGCTCTCCCCAGCGGCAGTGCGACCCGGGTGAGGGCGTGCCGGTCGCCTCGGGTCTGGTCGCGGTTGATGATGAGTACCGGCGTCCCGGCCTGGGCCGCCTGGCGGACGAACCGGAGCCCGGACATCACTGTCAGCGAGGAACCGAGGACCAGCAGTGAGGCTGCCCCACGGACCATCTCCCGGCAGTGCTCCACCCGCTGCGGGGGAACCGCCTCGCCGAAGAACACGACGTCCGGTTTGAGGATGCCGCCGCATATCACGCAGGGCAGTACGCGGAAGTCCGCGACCTGTTCGTCGGTGAGGTCGGCGTCACCGTCCGGGTTGATCCCCGCCGCCACCGGATCGAAGTCCGGATTGGCCGCTTCCAGCCGCTGGGCGAGTTCGCGGCGCGGGCTGAAGGCGCCGCACCCGAGGCAGACGACCCGGTCCAGGCTCCCGTGGAGTTCCACGACGCCCTCGCTGCCGGCGGCCTGGTGCAGGCTGTCCACGTTCTGGGTGATCACGCCGGAGAGCAGGCCGCGCCGTCCGAACGCGGCCACGGCCCGGTGCCCGGCGTTGGGGCGGGCACGGCCGAAGGTGCGCCATCCGAGGTGGCTGCGCGCCCAGTACCGGCGCCGGGCCTGGGCACTGGCGGTGAACTCCTGGTAGGTCATCGGGGTGTGCCGGCTCAGGCTCCCGCCCTCGCCCCGGTAGTCGGGGATGCCCGACTCCGTGGAGATGCCCGCCCCACTGAGCACCAGCACACCGCCGGCGCTCAGCGCATCGGCGACCGGCTCCAGATCCGTGGTGCCGGGCGGCAGGTCCTCGGTAGGGGTCCAACTCAGAGTGGGGCGCATACGCATGCCGCAAGAGTACGAAACAGGCTGCCGCCGGGGAGTCCGGTACGGCGTCCCCCGAACTCTTGCCGCGCCGCGACTGCCGGGTTCCGGGTCTCCGCGTCGCTGCCACGGCCGGCTCCTGCCTGCGCCGGACAGGCCGAGGCCGGTCGCGTGCCGCCGCAGCGGCCGGCTGGTGAGGCGCCGCCCGCCTCACCCCGGACGGGTGCGGACGTTGATGTGCCCACGGTGGGCCGGGCCCGCGCGGGGAGGGCTGAGCCCCGTACACCGTGGCGCAGGGGCTCAGGAGCGCACCGGCCTTCCCGCATCCCTCAGGTCCCGGGCGCTCGTCCGGGCGCATCGTCCCGGACCCTCACTAGTTCATTCCGGCATGAGGGCAGGATCGGATGCGCGGTAGGCGGACGAGCAGCAGGGCTTCCACCCAGGTGAACGGGCGCCGCGAGTGACTCGGGAGCTGCACGGGGACGGGCTGGGGAAGGGCGGCTGCCGGGCGTGCCCCCGACGGCGCGGCCGACCCCCGCGCGGACCACCAACCGGACAGCCAGGACAACGGGTTCGCCGACGTCTGGCACACGGACGTGACGTTCGTACGGCGACCGCCCGCGATCTCCGTCCTGCGGGCCGTGGCGCTGGGCCGCCCGACGGCGGTGACACGAACTGGGCCTACAGCCCACTCGCCCACGAGTCGCTGTCGCCGGGCCTGCGGACGCTGACCGACCCACTCACCGCGGTACACGACGGCAGCCGCGAGTTCGGGTACTACCTCGCCCAGCGTCGGAAAGGCCGCGGAAACCTCTGGGACACCCCCGTGCGTCCCGCGGACTCACGCTGACCGTTTCCTGACCGGCGACCGCGCGGAAGGCGCGGCGCCGGCCGGCTGGAACTCCGCGCCGTCCATGACGTTCACGCATACCAGTGGTGCCGAACTTTCGTTGGACTCATGGTCGCGCGGTTCCTAGCGTGGCATGCGTGAACATTCCCCGTATCGCCCTCGTCACGGGCGCCAACCAAGGACTCGGCCGCGCCCTCGTCGAAGGACTGGCGGCCCGCATGGACTCGCGGGACCTGGTCCTGCTCACCGGCCGCAGCCAGCGGCGCGTCACGGACGCCGCCCACGAGGTCGGGCGGCTGTCCGGCACCCGCGCCCGGGTCGAGGGCCGCGTCCTGGACGTCACCGACACCGACGCCATCGCCCGTCTCGCCGAGGATCTCCGGGCCCGGTACGGAGGTGTCGACGTCGTGCTCTCCAACGCGGTGGCCCGCGTGCTGCCCGAGGAGTCACAGGCCGAGCGGGCCGACGAGTTCATCGACGTCTCCAACACCGCCACGCACGCGATCCTGCGCTCCTTCGGTCCCCTCCTTCGCCGGGGCGGCCGGCTCCTCGTCGTCGCCAGCAGCCTGGGCACCCTCGGTCACCTGGATCCCCGGCTGCACCACCTCTTCGACGGCGCGAGTCTCGACCAGGTCGAGTACGCCGTCGAGTCGTGGCGCGGTGCCGTCCACAACCGGACCGCGCAGGAGGGCGGCTGGCCGATCTGGCTGAACGTCCCCTCGAAAGTGGCTCAGGTCGCCGCCGTCCGCGCCGTCGCCGCCGAACGCCGCGCGAACGATCTCGCCGACGGCACGCTGATCGCGGCCGTGTGTCCCGGCATGGTCGACACCGCCACCTCCCGCCCCTGGTTCAGCGACTACAGCCAGGCCCAGTCACCGGCGCAGGCCGCCGAAGCCGTGCTCGACCTGGTCCTCGCCGACCACGTCGATCCCGCCCTCTACGGCGAACTCGTCCGCTTCGGCAAAGCCCTGGACTGGTACGACGGCACACCCCCGGTGGAGCAGGACCGCATGCTCACGCCCTGAACACCAGGGCCGTCGCACACAAGCCGATCGCGCCGGCGGGGGAGGTGCCCCCCCCTGACGCGCCGTGCTGGAGTATCAGCCGGTGGCGAGGAACTCCAGCGTGTCGATCACGCGGTTCGAGAAGCCCCACTCGTTGTCGTACCAGGCGACCACCTTGATGTGGCGGCCGTCGACGCGGGTGAGGGCCGAGTCGAAAATCGACGAGGCGGGATTGCCCGTGATGTCGGACGACACGAGCGGGTCGTCCGAGTACTCGAGGATGCCGGCGAGCGGCCCCTCCGCTGCGGCACGGTACGCCGCCAGCACCTCGTCGCGCGTCACATCGCGGGCGACGGTCGTGTTGAGCTCGACGATCGAGCCCACCGGCACCGGTACGCGGATCGAGTCGCCCGACAGCTTGCCGTCGAGGTTGGGCAGCACCAGGCCGATCGCCTTGGCCGCGCCGGTCGTGGTCGGCACGATGTTGATGCCGGCGGCCCGGGCGCGACGGGCGTCACGGTGCGGGCCGTCCTGAAGGTTCTGCTCCTGCGTGTAGGCGTGCACCGTCGTCATGAACCCGTGCTCGATACCGGCGAGTTCGTCGAGGACCGCGGCCAGCGGCGCGAGCGCGTTCGTGGTGCAGGAGGCGTTCGAGACGATCGTGTGCACGGCCGGATCGTAGGCGTCGGTGTTGACCCCGAACGCGAGCGTGACATCGGCGCCGTCCGACGGCGCGCTCACGAGCACCTTCTTCGCACCGGCGTCGAGGTGGGCCCGGGCGGCCTTGGCCGAGGTGAAGCGGCCGGTGGCTTCCAGGACGATGTCGACACCGAGTTCGGCCCACGGCAACTGCGCCGGTTCGCGCTCGGCCAGCACCGTGATCCGCCGGCCGTCGACGACGAGGGTGTTGTCCTCGACGGTCACCGGGCGCCCGAGCCGGCCGGCCGTGCTGTCGAAGGCGAGCAGCCGGGCGAGCGCGGCGGGCTCTGTCAGATCGTTGACGGCGACGATCTCCAGGGCGCTGTCGCGCTCCAGCAGTGCGCGCAGCACGTTGCGTCCGATGCGGCCGAATCCGTTGATGGCGATGCGAGTCATGTGTGACGTCCCTTCCTTTCGCCACCAGACTCGCCCGCGGCACGCGCCGCCGACAGTGGCGGGAACGCCACGGTCCACAAGGATCGCGCCAGCCGGCGTGCTGCCGGGCGGCCTACTCGCCCCGGGTGAAGGTGCGCCGGTACTCGCTCGGAGTGGTGCCGAGGATGCGCTGGAAGTGGAGCCGCAGGTTCGAGCCGGTGCCGAGCCCGACGTCGGCGGCGATCTGTTCGACGCTGCGCTGCGAGCGCTCGAGCAGTTCGCGGGCCAGGTCGATGCGGGCGCGCATCACCCACTGCATCGGCGTGTAGCCGGTCTCCTCGACGAAGCGCCGGGAGAACGTGCGGGGCGAGACCCCCGCCTGCCGCGCCAGCACGTCGAGGGTGAGGGGCTCGCCGAGCCGGTGCAGCGCCCACTCGCGGGTCGCGGCGAACCGCTCGCCGAGCGGCTCGGGGACGCTGCGCGGCACGTACTGGGCCTGGCCGCCGCTGCGGTAGGGGGCCGCGACCAGACGCCGGGCCGCGTGGTTGGACGCGGCCACTCCGAGGTCGCCGCGCAGGATGTGCAGGCACAGGTCGATGCCGGAGGCGGCGCCGGCCGAGGTGAGCACGCTGCCCTCGTCCACGAACAGCACGTTCTCGTCGACCTGGACGAACGGATGCCTGGCCGCGAGTGCCCGGCTGTAGTGCCAGTGCGTCGTGGCACGCTTGCCGTCGAGCAGGCCCGTGGCGGCGAGCGCGAAGGCGCCCGTCGAGATGGCGGCGAGCCGGGCACCCCGCGCGTGGGCGGTGATCAGCGCGTCGATCACGGCCTGCGGCGGGTCGTCGCGGTCCGGGAACCGGTAGCCAGGCACGAAGACGATGTCGGCCCACGCGAGCGCGTCGAGTCCATGGGCGACGTGGTATGCGAGGCCGTCGCCGCCGGTCACGAGACCGGGTGCCGCCCCGCACACCCGTACCTCGTACGGCATGCTCGCGCGGGTGGTGAAAACCTGCGCGGGAATTCCGACGTCGAGCGGCTTCGCACCGTCGAGCACGAGCACGGCGACGCGACGGAGGGGGGAGGGCGGCACAGGGAAAGGTTACGTGGGGCGTGACGTCGGCACGCCCCTGCGCGGTCGTCGCCCCGTCCCGTCCCTCTTTCCTGCCTCCTTCCTGCCGTGCGCTGTGCCGGCGTACGGCCCTCAGAGCTGGAGGGGCAGGTGGCGGGGGCCGCGGAGCATGGCGTTCTGACGGTAGGGCGGTGGGTCCTGGACCAGCCGGGCGGTGCCGAGGTGGGGGAGCAGGGCGCCGAGCGCGGAATAGGCCTCGATGCGGGCCAGGGGGCCGCCGTAGCAGAGGTGGATGCCGCTGCCGAAGCCGAAGTGCTGGTTGTTCGGACGGGTGGGGTCGAATCGGTCGGGCTCGACGAACCGCTTGGGGTCGCGGCTGCCCGAGGCCAGCACCAGGACGACGGACGCGCCTTCCGGGAGGGTGGTGCCGGCGATGTCGACGTCGGCGCGCGGGAGGCGCTCGCGCATGTGGACCGGAGGCTCGTAACGCAGCAGTTCCTCCACCGCTCGCGGCAACAGGTCCGGTTCGCGGCGCAGCAGGTCCAGCTGGTCCGGCCGGCGCAGCAGGGTGAGCACACCGTTGGTGATGAGGTTGACCGTGGTCTCGTGCCCGGCGATGAGCAGCAGGACCGCCGTTTCCGCGAGTTCCTCCCGAGTCAGGCGCAGAGCCGGGTCGGGCTCGTTGACGAAGGCGGAGAGCATGTCGTCGCTCGGCTTGCCGCGGCGCTGTTCGGCGAGGTTCACCAAGTAGCCGCCCATCTCCATCTTCGCCTGTTCACCGGCCTTGTCCGTCTCGGTGGTGTCCGCGCCGGGCCTGACGTCGGCGGCGGCGACGAGGGCGTCGGACCAGGCCCTGAAGAGGGGCTCGTCCTCGCGGGGCACGCCGAGCAGGCGGCAGATGACCGTGACGGGCAGCGGGTAGGCGAAGTCGTCGACGAGGTCGATCTGCTCGCCCGCGCGGAAGGATGCCAGCAGTTCCTGGGTGATCCGGTCGATCTCGCCGCGCATGCCGTCGACGCGGTGGGGGCTGTGGGGCGGACCGAAGGGCCGCATGGCCAGGGTGCGCAGTCGGTGGTGTTCGGGGTCGTCGAGCCGCAGGAACGGCAGTTGCTGGGCCTCCCCGCCGCGGGTACGGGGGTCGACACTCATCCGCGGGTCGTGGAGCAGGGCGGCGACCTCGTGGTAGGTGCCGATCAGGTAGCTGCCGTCAGCCTGCCGCACCACGGGACCGGCGGCGCGGAGTTCCGCGTACAGCGGGTAAGGGTCAGGGCGGCTGGCGTAGTCGGTGATGCGTTCCAGCAGGGTCTCGGAGGCCATGGCGGCTCCTCGTGGTGGGGCGGGACGCGGGCTAGACCACGGTCAGCCGGCGGTCGGGAAGGTGACCGGTGAGCGCGACGGTCGGGCCGTGGGACAGCACCGACGGATCGGGCACGTCGGAGGGGATCGTGACGTCGGCCGCGATCGCCCGGTCCGCCGCGCCGGGCGGGGGTGGGAAGGGAGCGGCCGACTCGATCAGGTGCCGGTAGTAGTCGAGCGCCTTCGCCATGTCGACGGTGACGGCCGCGGTGACCCGGCCCTTGTACCCGTAGACCATGGCAAGACGGCGCGCCTCCAGGGAGCCTTGGGCGATGACGATGTGGTCGGAGTACGGGGGCACGCCCACGGACTTGATGTTGAGTCCGAACTGGGTCGACCAGAAGACCGGGACGGCCAGGTGCGGGCGTTGCAGCGGACCCGGGTTGACCATGTTGTGGGCCGCCACCTCGGCCTGCTCGACCGCGTTGCCCCAGTGCTCCAGGGACAGCAGCTGGTAGCCGAACAGCGGGTGGGGGAAGCGGGAGACGTCGCCGGCCACGAAGACGTCGTCGGTGACGATCCCGTACATGTTGAAGGCGCGGCATCCGGCGTCGCACGCGATCCCGCGCGGGCCCGCCGCCAGCCCCGACTCCGCCAGCCATTCGACGTTGCGGATCGCTCCCAGCGCCGCGACGCACACGTCCGCGTCGACCCGGCTGCCGTCGGACAGCTCCGCACCCGTGAAGGCGCCGTTGCCCTTCAGGGCGGTGACCGTCACGCCGGTGCGCAGGTCCACACCGTGGTTGCGCTGCATGACGGCCGCGAGCTTCGACAGGGTGCCGCCGAGTGCTCCGACCAGGGGGGCGGGGCCGCGCTCGGTGACCGTGACCTGCACCCCCAACTCCCGGCAGGCCGAGGCGATCTCCGAGCCCGTGAAGCCGCCGCCGATGACCAGCACGCGCTCCGGCCTCGCGGCGAGCCGGTCGGCCAGCCCCGCGCCGTCCTCGAGGGAACGCAGGGTGAACACCCCCTCCAGCGCGGCCTCCTCTTTGTTCGGCCAAGGCCGAGCGCGGGTTCCGGTGGCGATCAACACCCGGTCGTACGGCAGTGACTCCCCGTCTTCCAGCAGCACCCGCTTCTCCAGCAGGTCCAGGCCCGTGGCGCGGACGCCCAGCCGCCACTCGGCGTCCGGATCCCGGCGCATCGGCAGCTCGGTGGTCTGCGCCGTCGCCTGCCCGAGCAGCACCTGCTTGGACAGCGGCGGACGGTCGTAGGGTGCATGGAGTTCGTCCCCGACCACGGTCAGTGAGCCGGTGAATCCTTCCTCGCGCAGCGCTTCCGCGGCCCGAAGTCCGGCCAGCGACGCACCGACGATGACGATGCGGCCGTCCTTGAGGTCATCGGGCACCGCTGTTCACCTCTTCCCCCAGGAGTATGGCCTGGACCGGGCAGGCCGCCGCGGCTTGCCGCACGCGTTCTACCTGGTCGTCGGGTACGGCCGTGGCATAGAGCAGGCCTTCCTCGCCGTGCAGCTCGAACATGGCCGGTGCGAGGAACACACACTGTGCGTATCCCTGGCAGCGCGTGAGATCGACAACGGTCCGCATCTTCACTACCTCCTCCGCTGTCACACCCCCCCTCACCTCCAGAATGGGTGGAGACCCGTTCGCTCGCACGGTGGCCGCCTCGGGACGGCGGCGCCGATGAGGGCGGGGTGCGTGAACGCCGGTGGGGACGTGCCCAGTTGCGCGCCCGCGTGGCTGATCTCCTCGGCGTGCGGGCCGACATGCGGCAGCATCGGCGGCGCGGCGTCCGGCAGGGTCGCCACCCGCGGCGCCGGCGGACGGAGCACCCGTCCGGTCACCCACGCCGCGATCGATCATCGGCCGCCCGGTGGCCGTCGTGCCCCGTCCCTGAGAGGAACCGGCTCGGAACCCGAACGGGTCGGACCACGGCACCGCTGCCCCGCGCCGGGGACGTGCGCCCGCGCGCGGTGTGGGTACTGGGACGGAGTCGGCAGGAGGGCACGATGGACACACCGCAGCCGGACGCGAAGACGGTCGCCGGTCTGGTCGCCGAGGCCGTGACCGCTCCCTCCATGCACAACGCGCAGCCCTGGCGCTTCCGCTTCCTGGCGAGTGAGCGGGTCCTGCTGCTGTTCGCCGACCTCGACCGCGCCATGCCCCGCTCCGACCCGGGCAACCGCGCCCTGCACATCGGCTGCGGTGCGGCACTGTTCACCTTGCGGGTCGCCGCGGCGCACGCCGGCATCACCCCCACGGTCAGCCTGCTGCCGGACCCCGCCGAACCGCTGCGGCTCGCCGCCGTCCGGCTGGGCGAGACAGCCCCGGACGCCTCGGAAGACGATCTGGCACGTCTGCACGCGGCCGTCCGCCGGCGGCACACCAGCCGGTACCCCTTCGACGACAAGGACATCCCGGAGGACGTGCGGGCCGCCTTGCGCGCGGCGGCGGACCGGGAAGGGGCGGAGTTGCAGTTCCCCGGACCGTGGCACGTGGGGACCATCCTGGACCTGGTGCACGACGCGGAGAGCCGCGACGTCCTGCACCCGGAGAACGCGGGGGACCTGCGGCGCTGGACGCGGCTCGGACCGGAGGCCGACGCGGCCACCGACGGGGTCCCGGAGTACGCCTTCGGACCGCGCATGCGGGACGGCAAGGCACCCATGCGTGACTTCGCCGGCCGCCGCCCGGTGGCGGACCGCGGCACGGCCTCGTTCGAGAAGAACCCGCACCTGGCCTTGCTGAGCACACCGGGCGACAGCCCCGCCGACTGGCTCCGGGCCGGCCAGGCACTGCAACGGGTGCTGCTGGAGGCGACCCTGGCGGGGCTCGCCACCTCCCTGACCTCCCACGCCCTGGAGAGCCGGGACCTGCGCCTGCTGACCCGTGACCCCGTGACGGGCCGCGGCCACGTCCAGATGGTGCTCCGCCTGGGCTACGGGCCCCAGGGCCCCGCCACGCCCCGCCGGTCCGTCCGCGACGTCCTCGACATCGCCTGAACGGCAGGGGGCCACGACGACCGGAGTACGCGACGACGACGGAAGGGGCTCCGGCCGCGGCCCGGTGCCCGCGCCGGCCCCGTCGCGGTCGCGGGCTCCGCCGGTCGCAGTCGGCCTGACGGCTCCTCGTCGCAGCGCCGGGAAGGCGTTCGCACCGCCGACCGGCCGGACGGGTGGTCCGATCGGGTGCCGGCCGAGGCAGTCAGGTCCTGCGGGACCGTCCGCCGCGCGGCCGGTGGCCCGAACGGCCCTGTCGGGAACCCGGGGCGTCGATGGAAGGTGGTCGTGCAGAGGCCGAGACGCATGAAGCCCCCGAACGCCGTCCCGACACGAAAGGGATCCGGATGTCCGTCGACACGCACACGGCGCCCGCCGAACTCTCGGACGAGGAGCTCACCTCCCTGGACGCCCACTGGCGCGCCGCTAACTACCTCTCCGTCGGCCAGATCTACCTCATGGCCAACCCCCTGCTGAGCGAGCCGCTCCAGCCCGAGCACGTCAAACCGCGGCTGCTCGGTCACTGGGGCACCTCACCCGGCCTGAACCTGGTGCACACCCACCTCAACCGCGTCATCAAGGCCCGCGGCCTGGACGCGCTGTGCGTCTGGGGGCCCGGACACGGCGGCCCGGCCGTCCTCGCCAACTCCTGGCTGGAGGGGTCGTACACCGAGACCTACCCGGACATCACCCGGGACGCGGCCGGTATGGCCCGGCTGTTCAGGCAGTTCTCCTTCCCGGGCGGGGTGCCCAGCCATGTCGCCCCCGAGACCCCCGGCTCCCTTCACGAAGGCGGTGAGCTCGGCTACTCCCTGTCACACGCCTACGGCGCCGCCTTCGACAACCCGGACCTGCTGGTCGCCTGCGTGATCGGCGACGGGGAGGCGGAGACCGGTCCGCTGGCCGCCTCCTGGCACTCCAACAAGTTCCTCGACCCGGTCCGCGACGGCGCCGTGCTGCCGATCCTGCACCTGAACGGCTACAAGATCGCCAACCCGACGGTGCTGGCCCGGCTCCCGGAAACCGAACTGGACGAACTCCTGCGTGGCTACGGCCACGACCCCCTCCATGTCACCGGTGACGACCCGACGGCCGTCCATCGCGCGATGGCAGCGGCGATGGACGAGGCGCTCGACCGCATCGCCGGCTTCCAGCGTGCCGCCCGCGAGAACGGGGCCACGGACCGGCCCCGCTGGCCCGTGATCGTGCTGCGCACGCCCAAGGGCTGGACCGGTCCCGCCGAGGTGGACGGACTGCCGGTCGAGGGCACCTGGCGCGCGCACCAGGTGCCGCTGGCCGCCGTGCGGGACAACCCGGAACACCTGAGGCAGCTGGAACAGTGGCTGCGCTCCTACCGCCCCGAGGAACTGTTCGACGAGCACGGCGCCCCTCGCGCGCACGTCGTGGCATGCGTCCCGGAGGGTGCCCGGCGGCTCGGCGCCACACCGCACGCCAACGGCGGCCTCCTCCTGCGGGAACTGCCTCTTCCGCCCCTGGAGAAGTACGCCGTCGAGGTGGACAAGCACGGCGCCACTCTGCACGAACCCACGCGTGTCCTCGGTGACATGCTCGAAGACGTCATGCGGGCGACGACCGACCGCCGGGACTTCCGGCTCGTCGGCCCCGACGAGACCGCCTCCAACCGGCTCCAGGCCGTCTACGCGGCCAGCGGCAAGGCATGGCAGGCCGCCGTCCTCGACGTGGACGAGCACCTCGACCGGCACGGCCGGGTGATGGAGATCCTCTCCGAGCACACCTGCCAGGGCTGGCTGGAGGGCTACCTCCTCACGGGCCGGCACGGGCTGTTCTCCTGCTACGAGGCCTTCGTGCACATCGTGGACTCGATGGTCAACCAGCACATCAAGTGGCTGCGCACCACCCGCCGCCTGTCCTGGCGCGCTCCGGTCGCCTCCCTGAACTACCTCCTCACCTCCCATGTGTGGCGGCAGGACCACAACGGCTTCTCCCACCAGGACCCCGGCTTCGTGGACCACATCCTGAACAAGAGCCCCGAGGCCGTACGGGTCTACTTCCCGCCGGACGCGAACACACTGCTGTCCGTGGCGGACCACGCCCTGCGCAGCCGCGACTACGTCAACGTGATCGTGGCGGGCAAGCAGCCCTGCTTCGACTGGCTGTCGATGGAGGAGGCGAAGGTCCACTGCGCCCGGGGCGCCGGCATCTGGGAGTGGGCCGGCAGTGAGGACGGCACGCGCGAACCGGACGTGGTGCTCGCGTGCGCGGGTGACGTGCCGACGCAGGAGGTCCTCGCCGCGGCCCAGCTGCTGCGTCGCCACCTGCCCGACCTGGCCGTGCGCGTGGTCAACGTGGTCGACATCGCCAGACTGCTGCCCAGCGAGGAACACCCTCACGGCATGAGCGACTTCGAGTACGACGGAGTGTTCACGGCCGACAGGCCGGTGATCTTCGCCTACCACGGCTACCCCTGGCTCATCCACCGGCTGGCCTACCGCCGTACCGGGCACCGCCACCTGCACGTGCGCGGCTACAAGGAGATCGGCACGACGACCACCCCCTTCGACATGGTGGTCCGCAACGACCTGGACCGCTACCGCCTGGTCATGGACGTCGTCGACCGCGTCCCCGGCCTCGCCGTCCGCGCGGCCGGGGTACGCCAGCGGATGGAAGACGCCCGCCAGCGCCACCACGTTTACATCCGGGAACACGGCACGGACCTGCCCGAGGTCGCCGACTGGACATGGGACGGCTGAACCGCCTCCCGGGGAGAGCGCCCCGGCGAAGCATCGCCGCGGCGCTCTCCCCGTACGTCAGCGGCGTGCCGCCGGCTGATCCGGGTGCGCATGCGGTCCACCCCGCGTGGAGCCGGACCGAGCCGCGTGGGCCGTGTTGCCCGGCGGCGTCACGGGGGCGACCGTGTAGAGGGGGGAGCGAGGAAGTGAGTCCGGTGCGAGCGCTCGTCTACCAGGGCCCGGCGCAGACCTCCTGGGACACCGTGCCCGACCCCGTGATCGAGGAGGCGACCGACGCCGTCGTGCGCGTCGACGCGACCACCGTGTGCGGCACCGACCTGCACATCCGGCAGGGCGACTTCCCCGAGGTGAAGCCGGGGACCGTGCTGGGCCACGAGGCCGTCGGCGAGGTCGTGGAGACCGGCAGGCAGGTCAACCACCTGCACCCCGGCGACCAGGTGATCGTGTCGTCCGTGTCGGCCTGCGGGGATTGCAGGGAGTGCCACGACGGCCGGTACGGACAGTGCCGGGGTGGCGGCGGATGGCTCCTGGGGAACCTGATCGACGGCACCCAGGCCGAGTTCGTGCGCGTGCCGTTCGCCGATCACTCCACCACCCGACGGCCCTGCGACCTCCCGCTGGACGACGCGGTGCTGCTCGCCGAACTGCTGCCGACCGCCTACGAGGTCGGGGTCCGCAACGGACACGTCGGTCCGGGAGACACCGTGATCGTGGTGGGTGGCGGCCCCGTCGGCCTCGCCTCGGTCGTCGTCGCGCGGCTCTACTCGCCCCACAGGATCATCGTCGTCGACCTGGCCGGCTCACGGCTCGAAACCGCTGCCCGGGTGGGGGCGGACGCCGCCGAATCGCCGGGAGAGATGATCACCGAGCTGTCCGAGGGGCCGGGAGCCGACGTGGTCATCGAGGCGTCCGGTGATCCGGACGGCTTCCTGCTGTGCACGCGCGCCGTCCGGGCGGGAGGACACATCGCCAACATCGGCACGCACGGCAGACCGACGACACTGCACCTTGAGTCCCTGTGGCGCAAGAACGTGACGATCAGCATGGGGCAGGTGGACACGTCCTCCACACCGTGGCTGCTGGAGTTGCTCAGGTTCGGCCAACTGGCCGTCGCCCCGTTGGTCACCCACACCTTCGGCCTCGACGCCATGGAGGACGCCTACGAGGTCTTCGCACACGGCACCGGCACGGGCGCGCTCAAAGTCGTGCTGCGCCGGTGAGGGCCATCGGCAGCCGGGGGACGCAGGTGGCCGCGGTCCGCCCCGCCCCCGTACGGGCGTACCGGCCCACCGTCCGGGGCCGTTGGGCCCCAGACGGTGGGGACCGGCGGCGGGACGATGCGAGAGAGGGCAGGAGTCGCCGGGCGCGCCGGCGATCCGGCCACGGAGCAGGGCCGAAGCAGGTGAGAGACCATGGTGTTCTGGTACGGACACGGCGTCGGTGGATGGGGATGGTTCGCGATGTCGACCGGCGTGATCCTGTTCTGGGCGCTGATCATCGCAGTCCTCGTGCTGCTCGTCCGCGCCCTCCGCCGGCCGCAGGATCACCGGCACCTTCCGGCCCCACCCTCGGCGGAGGACATCCTCCGTGAGCGGCTGGCCCGCGGGGAGATCGACGAGGACGACTACCGGCGCCGTCTGAACACACTGCACGCCGGACCGCCCCGGACCTGAACCGGCGAAGGGGACGGCGAGCGGCAAGGGGCCGATGGACTTCCGACCGGGCCTGACGCCCTTGCGGTGTACGGCGCGACAGGCGGCCCCGGGAAGGCGGTGGGGACGATGACACTCCCTCTGGTGGTGGGAGTCGACGGATCGGAGCCGAGCCTCGTCGCGGTCGACTGGGCCGTGGACGAAGCCGTCCGCCACGGACTCCCGCTCAGGCTGGTCCACGCCTCCCTCTGGGTACGCTACGAGGCCGGCCTGCCCCCGGCGGGTCCGGGACAGTCCTCGGAGCAGGTGCTGGCCGAGCACATCGTGGCCGCGGCGGCCGACCGGGCGGAACGACGCAACCGGGACGCGAAGATCACCACCGACATCGTTCCCGAGGAGGCGACGGCGGCCCTCCTGCGCGAGGGCGGCGCGGCCTTCGCGCTGGTGACCGGTTCGCGTGGCCGCGGCGAGCTCAGGGGACTGCTGCTCGGATCGGTCGGTCTGGCCGTGGCGGCCCGAGCCCCCTGCCCGGCGGTCGTGGTCCGGGGTGACCGGGTGGGCCTGACGGGTGGGCACGGGCGCATCCTGCTCGGCCTCGGTGAAGCCGGTACCGGCGCGCAAGCCGTGCGCTTCGCCTTCCGGGAGGCCGAGGTGCGCGGCTGCGTCCTCGACGTCGTGCATGCCTGGCGCGGGCCCGCCCATGACAGGAGCGGCGACCGGCTACAGGCCGAAGGACCGGTCGAGACGTCCGCGCAGAGCGCCTCCTCCGTCGTCGACGCCCGGCTCACGGCCGCGATCGACGAGTACCCGCACGTCCGGACGCGCCCGGCGGCCCCTGAGGGACCGGCCGGCAAGATCCTCGTGGACCGGTCGGCCGCCGCGGACCTCGTGATCATCGGGGCACGACGCGGAAAAGGGCACTTCGGACTCCAGCTCAGCCGTGTGGGCCATGCCCTCCTCCACCATGCCCAGTGCCCGGTCGCGGTCGTGCCCGAACGGCAGTGAGTGCGGAGCGGTGTGCTCCGAACGCACCGTGGGGAGCGGTCCTGCGGCCTCACCCGAACAGGCTTCGCACCCTGATGGTCTCGACGCGCCGCCACGTGCCGCCGGGCAGCAGCATCCGCTCGCCGTCGGCGCTACGAGCGCTCAGCCGACCGGAACCGGCCGGCCGGGGCGCCTTGCGCCGCCGCGTCTTCCTCGCCGAGGGCAGCGCCGGACCGCGGTAGGTCCGCTCGGCCCGCGCGTCAGCTTGAGTGCGTCGGCTCATCGGCCCTCCACCTCGCGAGTACGGGATGCTGTTGGGAACGCCGGGCCCTTCCCGGCGGCCGGGCTCGCCCCGCTGCCCGGACAGCCGTCGGCCACACACCCAGCATCCCTCCTCGTGTACCCGCGGGTGGGGCCGAATCGCACAACCGCGGGAGCGAGTCGAACCGGCTGCGCCCCGCGCCGCGCGCTGACCGCGCACAGCCGTCCGTCATGCCGCCGGATGCGCATCTCTGGCGGTGTGGCGACGGGTCCCGCAGCGTGGGGACAGGGGCGGACCGGCCCGGTGGGCACACACACCGAAGGAGAGGTGGGACGCATGGACAGGGATGCCTCCGAGCGCCGGGTGGTGGTCGGTGTCGACGGGTCGCAGTCCTCCTACGACGCCCTGCGCTGGGCCGTGCGGTACGCCGGCCTGGTCGGCGGCACCGTGGAAGCGGTCGCGGTGTGGGAGCTGCCGGGCCTGTACGGCTGGTCGGGGCCCGCCGTCGACATGGACGTCGACGAGGACGAGACACGCCAGAAGATGAGCCGGGAGCTGACCGAGGCGCTCGGCGCGGCCACGGCCGGCTCCGTGCGGACCCACGTGGTGCACGGCAACCCCGCCGACGTCCTGCTGCGAGCCGCCGAAGGAGCCGAGGCCCTGGTCGTGGGCAGCCGGGGCAGGGGCGGGTTCGCGCGCGCCCTGCTGGGCTCCGTCAGCCAGCACGTCTCGCAGCACGCGAGCTGCCCGGTGGTGATCGTGCGCTCCGCGCAGCAGTGAGAACGACCCATGGGCCCGGCCGCCCGGCACACTGGAAGGAGCCGGACCGCCCGGCCTCGGACCGCCCCTTCGGCGTCCGCCTCGAAGGGGTCGGCCGGTCCCGGACGGGGCCGTATGGCCCCTGATCGCGCGCGCCCCACGGCGCCACCCTGGTGTCGGACCCCTCACCCGGGAGGCGGAGACCATGTCGCGAACCGTCACGGTGGGTCTCGACGACTCGCCCGAGAGCCGGGCCGCGGTCGAGTGGGCCGCGCGCGAAGCCCTGCTGCGTCGCCTGCCGCTGAAGATCGTGCACGTCCAGGGGCCGAGGCCCCGGCATGTGGCCCGCACGCCGTTGCGGGACCCGGTGAGTCACCGGCGCCGGGCCCAGCAGCTGACGGACGAGTCCGCGGACGGCATCCGGCTGCGCCACCCGGGCATCGAGGTGATCACCGAGCAGCTCACCGGCACCGTGGTCGATGTCCTCGGCGAGGCGGCGGGCCACGCCGAGCTGCTGGTGCTGGGATCGCGGGGCGTGGGCGGGTTCGGCGGGTTCGTGCTCGGCTCGGTGAGCCTGGGCGTCGTGGCCCGCGCCGAACGCCCGGTCGTGCTGGTGCGGGCGGGGGAGCAGGCCGCCGACGAGCACGGGATGGACCCGTCGGGCGTACCGTCCGCCGCGGCGCCCTTCCGGCCCGTGGTGCTCGGCCTCGACCTCGACCACCCGGACGACGCGCTGCTGGACTTCGCCTTCGACGCCGCCGCCCGCCGGAAGGCGGCCCTGCGGGCCGTCCACGCCTGGTCCGGGCCGTCGGCCTCGTTCCACGGCTTCTCCGGTGACGCCAGGCTCCACAACTCGCTCGAACGCGGGCAAGCCACCCTCCTCGGCAAGGTGCTGCGCCCCTGGCGGCAGAAGTTCCCGGACGTCGAGGTGATCGAAACGAGCCGGTGCGGCAGCGCTCCACAGGTCCTCGTCAACGACTCCCGTGACGCCTCCCTGGTGGTCGTCGGACGGCGCGTCCGCCCGCACTCGTTCGGTGCGCACATCGGCCATGTCACCCACAGCGCGCTGCACCACGTCGCCGCCCCCGTCGCGGTCGTCGCGCACACGTGACCGACCACTCCGCAGGAGGAGAAGCCATGAGCGCAGCAGTCGCACAGGCCCATGGGAAGCCTCTGGATCTGCCCCTGGTCGTCGGCGTCGACGGTTCGGAGCCGAGTATGCGGGCCGTGGACTGGGCCGCCGACGAGGCGGTCCTGCGCGGGGCGTCGCTCCGGCTCGTGTACGCCTCGCTCTGGGAGCGCTACGAGGGCGCGGTCCCGGCCCAGGAGTCCGGTGAGCCGTCGGAGGAGATGATGGCCGAGGAGATCGTCGGGGCCGCCGAACGGCGGGCCCGTCGTCGGCGGCCCGGCCTCAAGGTCACCACCGATGTACTGCCCGAGGAACCGGAGTACGGCCTGATACACGAGAGCAGCAGCGCTCTGGCCCTGGTGCTGGGCTGCCGCGGTCGCTGCGGCGTGACCGAGTCACTCCTCGGATCGGTCAGCGCCGCGGTGGCCGGGCACGCGCACTGCCCGGTGATCGTGCTGCGCGGAAGCGACGGCGACCAGGCGCGCTCGGCGGCACGCGGTCGCGTCGTCCTCGGAGTCGGTGCGGAACCGGCGGGCTCGGCGGCGGTGAGGTTCGCGATCGAGGAGGCCGTGCTGCGCGGGGTCCCGCTGGAAGCCGTCCGGGCCTGGCGCCGTCCCCTGCACGAGCCCCGTGCGCATCGTCCCCCGGACTTCGACCGGGGGTACCCCCAGCTCGTCGGCGAACCGGCCCACCCGCGAGAACGGCAGGCCGCCGAGACGATCGCGGACGCCCTGCGGGACGTCCCGTCCGGCCTGCGGGTACGACGACGTACGGTCGAGGGACACGCACGCGACGCCCTGCCGGCCGTCTCCCGCGAAGCCGACCTGCTCGTCGTCGGAGCCCGGCGCCGCCGAGGCCACCACGGGCTCCGACCGGACCGTGTCGTCCACGGTGTGCTCCACCACGCCGCCTGCCCGGTGGCGGTCGTACCCGAGCCGGCCTGACCCCCGAGCGGACGGGCCGGTCGGCCGAGCGCGGCCCCACGGACACAGCACAGCCCGAAGACCGAACCGGGGTGAGGAGCGTCATGAAAGCCTTCGTCTTCCACGGTCCCGGACAGGCGTCCTGGCAGGACGTCCCGGACCCGGCCGTCAAGGAACCCACCGACGCGATCGTGAAGGTCGGCGCGGTGACCATCTGCGGCACGGACCTGCACATCCTCAAGGGCGACGTCCCCGAGGTCCGTCCGGGGACCGTGCTCGGCCACGAGGCGGTCGGCGAGATCGTCGAGACCGGCAGTGACGTGCGCACCGTGCGCCCCGGGGACCGGGTGCTGGTCTCCTGCATCACCTCGTGCGGCCGGTGCCGGTTCTGCCGGGAGAGCGCCTACGGCCAGTGCCGGGGCGGCGGAGGCTGGATCCTCGGCCACCTCGTGGACGGCACCCAGGCCGAGTACGTCCGGGTGCCCCACGCCGACCTGTCCGTCCACGCGCTGTCCGCCACCGTGCGCGGCGAGGACGCCGTCCTGCTCGCCGACATCTTCCCGACCGCCTACGAGGTCGGCGTTCTCAACGGACACGTGCGCCCCGGCGACACCGTGGCCATCGTCGGCGCCGGTCCCATCGGACTCGCGGCCATCGCCACGGCACGCCTCTTCGCACCGGAGCGGATCATCGCCGTCGACCTGACCCCGGCCAGGCTGGAAGCAGCCCATCGGCTGGGCGCCGACGCGATCGCCGACGTCCACGAGGCTCCCGGCCAGCTGGTCGCCGACCTGACCGACGGCCTCGGCGCGGACGTGGTGATCGAAGCGGTCGGCGTGCCGGAGAGCTTCGAGATGTGCACCCGGATGGTCCGCCCCGGCGGGCACGTGGCCAATGTCGGCGTGCACGGCAGGCCGGCCACGCTGCACCTCGAAGACCTGTGGAGCAAGAACGTGACGATCACGACCGGCCTGGTGGACACCTACTCCACCCCCACCCTGCTGCGGATGGCCGCCGCCGGCCGGCTGCCGACCGGGCAACTCGTCACCCACACCTTCCCGTTGCACCACATGGAAGAGGCGTACGACGTCTTCTCCCGGGCCGGCGAGACCGGTGCGCTGAAGGTGGTGCTCGGCGTGGAGCAGCACGCGCAGGTGGCCGTACCCACACCCCCGTGACCGCGCCGTGCGCGACAGTCGTCAGCCGAGTGCCGTCACCGTCCCGCCCTGCCCCGTCAGGTCCGTCAGGCGGACACCCGCGACCAGCTCGGGGTGGATGCGGACCGCCTGGTCCAGGCCGTCCGCGGGTGCCCAGGGCCGCAACATCGCCCGGATACGGGCCAGTTCCGCCGGATCGGTCACCAGGCGGGCGTACCCCGTGACGACCACGCTCCAGCCGAGGTGGGTGTCCGGGTCGATGACGTCGGCCTCGTAGGCGACGACCACGCCCGGACCGGCCGCCCCCTCGGCGTGGGATGTCAGGGCCGTGCCCTCGTGGGTGCGGATGACGATGTCCCCGTCGTCCAGGACGTGGTCGACCGGACGGACCGTGGGCAGGGCGTGCCGGGTGAAGACGAGCCTTCCCAGCGACACGCTGCCCAGCAGCCGCAGCGCCTCGGCGGGGCCGAGGTCGACGCGTCGGTGCACGGGGGCGTGATCACGGGTCATGGCCTGCTTCTCCTGGACGGGCGACCGGCTTCCCGCCGACTTCGGGCCGGCCGGTGGGTGCCGGGGTGCGGTACGGGCGGATCGGCGGCGCGGGGGACCGGTGCCGTTCCTGTTCTCACGGTCGTCCACCAGATGCCTCCTCTCCAGTGCCGGTCGGCTCTCGGACAGGGGTCGGACGTCCCTCGCACCTGCGGGCACTCGCTTCGACGCCGGGGACAGGTCCTGGCGGCACCGGCAGCCGAGCGGGTCGGACCGGCGATCCCCGGGGCGAGCGGACGAAGGTCCCCCCGGACGGGCCGTTCGGCCCATGCCCCGGAAGGCCGCGTCACCGCAGCCTGGAGATGTCGCAGACCGGTACTCGGCCCCTGGAGGACGCCATGACCGGTATTCCCAGCGTCGTGAGCGACGTGATGACGCGCAGGGTCGTGGCCCTGCGCACGGGGGCTGCGTTCAAGGACATCGTGCGGACCATGCGGGAGTGGCGGGTCAGCGCCCTCCCCGTGCTGGACGACGCCGGACGTGTCGTCGGCGTGGTCTCCGAGGCCGATCTGCTGCGCAAGCAGGAGTACGGCGGGGGCGGCCTCGGCTGGTACGGGCGGGCCCGGGACCTCACCGGGTTCCGCAAGGCGGACGCGGCGACCGCGGGGGAGCTGATGACCGCCCCGGCCGTCACGGTGCCGCCCGACGCCGGCCTCGCCCAGGCGGCGCGCATCATGGCGCGGGGCAAGGTCAAGCGGCTGCCGGTCGTCGACCACGCGGGCATGCTGAAGGGCATCGTCAGCCGGTCCGACCTGCTGGAGGTCTTCCTGCGGGACGACCAGGGCATCGCCGAGGACGTCCGGCGCGAGGTCGTCGCACGGCACTTCGGCCCGTACGCGGAGGCGGTCCGGGTCGAGGTGCGCGACGGTGTGGTCACTCTCACCGGCAGGACCCCCGAGACGGCACTCGTTCCCCTGGCCGGCGCCCTGGCACGGACCGTGGCCGGTGTGGTGGACGTACGGTGCGCGCTGAGCGGCCCACCCCGCCACCCGGACCTCGATCCGGACCTGCCGGATCCGCAGCGGCCGGCTTCCGCCTGACGGGGCGCCGCGCGGGAGGAGGCCCGGACCGGTGACACGGCTTGCGGGGTTCGGGCGGCCCTGGTCAGTCCAGGATCGTGGCGGTGCCGCGGCGGCGAAGGTCGGCCAGCCCGTTGACCATGGCCTCGATCTGCTCGGGGGAGTGCCCGACCCAGTCCTTGAGCTCCGACACGACGCGCACGGGCTCGCGGGTGCGATAGGAGCGGGTGGGGTTGCCCGGGAACTTCCGGTCGGTGACGTTGGGATCGTCCTCCAGATCGCCGGTCGGCTCCACCACGTAGATCCGCCCCGGCCCGTCGCCGGCTGCGAGTTCGGCGCCCCAGGCGGCGGCATCCAGGGTCTCGGACACGTAGACGTGCCGGGAGGTGCGCCCTTCCTCGAAGTTGGACGCGTACCCGGGGATCAGCAGATCCCCGGGTACAAGGGCCGCCTTCGTACCGTGCAGGTAGGTTCCTGCCTCGTACACCTGGAAGGGGACGGGCGCGCTGGTCATGGGCTGCTCCTCGGGGCCTGGGCTCGGGAGAACAGGGAACCACGTCCTCCTGCCCGTCCATCAGGACCAAGCCGGCCCACCTGAGACGAGGATCCGGTGTCCTCCTCCGCGAGCGGCACCCACCCGTGTCAGGAGCGCAGGAGCCGCAGGTCGATCGCGTCGGCCATCGCCTTCATCCCCTCGTCGTCGGGGTGGATGTGGTCGCCCGAGTCGTAGGCCGGGTTGAGCGCCGCCGGGTTCGCGGGGTCACGCATGGCCTGGTCGAAGTCGATGACCCCGTCGAAGGCACCGCTGGTGCGGATCCACTGGTTGACGCTCTGGCGGATCTTCTCGGCGTCGGGCGTGTAGTACCCGTTCCCCTGGTCGGGCATCAGCGTCGCGCCGATGATGTCGACGTGGGCGGCGTGTGCCTCGTCGATCAGGGTGCGGTAGCCGTCGATCAGGTCCTGCGCGGTCAGTGGCCGGCCGTCGGGGCCCGCGTTGTTGCCGATGTCGTTGATGCCTTCGAAGAGGATGACGTCCTTGACGCCTTGCTGGCCGAGGGCGTCGTGGCCGAAGCGCTTGAGAGCGCTGACCCCCTGCCACAGGTTCGGGACGTCGGTGAGAACGCGATTGCCGCCGATACCGGCGTCGACGACACTCAGTTTCTGCGGCCCCGGTCCGGAGCCCAGCCGGCGTCCGAGGAAGTCGGGCCACCGGGTGTAGGTGCCGGTCGAGGAGTGGTAGCCGTCCGTGATGGAGTCGCCGAAGGCGACGACGGTGCCCCTCGCGGACGGTGACAGGACGTCCATCCCCGCCAGGTAGTACCAGGAGGTCGTGGTGGTGCCGAACGCGGCGGCGCTGTCGTCACCGGCGTGGTTGCCGGAGGCTATGTACGTGGTGTCGAACGCGTCGGAGTGCCAGGTCGACATCCCCGTCGCGCCGGGGACGTAGAGGCTGACGAGCAGGTTCTCGCCGGCACCGACCGAGATCGGGACGACGTCGCTGACCACCTCTTCGCCGACGGGGATCGTGACGTGGCGCGAGCTGCCGAAGGTGACGTTCCGGGTGGTGCCGCGCGTCGCCTCCCCGCCGCTCGCCTGCACGGCCACGTCGACGGTGCTGACATCGAGCGGCGTGGTGCTGTAGCGGTTCGACAGGGTGATGCGTACGCCCGAACCCGCGACGCTGCTGTGCACCACCATCCGTATGGTCTGGTTGTCGAAGGACGGGCCGCCGGTCGTCATGCTGGGCGACCAGGCGCTGACCCGGGTGCCCTTGCTCTGTGAGGACGATGTGGCGGCGCTCGCCGCATGCGCGGTGCTCAACGGAACGACCGTGAGGATCATCCCGGTCACGGCGCCGAACACGGACAGCAGGGATCTGCGACGCGGTCGGCGATCCGCCGCCGTGCCTTCCTTTTCCGGGGACATCGTTGTTCTCTCCACTCTCCGCGTCATCCGCGGCGGGCCGGCTCCGCGGGGAGTCCGGCCCGGTCCCGCCCCCGCCGAAGACGGACGGATTCCGCACGGCGGGGCGGCCCGCTGATGACGGGTCATCGGGGGTTGGCTCGGGGTGTTCGTGGGGTGCGGCACCGGCCTCAGCCGGGCTCGCCCAGCGTGACCTCAGCCGAGGTTGCTCAACGTGACGGATCCACCCGGCTTGAGGCTGACCCTCCGCGAAGTGCCGCCCGCGAACACGGTCGTGTCACGACCGCCGACGCTCTTCAACGTCACCTGGGTGACCTTGCCGTTCTTCCACTTGAGGTCGGCGACGAAGCCGCCCCGCACGCCGACTCCGGACACCGAGCCGGACGCCGCCCACGCGGCGGGCAGTGCGGGCAGCAACTCCACGTGGCCCGGCCGCGAGTAGACCAGCATCTCGATCATCGCGGAGGGCGTGCCGAAGTTCGCGTCGATCTGGAAGATGCCGCGGCCCTGCCCCATGTCCATGATGTCGAAGAGGTTCGGCGCGGTGCCGTTGCTGCCACCCGCCGACGGCTTCAGGTTGTTGACGACGAGTTGGTAGGCCTTCTCCGCGTTCTTCAGCCGGGCCCAGCACAGGCTGCGCCAGGCGTTGGCCCAGCCGTAGCTGTTCATGCCGCGCGCGGTCAGCAGGGCGGTCGCGCCGGCGAGGATGTCCTTCGGGGTGGACTCGTCCGGGCGGATCCGGTCGCCCGGGAAGAGACCGACGAGCGGGGACAGGTGCCGGTGCGTGGTCTCGCCCAGGTCGTCGGGCGACATCCACTCCTCCAGCCAGCCGGTCTTCGGGCTGACCACGGGCAGGTACAGGCGTTGGCGCAGTCCGTCGACGGTGTCGGCGTAGGAGGTGTCCCTGCCGAGCACCCGGGTCGCGGTGCGGTAGTCGCCGAAGAGGTTCCACACCAGTTCCTGGGCGTAGGTGATGCCCTTGGCGTCGAGCGGGCCCTGCTCGGGGGACCAGTCGCTGTCGGCGATGAGGACCTCGCGTGAGGAGCCGGAGGCGTCGGTGACGGTCGTGGTGATGAGGCGGGCCTCCCAGAACTCCACGGCGCCCTTGAGCAGGGGGTAGATCTTCTCCAGGTGGGCGCGGTCCTGGGTGTACTCGTAGTGTTCGAACAGGTTCTGGCAGAGCCAGGCGTTGCCGGCCGGGTGCCACCACCAGCCGCCTCCGCCGTAGGGGTTGGTGGAGATGGCCACGGTCCAGCCGGCTATCTTCCCGCTGGAGTTGCGGTACCTGTTGGTCGGACTGTTGAAGAGCCGCCGCGTGACGTCCGTCCACGAGGGCAGTTGCGCGAGGCAGTAGTCCGTGAAGGTGTCGAAGCAGTCCGACAGACCGGCGCGATCGGCCAGCCAGTAGTTCATCTGGACATTGATGTCGGTGTGGTAGTCGCCCATCCAGTCCGGGTCGTTGCCGTCCAGCCACGGGCCCTGGAGACCCATCGGCAGCACGCCCCGTGACCCCGAGATCATCAGGTAGCGCCCGTACTGGAGGTAGGCCGCCTCCAGTTCCGGGTCCGGGACGTTGTCCCGGTAGCGGGCCTGTATCCGTTGCCAGGTGTCCAGCTTGCGCTGTGCGGTGGACGAGGTGCCGAGGTCGACGGCCAGTTGCTCGAACACCGGGCGGAAGTCCGCGACGTGGGTGTGCAGCAGGGTGCTCGCGGAGTGGCCGGCCGCGTCCTTGACCTTGGTGCGCGCCAGACGCTCCGGGTCCAGGGCCGGGTCGCGGAACCCGCTCGCCGCGTCGGGCGCGTAGTTCGTGCCGCCGCTGACCACGACGGTGAGGTCCTGGCAGCCGCGGAACGAGATGGACGTACCGCTGACGGTCACCGTGCCGGTGCTGCTGGTCGCCGTGACGGCGGCGCCGTACTTCAGGCCGTTGGCGAGGGAGGCCCCGAACGAGGCGTAGCGCTCCGGGCCGGCCGCGGTGGTGCGCTCGCCGTGGGTGCCGGCCAGTGTGACGGTGCCGGTGTAGGTGCCGCCGCCGAGCTGGGAGAAGTACACGACGATGACGTCGTCGGGGCGGCTGGCGAAGATCTGCCGCTGGTAGGTGACGCCGGACAGGTCGTAGGACGCGCTGACGAAACCCTGGGCCAGGTCCAGGGTGCGGCGGTAGTTGTCGACGGAGCCCAGGTCGTGACCGGGGATGTCGACCGTGAGCTCGGCCAGCAGGGTCAGGGAGCCGAAGTCGTCCCGTCCGTAGGGGAACTGGCCGTCGTCCTGGAGGGTGTCGTTGGCGCCACCGGTCCACAGGGTGGCGTCGGTGATCGTCAGCAGTTCGCTGGAGGGGTCGTTGCTCACGAGCGCTCCGAGGCGCCCGTTCCCGACCGGCAGGCCCTGCTGGATCATCGAGGTGGAGGAGCCAGGGGCCCGCCACCACAGTTGGTTCTTCGTGGCGGCGGCGGCGGACAGCATGGGTGAGGAGGTGGGGCGGGAAGGGGCCGCCGACGCGGTGAAGCTCGGCAGACCGCCGAGCGCGGCGGCCATGCCGGCGGTGGCGGCGAGGGAGAGGAAGCCTCTGCGGCTGGGACGGTTTTCGCGCGAATCGGTGTGCTGGGTGTCCACGTGGTGCACTCCATGTCCGGGGAACGGCGCATGCGGGAACGACGGATGCGGGGCCGTCGGGTGTGGTGCGAGGCGGTGGGCCCGGAACGGTCACCGGGCCCACCTGTGCGTCAGGCGGTCTTGGGGACGTCGACCCTGTCGATGTCGGGGGAGTAGTCCCAGCCGCTGTCGAACGTGATGCTGTTGGAGCCCGCCTTCAGGGCCAGCTGGACGCTGACGGTCTGGACCGTGCTCCAGTCACCCGTGGAGGGGAACTTCAGACGGGTGCCGTTGCCGCTGTTGGAGTAGACGGTCACCGACCGGGGGTCACCGCTGACGTAGCCGACGTTGATGGTGTAGATGCCGTCCTTCTTCACCGTGATGTCGTTGAACTGCAACCTGCTGTCGAGGTAGAGGTTGCCGACCTTCTTGCCGCCGGAGCAGGAGTCGCACGAGGCGAGGGAGGCGTTGCCGGTCAGGGTGTTGTTCCCGGACTCGGCCTCGTAGCGGATGGTCGCCGGCGAGGTGCCGCCCGGCTTGACGGTGAACAGCCGTGAGCCGTGCGCGGGCAGCGTCGCGCTGATCCTGTTCTTGTACGTCCCGAGGTTCTGGTGCCTCCACAGGTCGCGTACGGAGGCCGCGCCGGTGAAGCCGAACGACGCCCAGTCAGCGGTGACGGAGGCCGAGGAGTCGCCGAGGTTGAACAGGGCGACGGTGTAGCTGCCGTCCGCGTTCCTGGTCCCCCAGACCTGCTGGTCGCCCATCGGCGTGACCGGGCGTGCCACCGGCGAGTCGCTCTGGTCGACGGCGATGACCTCCTGGTTGGTCAGCAGGGAGAGGCCGTAGTCGTCCAGTCTGGTGAGGTCGTCCCCGGTGTACAGGGGCGACTTGTTGATGGCCCACAGGGTCATGTAGCTCTGCCGCTCGGCAGGGGTGAGGCCGTCCATCTCCCCGTTGCCGACGTCGATCGCGTCGAGATCGTTCCAGCCTCCCGGGCCTGCCTTGCCGCTCCAGGCGGGGGCGTCGTTCCACCGGTCGTTGACCGAGTTCTCCCAGGTGACCAGGGTCTTGCAGTAGCACTCCACATCGGTGTCGATGCGCCAGCCGTTGGAGTACTTCTTCCAGTCGGCGGCGTGGCCGATGTCGAGCGACCAGGACAGTTCCAGGTGCATCGGGCGTCCGGTGTCACCGATGGCCTTGTGCCAGGCGGCGACGTCCGGGACGTTGTCGTAGTTGTCTCCGGACTTGAACGAGCCGGGACCCACGCCGTCGAGCTTCAGGAAGTCGTAGCCCCAGTCCGCGAGCATCTGTGCCTGCGAGTCGATGTACTTCTGCGCGCAGGGGTTGTCGAAGTCCAGCTTGTAGGCGCTGTCCCAGCCGTTGGTGGTGCGCAGGTCGGGGTAGACCACGTCCGCGGTGGTGCAGCCGGGGGCGTTGCGGATCGGCACCTTGCCCTCGCCGTACGCCCCCTTCTCCAGGCCGACGGGCAGGTAGATGCCGGCCTTGAGGCCCTTGGCGTGGATGTGGTCGGCGACGGACTTCATCCCGTGCGGGAACCGGACCGGGTCGGGCGTCTGCCGGCCGTACTGGTCGAACTCGGACGTCCAGTTCTGGTCCATCCACCAGCCGGCGTCGATGTTGACGTACTCGTAGCCGTACTTCTTCAGCGTGGCGGCCAAGGCGTCCGCCTGCTTCAGCACGTTGGCCTCGGTGAGGTAGCTGTAGCTGCCGTCCGGATTCAGCCCCGGGTACTGGGAGGACTGCATGCTCCAGCTCGACCAGCCCATGTAGGGCTTGGCCGCGAGACCGGACGTGGCATCGGCCGTCGTCGAAGCGGAATCGGCGGCCGTGGCCGTGGCCGTGGCCGTGGACTTGGCCGTGGACTTGGCGGTGGCGGCCATGGCCTGGTCGACGGCCGGGACCGCTGTGGCGAGTCCGGCCGTGACGGCCAGCACCAGCGTCGCTCTGAGGGTACGGCGCGGGAAGCCGGGGCGGGTTCCGCGCAGGGCTGTGGACGGGGATGACCGCATGGGTCGCCTCCTGGGGGTGGGGTGAGCGGAATCGTGCGGTGGTACCCGGTGGGGGACGGGTGCGGTACCGGGCGGGACGCCGGGGAGGCGGCCGAGCGGCCGGCCGCCAGGGCGTCGGAACGGCGGCTCGGTCCGTGCCCGAGCCGATGGAGCCCGCTGGTGCGCCGTCGCCGTGGCGTGCGGCGCACCAGGAGAGCAGGGGGTCGCGGTCATGGGCGCACCTGACCCGACGAACGTGGGGAGGGGAACCGTCTTCGCGTCGGGCCGCGCGCCGCCGTCGGCGGGTGCGGGCGGCGCCGGGCTCGTGGCGGCCCCGGCGCCGGACAGCGCCTGGGGGCCGTCCGGCGGCGGGACGCGTCGGCGGCCTACGGACCGCGGCTGTGCAGCGTCATGGTCTGCTCCTCGTACGTGTCCGATCCCATGAAGGACTGGATCGCGGTGGCCGCGGCCCCGCGGGCCCACTCCTCGAAGGGGAGCGGACGTGTCACCACGTCACAGCGTGCGGCGGTACCGAAGGCGGACGCGGCGAACGCGTTCCGGATGCCCTCGGCGAAGAGGTCGTAGGCGGCCAGGCCCTCCCCGGAGATGATCACCCGCTCGGGACCGAGGATGTTCACCAGGGAGCCGATCGCCTTGCCGATGGCCTCGCCGGCCCGTGCGTAGACCGCTCGGGCACCGGGGTCCTCCCGGTGGGCCAGATCCAGCGCCTCGGCGGTGTCGGTCACCTGCTTGCCGGTGGCCGCGCGCACCGCGCGGACGATCGCGGGGTCCGCCGCGATCGCCTCCACGCATCCCCGGTTGCCGCAGTGGCACCGCGGGCCGAGCGGGTCGAGGGACAGATGCCCGATCTCGCCGGCCACGCCGTGCGCGCCCGACACCACCCGTCCGTGCACCACCAGGCCACAGCCGATGCCGGCGCCCACGGTCACCAGGGCGAAGTGCGAGAGTCCGACTCCGGCCCCGAACCAGTGCTCGGCGACCGTGAGCGCCCGCACGTCGTTGTCGACCGTGACCGGCAACCCGGTCGCGGCGGCGGTGAGTTCGGCGAGCGGCACGTCCCGCCACTCCAGGAAGGGCGAGTAACGGACCACCCCCTCGGCCCGGTCCACGTCCCCCGAGATCGCGATGCCCAGCCCCCGCACCCGCACGCCGAATCCGACGGCTTCGGTGAGCAACTCCTGTACCAGCGCGATGATCGCGGGGAGTACCGCCTCCGGCTCGCGGCCCGTGAGGTGTACGTGCCGGGACATCCGGATACGACAACACAGGTCGGCCAGTACGGCGATGATCTCGTCGCCCGTCACCTTGAGCCCGATGAACAGCGCCTTCCCGCCGTCCACCCACACCAGGCTGGCCGGGCGTCCCACGGCGGGCGGCGCCTCTTCGTCCACCCCCTCGACCAGATAGCCGAGTTCCATCAGCGGACGGACCGCCTTGGTGACGGCGGCGGCGGAGAGGCTGGTCCGCCGCGCGACCTCGGCCCGGGTGAGCGGGCCGTGGGAGAGCAGTGTGGTGAAGACCAGGGAAGCGGCCGGAGTCATCGTGGGGACCGACTCACGGGGGGAGGTCGGGCGCATGGCCGGAAACCTAGGCGTGACTCTTTTCCGCTGTCAATGAAAAAACCGTACTTCTTCAGAAGTGCTTACCGGAGGGGCGATGAACCTCTGAAACGGCATGCTGCACACGGATTCTGACGGCGGATCGAAGGACTCGGGTCCGATGACGGCGGCAGCATCTCGGCCGTTCCCGGCAGAACCCGGAGCCCGCCGCTGACGTGACGATTCCTATAGGGTTTTGATTCGGTCCGACGTGACGATGACCGATCGATGGACCGCCGCAGCCGGACCTGTCCGCTTCTTCGAGCAGGTCGGCAGCGATTGTGCGGTCCGAGGGGTTGACGCGCAGCGTCGGGTGGCCAAGCATCGCCGTACCGATTTCCTATTTGATTCATGGGAGTGGTGGAGATGCGTCCCCCGACCCGTTCCGTCCTCTCAGGGGTTGCCGTCGCCGTGCTCTTGGCGGCCCCGGCGGCCTGCACCATCAAGAACTCCGGCGCCGACACCGGCGCCCGGCCCCCCGCAACGGGCAAGTCCGGCACCGGCAGCGCCGAGTTGGCCGACGGGTCGGGCGTCAAGGTGGCCCTCGTGCCCGGCGGCGCCCACCCGTACTTCCAGCCCTGGAAAGCCGCGGGCGCCGCAGCGAAGAAGGAGTACGGCCTCGGGGACGTGACCTTCGACGAGACCGCCGAGTGGGACCAGCAGAAGCAGGACAACCTGCTCTCCACGCTCGCGGCCCGCGGATACAACGCGTTCGGGGTCTTCGGGGTGTCGCCCACCGACATCAACACCACCTTCGAGGACCTCAGGACACAGGGTTTCGCCGTGGCCTCGCTCGCCTCCTGCCCGGCCGGCCCCACCGACAAGGCCGACTTCTGCCTGTCCACGGACGTGGAGGTCGCCGCCTACAAGGCGGCCAGGGCCGCGATCGACGCAATGGGCGGCAAGGGCACGCTCGTCCACCTCACCGGCAACAACGTGGACGCCAACACACAGCTGCGCATCAAGGGCGTGGCCAAGGCGGTGAAGGAGTCCGGCGGCAAGGTCAGGCTGTTGCAGACCATCACCGACGTCGACAAGGACCTGCAAACCGCGCAGAAGGCGGTCTCCGACCTGCTCGCGGCCAAGGGCGACCGGATCCAGGGCATCGTCACCACCGCCTACAACCCCGCCGTCGCCGCCGCCGACGCGGTGAAGAGTTCCGGGTCCGCCGCCAAGGTCGTCGCCATCGACGACGACGCCAAGATCCTCGGCGCGATCAAGGACGGCTCGGTCGCCGCGACCGTCGTGCAGAACCCCGTGGGACAGGCCGAGGTGGGCACGTGGGCGCTGGCGCTGTTGCAGACGAAGCAGTGCGCCATGCGCCACCCGGGCCAGACCATCGACTCCGGTTCGTTCGTGGTCACGAAGGCGAACGCGGCCACCTACGACGCGGCCAGGAAATCGAAGACCGAGCAGCTCAAGAAGGAGTTCGCGGACACGCTCCTCGTCTGCGAGTGACCACCGACGGCCCTACGGAAAGCGGACCCCGCCCGATGACCACCATCACGACCGCGACCGCGCTGCTCGCCGACATCGCGGTGGAGAAGGACCGCACGGACGCCGTGCAGGCCTTCGTCAAGCAGGAGACGATCCTCGTCCGGATCACCACCGGGGACGGCCTTTGCGGAACCGGCTACGCCTACACGATCGGCACCGGCGGATCATCCGTCCTGGCCCTGCTCCGGGAGCACCTGCTGCCCCTCCTCGTCGGAGCGGACGCCCGTAACGTCGAGGCGTTGTGGCAGCGGCTGTTCGCCACGACACGGGCCACCACCACCGGGGCCATCACCTCCCTGGCCCTCGCCGCCGTGGACACCGCCCTGTGGGACCTGCGGTGCAAGCGCGCCGGTGAACCGCTGTGGCGGCTGGCCGGCGGCCACCGCCAGGAGGTCCCGCTCTACGACACCGAGGGCGGCTGGCTCCACCTGAGTACCGACGACCTGGTCCGTTCGGCCCGCGCGGCCCAGCGGGCCGGATGGGCGGGCGTCAAGATCAAGGTGGGGAAGCCGCACGTGGCCGAGGACGCCGAGCGGCTGCGCGCCGTCCGCGAGGCGGTCGGCCCGTCCATGCACATCATGACCGACGCCAACCAGTCACAGACCATCTCGTCGGCCCTCCACCTCGCGGCTGCCCTTGAGCCCTACGGACCGTACTGGTTCGAGGAGCCCCTCCCGGCCGACGACGTCAGCGGACACGCCCGCCTGGCCGCCGCGACGAGAATCCCCCTCGCCGTCGGTGAATCCCTGTACTCCGCCATGCAGTTCCGCACCTACCTGGAGTCGGGCGCCGCCTCTGTCGTGCAGGTCGACGCCGCGCGCGTCGGCGGCATCACCCCGTGGCTGAAGGTCGCGCACACGGCGGAGAGCCACAACGCCATGGTCTGCCCGCACTTCCTGATGGAACTGCACGTGAGCCTGGCCGCCGCGGTGCCCAACGGCATGTTCGTCGAGTACATCCCGCAGTTGAGGGCGGTGACCCGCACCGAGCTGACGGTCCGTGACGGACGGGCGGTGGCACCGGACGTGCCGGGGATCGGGATCGACTGGGACATGGACGCCATCGACGACAGGAGGGTGGCATGAGGACACCCGTCACGGCACCGGAACACGAGACCGGCGAGGCGGCCGGCGCACAGCGCCCCCCGCGGCGGCTGCCGTTCTGGGTGGACCAGCGGCTCGGGCTCCTGGTGCTCACCGTCGCCCTCGCCGCGCTGTTCGGCGCCCTGCGGCCGGCGTTCCTCGATCAGCGGCTCGTGCTGTTCCCCCTGCTGCGGGAGATCTCGACGCTGACCGTGGTGGCGCTCGCCCAGCTGGCCGTCCTGTCCGTGGGACACATGAACCTCGCCGTCGGCCGGATGGCGGCCTTCGGCGCCCTCTTCGCCGGCCTCGGCTACGACCGGCTCCACCTTCCGCTCCAACTCGGCCTCCTGGTCTGCCTGTTCGCCGGAGCCGTCATCGGCGGCCTGACGGGCTGGATCATCGCCCGGACCGGTGTGAGCTCCTTCGTGGTCACCCTGGCCATGGACTTCGCGCTGATGGGACTGGTCTCCCTGCTCTACTCGGCGCTGACCGAGAACGCGGCCTTCACCACGCGGCCCGGCGGGCTCCTGGACCTGCGCTCCGCCTCACTCGCCGACATCTGCGTCGGTCGCGTCTGCGGATCCCCGGCCGTGCCGCAGATGGCGCAGTTCACGGTGCTGGCACTGGTCGGCCTCGGCTTCCTGTACACCCGCACCCGGATGGGCCGGGAGCTGCTGCTGACGGGGGCCAACCCGAAGGCGGCGGAGTTGTCGGGCATCCCCACGGGCCGCCGCGTGATCCTCGCGCACAGCCTGTCCGGACTGCTCGCCGCGCTCGCCGGATTCATGGCCGCTGTCAGCACCGGCACGTTCCGCGCCTCCATCGGCGACGACTTCATGCTGCCCTCGTTCCTCGGCTCGGTCCTCGGCGGCACCCTTCTCACCGGCGGGGTCGTCTGCGTGGTCGGAGCGCTGCTGGGCACCTCCCTCGTCGCGGTCATCCGCAAGGGCCTGGACCTGCTCGGCGTCGGCCTGGAGAGCCTGAACATCTACCTCGGCTGCGTCCTCCTGCTGGCCCTGTCGGCCGACCGGGTGCGCGCCGTCGTGTCCTACCGCAAGGTGGTGCGCTCCACGTGATCACGATCACCGAGTACGGAGCCCGGACCTCCGCGGCCCTGCGCCGCTTCTCCCGCTCCACGACCATGACCCTGCTGTGCGTCACGCTGGGCGGCTACCTGGCCCTGGGGATCGCCTCGTCGGGCGAGTTCTTCCAAGGACCCTCGGTACGGACCTTCCTCCAGTACCTGGCCACGCCGGTCCTCATCGGGCTGGCCCAGATGGTCGCCCTGTGCGTCGGACAGCTCAACCTCGCCGTCGGCGCCCTGGGAGGCTGCACGGCCTGTCTGATGGGCGTCCTGATGGCGGACGGCGGCGTCCCGGCACCCATCGCGGTGGCGGCCGGCGTCCTCACGGCGATGCTGGTCGGTCTGGTGACCGGTGTCTTCATCGTGGCCACCCGGATCAACGGCTTCATCGTCACGCTCGGCGTGATGACCATCCTGCTGGGGGCGCAGTACCGGCTGGCCGGCACACGTACCGTCGACGGCTACTCACCGGCCCTCAAGGCGCTCGGCCGGGCGGCCCCGCTGAACCTCCCGCTGGTGTTCCTCACCGCACTGGCCGTGGCGGCCCTGCTGGCCGTGTTCCTGTACCGCGCGACCGCCGGACGACGGCTCCTCGCGGCAGGCGGCAACCCGCTGGCGGCAAGGCTGTCCGGCATCTCCACCGACCGGCAGATCGTGCTCGCGCACACCCTGTCCGGCCTCCTGGTCGGCGTCGCCGCCGTGACCGCGACGGCGTCACTGCCCGGCGTCAACCGCAGCGTGGGCGGCGACTGGCTGCTGCCGAGCTTCGCCGCCCCGATCATCGGCGGCGTCGGGCTCGGCGGGGGCTCCGTCGCGGTGTTCGGCACGGTGCTGGCGGCGTTCGTGATGCGGCTCATCGACGCCGCGCGCGCCCAGTTCTCGCTCGACCCGAGCTGGGTGAACTTCCTCATCGGCCTGGTCGTGCTCGGCACGGTGGTCGGTGGCCGCGTCCACCAGACGCATCTGGAGAAGAAGGGGAAGGCGCACGGTCGTACCCCGCCGGCACCGGCCGGCCGGGGACCGACGGCCGACGCCGCCCTGCCGAACGCGGGAGGTGGGCAGTGAACGACGTCCTTCTCGAAGGCCGGGAGATCGTCAAGGTCTTCCCCGGAGTACGGGCCCTGGACGGCGTCGGACTGCGCCTGACGGCCGGATCCGTACACGCGCTGCTGGGCGAGAACGGTGCGGGCAAGTCCACGCTCATCAAGGTCCTGACCGGCGTCCACGCGCCCGACGGCGGCCGGCTCACCTGGCGCGGCGAAGGGGTCCGCCTGCGCTCGCCGCTGGAGGCCACCCGCACCGGCATCGGCGTCGTCCACCAGGAACGCAACCTCATACCCGACTTCTCGGTGGCGGAGAACATCACCCTGCAAAGCCCTCCCGCGCGCCGTGGGTTCGTCGACCGCGGGGCCATGAGCACGCCCGCCCTGCGCTGCCTGGCCGAGCTGGACCTGGACCTGGACCCGCTCCGGCCGGTACGCGAACTGTCGGTGGCCCAGCAGCAGTTGGTGGAGATCGCGAAGGCGCTCTACACCGAGAGCCGGGTGCTGCTGCTCGACGAGCCGACCGCGTCGTTGTCCCCGCGGGAGGCCGATCGCCTCTTCGGTGTCGTCCGGCGGCTGACGGCCCGTGGCACGTGCGTCGTCTTCGTCAGCCACAAACTGGAAGAGGTCTTCGCCCTCTGCGACACCGTCACCGTGCTGCGCGACGGCCGGTCCGTGCTGGAGTCCTCTCCGCTCGCCGGCCACACCCACGACGACATCGTGAACCTGATGGTGGGACGCGCGCACACGGCGACCGAGATGCCGCCACGCGCCCCGGACCGTACGGCCGCCCCGGTCCTCGCGCTCGACGGCGTCTCCACCGCCGACGGCCACCGGGACGTCTCCCTGGAGGTGCGCCCCGGCGAGATCGTCGGTCTCTACGGCCTCGTCGGCGCCGGGCGCAGCGAACTGGTCAAAGCCGTACTGGGCCTCGACCGGATCACCGCCGGTGAGATCAGGATGCACGGCACCCCGGTCCGGATCGCCTCGCCCCGCCAGGCGCTGCACGAGTTCGGGATCGGCTACCTGACGGAGAACCGCAAGGAAGAGGGCGTCTTCCTCGAACAGCCCATCCACCGGAACATCACGGTCACGGTGTGGAGGAAGCTGGCCAAGGCCCTCGGGTACGTTCCCGCTGCCGAGGAGCGGAATGCGGCACAGGACTTGGTCGACCGGCTCGGCATCCGCATCTCGGGCCTTGAGCAGAACGCGGGTGAACTGTCAGGCGGCAACCAGCAGAAGGTGAGTCTGGCGAAGTGGCTCGCGGCCGACACCCGCCTGCTGATCGTCGACGAACCGACCGTGGGCGTCGACGTGCGCACCAAGCACGCCTTCCACCGGCTCCTGTGGGAGCTGGCCCGCGAAGGTCTGCCGATCCTGCTGATCAGCAGCGACCTGACCGAGATGATCACGCTGGCGGACCGTGTCCTCGTCATGGCCGACCACCGCGTCCGTGGCGAGGTCGACAACGACGGGGACTACGAACGGATGAGCGGCCGGATCATCCGCATCATCCACGACCGTGCGCTCCCGGCGACCACGGAGAGGAAGGCGGGATGAAGCGCGTGGCACAGTGCGTGCGGGAGGCGGCACCGGGGGAGGGCGGGCCTCGGTGGAACAGGTGTTCCTCATGCCCTGAAACCCGGCCGACCCCGGGCCGGACAACGTGCTCACCTCGGTAAACTGCATCGTCCCGACAACCCGGAGCGGCAGGAACTGGAGAACGGATGCCACAGCATGACAGTTCCTCCGCCGGGCTCCCCGAGTCCGGGAGCAGCCGATCCGCCCGTGCCGGTCGCCAGGTTCTCTCGGACAGCGTCTACGAACAGATCAAGGCCATGGTCATGGACCATGAGATCGCTCCGGGCGCCCGCGTGGGGATCGAAGCGCTGTCGCGTGCTCTCGGAGTCTCGCCCACGCCCGTCCGCGAGGCACTGGCCAGGCTGGAGTCCGACGGACTCGTGGTCAAGAGGTCGCTGTCCGGGTACCGGGCGACGGAGCTGCTGACGCGCGAGGGCCTTGAGCAGCTCTTCGAGATGCGGCTCCTCCTGGAACCGCGAGCGGCGGCCCTCGCCGCCGCCAACGCCACCGAGGAGCAACTCGACGCCATCGAGCGGCTTGTGGAGGAGATGCAGACCCACCCGGGGCCGACGGGGCGCTACGCGGACTACCGCGGCTTCGCCGCTCTGGACCAGCGCTTCCACGACACCATCGCGGTGGCCTCGCACCGTCCGCTGCTCGCCGACGCGGTGGAGCGGCTCCACTCCCATCTGCATGTCTTCCGCATCCGAAGCGCCGGGAACGCCGACGACCCGACGCTCGCGGAACACGAACGTGTCGTACGCGCGATACTGCGCCGCAAGCCCGAGCGCGCCGCGGAAGCCATGGCGGAGCACCTCACCGGGAGCCTCCAGCGCCAGCTCGGCCAGGCCCAAAAGCCCTGACCGGCGCCGCACGCGCACCGGACACCACCGTCCCGTGATCGGTCCGAGCCACCGGATCCGGGCGGGCGCACGCATGCCTGCCGCGGGCCGCGCGTGCTGCCGGGGAGCGGGTACCCGTGTGGTGCCCGAGGATGGGCATGACCCGAGCGGCCAGGAAAGAGGGGCGCAGTGACCGACAGCGCGGCGTCGCTGTTGCGGCTGATGCAGGCCAGTCATACGGCTACGTTCGAAGAGCTTCCGGGGATGATCGCCGACCACGCCGCCGTGGCAGGCATGCACGACGTGGCCCTCTTCGTGGTGGACATCCGGGAGACGGTGCTGCGCCGGCTCACCGGTCGGGGGCTGGGTGCCGGGGACCGCGGGCAGGAGTTCACCGTTTCGGGCAGTCTGCCCGGCCAGGCATACCGGCGCGTGGGCATGCTCGCCGAACCCGGCTGGGAGGGAACACGTGACCGTCCGGGCGGGCGGCGGTGGTGGGTGGCCATCACCGACGGCGTGGAACGCCTGGGTGTACTGCGGGCCGACACCGCCAGCGACGACGAACCCGTCCGCCAAGCCCTGCGCGACCTGGCGTCGATGACGGCCCTGCTGTTGCTGAGCAAGCGGTCCTTCAGCGACTCCTACGCGCGTCTGGTGCGTACGGAGCGGATGAACGTGGCCGCGGAGATGCAGTGGAACCTCACCCCGCCAGCCGCCTACGCCGGTCACGACGTCACCGTCGGCGCGGTGATGGAGCCCGCCTACCAGGTGGGCGGCGACGCCTTCGAGTACGCGGTGGCCGGCAGCACCCTCCACCTGGGCGTCTTCGACGCCATGGGCCACGACACCACCGCCGGGATCACCGCGAACGTCGCCGTGGCCGCCTGCCGCAACGCCCGCCGCCAGGGTGCCTCGCTGACCGAGACCAGCCGGTTGGTGGAGGAGACGCTGATCGAGCAGTTCGGCACCAGCCGCTACGTCACCGGCATCCTGGCCGACCTGGACATGGCGAGCGGCTGGCTGACCTGGATCAACCGTGGTCAGCACCTGCCGATCCTGATCCGCGGCAACCGCTGGACCACCGAACTGGCCTGCCCCCCGGCCGGCCCCATGGGCGCCGACCTCGGCCTGCCGGTCACCACGGCCACCGAGCAGCTCGAACCCGGAGACCGCCTGCTGCTGTACACCGACGGCGTGGTCGAAGCCCGCGACAGGTACGGGACGGAATTCGGCCAGGAACGGTTCGTCGACTTCATCCGCCGTCACCACTCCGGCCGGCACACCCTGCACGAGACCCTGCGCCGGCTGATGGCCGCCATCATGGAACACCATGACGGCAAGCTCGACGACGACGCCACCGTGCTGCTCACCGAGTGGCGCGGCGGTCACCAGCAGGAGCTGACCCCGTGAACCCGGGCCCCCGCGGAACGAGGCGGCCATGAACAGCGACCGGCCCGCCTCCCGTGATCGTCCGCACACCCTCCGGGTGCACGTACGCCGTCTGAGCACCGGCCGTCACCTCGTCACGGTCGTGGGCGACCTCGACCTGCACACCGCCTCACACCTCGCCGACGCCCTGCAACCCCTGGTGCTCACCGGTGGGCACAGCGTGCTCGTGGACCTGTCCGACGTCACCTTCCTGGACTCCACCGGGCTCACCTGCCTGATCGCGGTCTACCGCACGGCCCGGAGCACCGGCGCCCGCCTCGCGCTGATCGCACCCAGCGAACGTGTACGGCGCATGCTGGCGCTCACCGGAACGGACCAGGTACTGCGCAGCTACGCCACCCCGGACTCCGTCCCCGACTGACCGGCCGCGACCGGCGGCGGGTCAGCCGGGGTCGTCGAACATGGCCAGCGGTGCTTGCTCGTCCGTCTCGGGCGCGGGCTGCTCCGGCTGCGGAATCTGCTCGGCCCACACCGTTTTGCCCTGCGGCATGTAGCGGGCACCCCAGCTCTTGGTGAACTGCGCCACGAGGAACAGGCCGCGTCCGCCCTCCTCGGTCGTGGCCGCGCGTCTGATCCGAGGAGAGGTGTTGCTGCCGTCGGAGACCTCGCAGATCAGTGAGTCGTCGCGCAGCGACCGCAGGCCCACCGGTCCCGGGCCGCCGTACCGCACGGCGTTGGTGACCAGCTCGCTGACCACGAGCCCGGTGTCGAAGTCCAGCTCCGACATGCCCCAGATGGCGAGCTGGGCACGGGTCAGCGCCCTGGCCCGGGCCACGGCCGCGGGGTCGGACGGGAATTCCCAGGACGCCATCCGGTCCTCGGGCAGCGCGTGCACACGGGCCAGCAGAAGGGCCACGTCGTCGGACGGGCCGTGGGGCAGGAAGGCGTCCGCTGCCCGAAGGCGGCGGGTATGACTCCACCGCTCCAGGACAATAGGGCAAATGGGGCCCTTGCTCTGGTGCGGCTGCTCGGCCATGAGTGCTTCGGGCCGTTGCCGGCCCCCCCCGTGCGGGTGCTGTGGGCCACCCGCGACGACATGGCCGGCCGCTACGGCGACGTGCTGGGCGTCTGGCGCCCCTGGGCGGCCGGCCGACTGGACGGCTCCCCGGTCGACTCCGGACACCACATGGCCGAAGAGGCTCCCGAGGCAGTCGTCAGCGCACTGCTCGCCTTCTGGGGAGCGGAAACACCGGAGCGGACGGCGGCACAGCAGCCCGCACGGAAGCGCTGTTGACAGCGCGCCGATCGCCGCGCACCGATCGCCCTGCTGGAACAAAATGGGACGAAAGTGACGGCTGACTCGGGGAGGCGCGGTGGCGCAGGGCAACGCAGACAACGACGAGGGGGCCGCCGGGGAGCGTGACCCGTACGAGGGGGAACCCGACGCCCAGGACATCACCGAGGACATCGACGAGTACACCGAGCCCGAGCCGTACGACGTCGAGCCGGAGCCCTACGGCAGCACCGCCACGGCTCATGAGGCCGTGGCCGTCCCCGGCGCCGGGACAACCGGCGCGCGGGTGGCCGCCGGTACCGACCCCGACGTCTTCCTCGACGTTCCGGTGCTGAAGGTCGACGAGATCGACCTGGACGTCGAGGACCTGCGCGCGCACGTCTCGCTGCAAGCCGAGGTGCTCGACCTGGTGAAGCTGAACGTGGGCGCCGATGTCGCGCTGGGCCGGGTGCACCTGGGCATCTCGGGTGTGGAGGCGCAGGCTCAGCTCAGGGTGCGTCTCGACAACGTCGCCTCGATCATCAACCGCGTGCTGACCACGCTCGACCGCAATCCGGAGATCCTGCGTGAGGTGGCGCGGGGGGTCGGGTCCGCGGTGCGGGACGTCGGTGGCGGAGCCCGTCAGGCCGTCGGAGAGCTGGGTACGGGGGCCGGAAGGGCGGTCCAGGACGTCGGCCTGGGCGCCCGGGCCGCCGTACAGGACGTCGGTCACGGCGTCGGCTCGGTGGCCCAGGACATCGGCCAGGGGGCCGCAAGCGCCGTTCAGGGCGTGGGCACCGCTGCCGGGCGGGTGGTGGAGGAGGCCGGCGGTGCGGCGAGCCGGGTCGTCGGCGAGACCGGGGCGGAGGTCGGCGCCGCCACGGGGAAGGTGGCCGACACGGCTTCAGGCGTGACGGAAGCGGCGGCCGAGGCGGCGCGGGACGGCGGACGCGGCATCGCGGACGTCCCGCACGCGGCGGGCGGCGCCGCGCATCGCACCGAGTCCGCCGGACGGGGTGCGGTGCGCAAGCCCGCGGAGGGCCGGCGCCGGGCCGTCCGGGACCAGGAAGGTACCCGCGCGCGCCGAGCGCGCACCGAGGACGGCAAGCCGGCGCTCCGGCCCCGTCGCCACCGCACCACCGAGGAGCGGGAGGAGCCGCCCTGAACGGGGGGCGCGGCAACGGAGAGCCGGGCGTGGGACATCTCGTTCCGGTCGACGGTGCACGCCGAGCGTCTCCGATTCGCGGAGGAACCCACGACGGCCGTCCGCTTCCCCGGCACCGGGGAGCGGGAGTCGACGAGCCACAGCGACCGAACCCGCCTGCCCGACAGGATCGTGCCCGGCGAGGAGTACCGCGACGTCACCGTCGCCTACCGCCTCGCCACCCGGCTCACCGGGCCGGAAGACGGCAGGAGCGGCTCGGGCTCCGTCGGCGTGTCCTGAGGACCCGGTGCCTCAGCTGATCCCCGAGGGCGGCAGTTGGCCCGACGGGTGGTGCGCGCACCCTCCTGAGCAGGCTGTGGGACGGTGCTCCACGGCGCGGGGCGACCTGGAACGCGTCGAGCGGGCCCTCGGACGGGGGTACTGACAGGGACCCCCAGGGCCCGCGCCGTCTCCCTAGGCTGGGCGGCATGGACAATCGGGCCGAAGTGAGCGCATTCCTCAGGACCCGTCGTGACAGGATCACGCCGGAACTGGGGGGTCGGCCGGTGTACGGGCACCGCCGGGTGCCCGGGCTGCGCCGGGGCGAGGTCGCGATGCTCGCAGGGATGAGCGTCGAGTACTACACACGCCTGGAACGCGGAGATCTCAGCGGAGTCTCCGACAGCGTCCTGGACGGCCTGGCCCAGGCCCTGCGGCTCGACGACATCGAACGGGACCACCTCTACGCCCTGGCCCGTGCGGCGAGCGCGACCCCGGCCCGGGTCCGGCGTCGTCCGAAGAAGGCCACCGTGCGGCCCAGCATGCTGCGCCTCATCGAGGGTCTGCACGACCAGCCGGCGTACGTGCGCAACAACCGCATGGACATCCTGGCCGCGAATCCGCTCGCCCGTGCCTTGCTCGGTGAGGTGTTCGAGCAGGAGCCGGCCAACACCTGCCGGTTCGTCTTCCTCGACCCCCGCGCCACCCGTCTCTACCCCGACTGGGAGCGCGTGGCCCGCGACGGAGTCGGGGTCCTGCGGGTGGAGATCGCCAAGCACCCCTACGACCGTGAGCTGTCGAACCTGATCGGTGAGCTGTCCACCCGCAGCGACGCCTTCCGCACGCTGTGGGGGGCGCACGACGTGCACGTCTTCACCGAGGGAACCAAGCGGTTCCACCACCCGGCGGTGGGTGGGATGGAGCTGGTGCACGAAAGTCTGGACCTGTCCGGCGACCAGGGGCTGTCCATCACCGTGTACAGCGCCGATCCCGGCACCCCGGCCGCGGACGCCCTGAAGCTCCTGGCGAGCTGGGCGGCCACACAGGACGAGGCCGCGGCGCAGGCCCACACCGAGGGCTGACGCGGGAGGGGGTCCCTGCCGTTACCCCTCACAAGGGTGACTGCCTGCCGGGCCCGGCGGCTGGTTTCGTGGACTGCGGCGGGCCGGAAGGGCCCCGCCCGCACTCGGCGCGTATGCCGCCTCGCCGGAACCCCTTCGGACGACCGGGGCCGGCGCCGCCGCTCTTGCTCTCTTGGAAGGACCGTCAGTGAGTTCCCCCTCGTCCACGAAGCCGGACACCTCGTCCGCCGCGCCGCCCACGGGTGACAGCGGCACGGCGGCGCCCGGCGGAAAGGCCAAGCTGCCGCCGGTGGTGTGGCTGCTGGGTGCCGTCGCGTTCATCATGGGCACCAGTGAGTTCATCGTCTCCGGCCTGCTGCCGCAGATCTCCGGCGCCCTCGATGTCAGCGTCTCCAGCGCCGGGACGCTGATCACCGCCTTCGCCGTCGGCATGATGATCGGCGCGCCGGTGATGTCCATGGCGACCCGGCGCCTGCCGCGTCGCTCGGCCCTGGTCGCCGCGCTGCTGGTCTTCGCCGCGGGTCACGTCGTCGGCGCGCTCAGCTCGAACCTGACCCTCGCGCTCATCGGCCGGTTCGCCGCCGCGCTCGGCAACGGCACCTTCTGGGCGGTGGGCGCGGTGGTGGCGACCGCCGCCGCGGGACCGGCCGCCGGCACCCGCGCCATGGGCGTGATGGTCGGCGGCATCACCCTCGCCAACATCGTCGGCGTCCCGCTCGGTACGGCGGCCGGCCAACTGTCCGGCTGGCAGGCCCCCTTCTGGATGCTCGCCGCTCTCGCCGTGGCCGCCGCCCTCGTGATCGCCCGCCGGATCCCGGCCGACACCACACGCGCCGACACCTCCCTGCGCGCCGAGACGGCCGCGCTCAAGCATCCGCGCCTGTGGCTCGTCTACCTGGCCATCGCGCTCATCCAGGCCGGCATCATGGCCGCCTACAGCTACGTCGCCCCGCTGCTGACCGACCGCGCCCACCTCGCGACCGCCGCGGTGCCGCTGGCGCTGCTCGGCTACGGCGTCGGCGCCCTGGCCGGCACCACGGCCGGCGGGCGCCTCGGTGACCGGCGGCCCTACGCCACGCTCATCCCGGCCACCGCCCTCACCTGCGCGCTGCTCGGCGCCATCACCCTGTGGGCGACCGACAGCGCCGTGGCCGTGGTTCTGGTCGTGCTGCTCGGCGGAGCCGGCTTCGCCAACAACCCCGTCGTGGTGGGCGAGGTCGTCCGCATCGCCGGAACCGGCCGGTTCCTGCCCATGGCCCTGGCCACCTCCGCGTTCCAGGTCGGCATCGCCACGGGCTCCTGGCTCGGCGGCGTCGCCCTGACCTCCGGCCTGGGCCTGAAGGGCCCGTCGCTGACCGGCTTCGCCTTCGCCCTGGCGGCCCTGCTGCCGCTCGGCCTGCTGGCCGCCTCCCACCGCACGGCGGAACCAGCGCGGAGCTGACCCGTACGAGGAGGCCGCGTCCTCCCCGCTCAGAGGCTTCCCGGCCGGACCAGGCCGGTCCTCTTCACCCCCGTCAGGATGGGGGTGGCCTCCAGGGCGGTGATGTGGTCGACGGCGCCGACGGTGTCGCTGAGGAAGCGGTGGAGCGCGTCGAGGCCGGCTGCCGCGACGGCCACGAGGAGGTTGGCGGAGCCGGTGGTGGCCGTGGTGAAGCGGACCTGAGGGTGGTGGCTGAGCTGCTGCCCGGTCTCCTCCACTGCGCCGGGCGCGACGGTGACCCACAGGAGCGCCTCGGCGCGGACGCCCAGCCGGGCCAGATCGACTTCGGTCGCGAGCCTGAGCACCTGGCCACCCACCAGCGCCTCCACCCGGCGGCGGGCGGTGAGCGCGGTGGTGCCGACGCGCCGCGCGAGGTCGGTGCAGGACGCTCGCCCGTCCCCGGTCAGGGCCCTGATCAACTGGTGGTCGAGGGACTGGAGGACGGCACGGGTGGGTGCCGCGGGCGTGTCCGGGCGCAGCTCGGCCAGTTCGGCCTCCGTCAGCAGGCCGCCGCTCCAGTCGAAGACGGCCGATAAGACCCGGAGCAGGACGTGCGAGGTCGGAGCAGTTGGAGAAGCTGGGCATGGTGGGGTCGCACTTCGACGTCGCGTGGGAGGAAGGTCTCGCGGCGCCACCCACTGCGCCGAACTGCCCTTCCTCTTCGACACCTTCGACGCCTACCCCGACAGCCCCGTACTCGCCGGTGCCGGCGATGCCCAGCGCGCGCTGGGCCGCGTGTTCGCGAGCGCTCTCGCCCAGTTCGTCGCCGCCGGAACGGCCGGTGACTGGCCGCCCTACGTCCCCGCGACCGCCGCCCGCATCCCCCACTTCGGCGGAGAGCGGTGAACGACGGTCGCGGAAGACTCGCGGAAGACCTCGATGATGTCGCGGGCCGGGCCGCTGTGGCCGTCAGGCCGGAGTGACCTCGACCGGCAGCTTCTTGATGCCGTTGACGAAGTTGGAGCGGACCCGCGGGACGTCCCCGGCCAGCTTGATGTCCGCCAGTCGGGGAATCAGCTCCTCGAACATGATGCGGATCTCCGTGCGCGCCAGCAGGTTGCCCAGGCACAGGTGGGGGCTGCCCTTGCCGAACGTGATGTGGTCGTTGTTCTGCCGGGTCACGTCGAAGTCGTAGGGGTTGCCGAAGACCTCCTCGTCGCGGTTGCCGGAGGCGAACCACATGACGACCTTGTCGCCCTCCTTGATGCGCTTGCCGCCCAGTTCGACATCGCGGGTGGCGGTGCGGCGGAAGTGGTAGACGGGGGAGGCCCAGCGCAGGAACTCCTCCACCGCCGTCGGGATGAGGGAGGGGTCCTCCTGGAGGCGGGCTAGCTGTTCGGGGTGCTGGATGAGGGCCAGCATGGAGTGGGTGATGGTGTGGCGGGTGGTCTCGTTGCCGGCGACGACCAGGAGCAGGAAGTAGTTGTCGAAGTCCTGCGGGGACAGGGGGACGCCGTCGCGCGGGGTCTCGTTGACCAGCTTGGAGATCAGGTCGGTGCCGGTGCCGCCGCGTCGCTGCCGGGCCAGCTCGCGGCCGTAGGCGAAGACCTCCAGGGAGGCGGGGGAGCGGAAGGGCAGGTCGCGGTACTTCTCGCTCTCCTCGCTGTGCAGCAGGACGTCCGCGTAGTCGGGGTCGGTGTTGCCGATGATGCGGTTGCCCCAGTCGATGAGCTGCTGGTTGTCCTCCGGGGGCACGTCCAGGAGCCGGGCGAGGACGTTGATGGGGAAGTCGGCGGAGACCTCCTTGACGAAGTCGAAGGTGCCCTTGGCGAGGGCCGCGTCCAGGGTGGTCGCGGTCAGACCGCGCAGGAAGTCGGCGTAGCTGTTGATGACGCTCGCGCCGAACTGCCGCTGGAGCAGGCTGCGCAGGGCACGGTGGCGGACCCCGTCCAGCTCCAGGATGGAGGCGCGCTTCTTGATCTGGTCGTCGTCGACCTCTTCGAGGTTGACGAACCTCGTCGAGGTGAAGGTCTCCGCGTCGCGGTCGACGCGGGCGATGTCGGCGTGCCGCGTGAGGGACCAGAAGCCGGAGTTGGGCGCCTCCTCGGGCTGCCAGTGGACGGGGGCCTCGTGGCGCAGGGTGTGGAACATGCGCCACGGGGTGACGCCGTCGGTGAAGTGGTCGAGGTTCGCGAGGTCGACGTCGGCCAGCGGCAGCGGCTCGCGTACGGCGTCGGTCACGGACCGGGCGGTGGTGGTCATGGGCTGTGTGCTCCTCGGTGTCCTGGGCGGGCCGGCGTCACAGGTGGTAGGCGTACTCGGTGAACTCCCAGTCGGTGACGTGCCGTTGGAAGCGCGCGACCTCGTCGCGCTTGTACGCGAGGTAGGAAGTGGTGAAGTCCTTGCCGAGCACCTCGGCCAGCGCCGTGTCCGTCTCCAGGGCGTCGAGGGCCGCGGGCAGGCCCATGGGCAGCACGGCGGACTTCGCGGTGTCGTAGCCGTAGCCCTCCAGCGGTGCGGGGGGCTCCTCGCCGGCCAGCACACCGAGCAGTGCCGCCGCGAGGGTCCCCGCGATCAGCAGGTAGGGGTTGGCGCTGGCGTCGCCGAGGCGCAGTTCGAGACGGGAGCCCGAGCCGCGCTCCGGTGGGATGCGGATCATGGCGCTGCGGTTGTCCAGGCCCCAGTCGATCAGCCAGGGCGCGAGGGTGTCGGGGCCGAAGCGCTTGTAGGAGTTGATCGTCGGGTTGGCCAGCGCGGCCAGTGCGGGGGCGTGGCCGAGGATGCCGGCCACGGCGTGACGGGCGGTGGCGGAGAGGCCGTAGGGGGCGGACGGGTCGTCGAAGACGTTGTCGTCCCGGTCGTCCACGCAGGACAGGTGGAGGTGGAATCCTGATCCGCCGACGCCGTTGAAGGGCTTGGCCATGAAGGTGGCGAGGCGGCCCTCCCTGCGGGCCAGTTCCTTGATCGCCGCCTTGAAGCGGAAGGCGCGGTCGGCGGCGGCCATGGCGTCGCAGTGGGTCAGGTTGATCTCGAACTGCGAGCCGTCGAACTCGTGGTTGCCGCTGGTGACGCCGAGGTCCATGGCGCGCAGCAGGCGCAGGGTGCGCAGCAGGTGGTTGTCCCCGTCGGCGCGCAGGCCCGCCGTGTAGACGACGCCCGCCGCCTGGTCGTAGCGGTGCCAGCCGGCGGGGGTGCCGGGGGCGGCGTCGCAGAGGAAGTACTCCAGTTCCGGGCCGACCACCGGGCGCAGCCCGTGCTCGTGACAGCGGTCGACGACGGCGCGCAGCAGGTCGCGGGGGGACTCCGGGGCGGCCACCCCGGTGGCCGGGTCGGTGACGTCGCCCAGGCAGGTGGCCACTCCGGGCTCCCACGGCAGGGCGGTGAGGGTGCCGAGGTCGGGGCGCACGCAGATGTCGGGCAGACCGGCGTCCAGGCCCCCGGAGACCGGGACCACGTCACCCTGCGGGCTGGTGTGGTAGACGGCACGGCAGAAGGCGAGCCCGTGGTCGCAGGCCGCGGGCAGATGGTCGAGCAGGACGTCCCGGGCGCGTTCGGTGCCGATGAGGTCGGGATAGGTCACCCGGACCACGTCGATGCCCTCGGCGGCCAGCCGCTCCATGTGGTGGTGGACGGGTGAGGTGTCGGATGCGCTCACCGGTGTCTCCTCAAGGGGAAGGGGGCGCCTCCCAGAGCTCGGAGCGCTGGGGGAGGGGAGGGGGCGGCGGCCCCGGACTGCGGAGAGGAGCAGTGGCCGCCGGCTTGTTTGAGGCCAAACGGTAGGGAGGGGTGTCACCTTCCCGCAAGGGTCCTGTCGCAGAAATTTATCCATGCGGATAGCTATTGACCAGGGCCCGGCCCGTTCCTATGTTGTTTGAAGCCAAACGAGTTGGGGGTGCGGGCGATCCGTACCCCTGTGGCCGGGGCCCGGCCCGCACGGTCCGGGCCCCTCTTCCCTCTCCCCGACGCCCCCCTCAGCACCAGGAGGACCGGCCATGAAGGTCGTCGTCGACATGAACAAGTGCCAGGACCACGGCCAGTGCGTCTTCGCGGCACCCGACGTCTTCCGCTTCGACGACGCCGGACATCTGGCCTACGTCCCCGACCCCGACGACGCGCTCCGGGACGAGGTCGAGGAGGCCGCCGACGTCTGCCCGCTCCAGGCCATCCGGATCGAGGACTGAGCCATGAGCGCGACCGTCGTCGTGGCCGGCGCGTCCATGGCCGGCCTGCGCGCGGCCGAGCAGCTGCGCGCCGCCGGCTGGGACGGGCCGATCACCCTCGTCGGGGACGAACCCCACATGCCCTACAACCGGCCGCCGCTGTCCAAGGAGGTGCTGGCCGGCAAGGCCCCGTTCGAGTCGCTCGCCTTCCGGCCCCGGGCCAGCGTCGCGGACGTGCGCTGGCGGCTGGGCACCAAGGTCGTCGCGGCCGACCTGGACCGCCGTGTCGTCACACTCGACGACGGCGAGGCCCTCGCCTACCGGGGACTCGTCGTGGCCACGGGCATGCGCCCGAGGCGGCTGCGCTGCCCCGGCCCCGTCACCGGACGGCACACGGTCCGCACGCTGGCCGACGCCCAGGGACTGCGCGAGGCGCTGACCCGGCCGGGAGCGCGCGTGGTGATCGTCGGCGCGGGATTCATCGGCTGCGAGGTCGCCGCGACCGCCGTGGCCCTGGGCGCCGCCGAGGTCACCGTGGTGGACCCGCTGCCGCTGCCCATGGTCGGCCCCCTGGGCGACCAGCTCGCCAAGGCGCTGCTCAGCCGGCACGAACAGCGGGGTGTCCGCTTCGCCCTCGGCACCGGGGTCACCGGGTTCGAGGGCGACGACCGGGTCACCGGCGTCGTCCTGGCCGACGGCACGGTCCTCGCCGCGGACGTCGTGGTCGAGTGCGTCGGCTCCCTCGCCAACACCGAGTGGCTCGACGGCAACGGCCTCGACCTGACGGACGGCGTGCTCACCGACGGGCACCTGCGGGCCGGCGGACGCCCCGACGTGGTCGCCGTCGGCGACGTCGCCCGCTTCCCCAACGCCCGCTACGACGGCGTACCGCGCCGCGTCGAGCACTGGTCGATCCCCACGGACACCGCCAAGCACGCCGCCCGTGTCCTCGCCGCCCACCTCGGCGGCGGCGACGCCGGACCCGCGCGGTTCGCGCCGCTGCCGACCTTCTGGAGCGACCAGCACGACTTCCGCCTCCAGTCCTTCGGTGCCCCCGCCCTCGGCAAGGACGACGTACGCGTCCTGGACGGCGACCCGGACGGGGACGTCGTGGCCGGCTACCACACCGCAGGCCGCCTCGTCGGTGTCGTCGCCCTCGGCGGCCCGGCCGCCGCGGCAGCCGCCGCCCGCTACCGCGCCGAACTGCTCGCGCAGCCCGCCCTCACCGCGTAAGGAACCCCAAGTGACCAGCGTTCGTGGATACTTCTTCCCCAAGACGGCGACGGGTGCCTCGTCGCTGATCCCCTCCCCGCCCTGGCGCTACTCCGGCGACCTGCTCACCGTCGAGTACCGCACGGATCCCGCCCGGGTGCGTGAACTGCTCCCCGAGCCGCTCGAACTCGCCGACGACGACCCGGGTGCGGTCGCGCTGGTCTGGGCCGACTGGCAGTCCTGCGCCGCCTCCGGAGAGGAACTGCTGGACCCGGTGCGCTCCCAGTACAAGGAGGCCTTCGCGGTCGTCCGCTGCATGTACCGGGGGCAGACCTACAGCCGCTGCGTCCACATCTGGGTGGACAAGGACTTCGCCATCGCCCGCGGACTGCACCAGGGGTACCCGAAGAAGCTCGGCTCCATCCACCAGACCCGCCCGCACCCCTACGGGCCGGCCCCCCGCATCGAGGCCGGGGCCCGCTTCGGCGCCACCCTGGCCGCCGCCGACCGGCGCCTCGCCCAGGCCGTCGTCACGCTGCGCGAGCCGGCGGAGACCAACGGCTTCGTCAACGGCCACCCGATGGCCCACCACCGCTGGCTGCCCTCCATCGAGAAGGGCAAGGGCCTCGCCCTGGACGAGCTGGTCGAGTCCGGCGCCGCTTCCTTCGAGGGCGGGCAGCCCTGGATCGGCGACGCCGACCTGGACCTGTTCGACTCGCCCACCGAGGAACTGGCACGGCTGGAGGTCCGCGAGCCGATCGCCGCGTACTACCGGCAGGTGGGCGTGGTCTGGGACGGCGGCCGACTGCTGGAGTCGAACACCTCCGGCGCCGAGTGATCCCGCACCGCACCCACCCCCAGGAGCCCAGCACCATGAGCGCACACCTCACCACCGTCGCCGGGGTCGCCGTCGACACCCGGCACTGGATCGGCGGTGAACGCGTCGCCTCCGCCGGCACGTTCACCGACGTCTCGCCCATCGACGGCAGCACCCTGGGCGAGATCGCCCGCGGCACCGCGACTCAGGCCGCGGCGGCCGTCTCCGCCGCCAAGGCGGCCTTCCCCGGCTGGGCCGCCACCCCGCGCGCCGAGCGCGCCCGCATCCTGCACGCCATCGCCGACGGGGTCGACAAGCGCCTCGAAGACCTGGCCATCGTCGAGACGTGCGACAACGGCGCCCTCCTGCGCTCCCACCGGCGCGGGGTGATGCCCCGGGTCGCCCACAACTTCCGCTTCTTCGCCGACTGGCTGCTGCGACTGGACCACGAGGACTTCCAGACGCGCGGGCACACCAACCACGTCAGCTGGGACCCCGCCGGCCCGTGCGTCCTGATCACCCCGTGGAACGCGCCGCTGATGCTGGCGACATGGAAGGTCGCCCCCGCGCTCGCGGCCGGCGACACGGTCGTCCTCAAGCCCGCCGAGTGGTCCCCCCTGACGGCCTCCCTCCTCGCGGACATCGCGGCCGAGGCCGGACTCCCGGCCGGCGTCCTCAACGTCGTACAGGGCTACGGCTCCGAGATCGGTGACGCGCTCACCTCGCACCCGGACGTACGGCGCATCAGCTTCACCGGCTCGGTCCCGACCGCGCAGCGCATCGCCGCCTCGGCCGCCGCCAACCTGACGCCCCTCAGCCTCGAACTCGGCGGCAAGTCCCCGCTGCTGGTCTTCGCCGACGCCGATCTCGACCTCGCCGTCGACCTCGCGGTGGAGCAGTACGACAACGCCGGCCAGGTCTGCCTCGCCGCCACCCGCATCCTGGTCGAGGACGCCGTCGCCGAGGAGTTCACCGCCCGCTTCACCGAGAAGGCGGCCCGGCTCAAGCAGGGCGACCCGCGCGACGAGGCCACCGACATCGGCCCCAACATCCACCCCCGCCAGGTCGAGAAGATCGACGGCTTCGTGCGGCGCGCCCTCGCGGCGGGCGCCCGCGCGGTCGTCGGCGGCCACCGCGGGGACGGGCTGTACTACGCGCCGACCCTGCTCACGGACGTGGCGCAGGACGCGGAGATCGTCCAGGAGGAGGTCTTCGGCCCCGTCCTGACGTTGCAGACGTTCACCACCGAGGAGGAGGCGGTCCGGCTCGCCAACGACACCCGGTTCGGCCTCGCCGCCACCGTGGCCACCGGCGACCGCGAGCGCGCCGAGCGCGTCACCGCGCAACTGGTCGCGGGCACCGTCTGGGTCAACTGCTTCTTCGTCCGCGACCTCCAGGCCCCCTTCGGCGGCTCCCGCCAGTCCGGCGTCGGCCGTGAGGGCGGCACCTGGAGCTTCGACTTCTACTGCGACGTGAAGAACACCGTCACCGCGCCGAAGGGATTCAAGGACCATGGGTGAGATCGTCGGGGCGGGCCTGCTCGCGCACGTCCCCACCATCGTGCTCCCGAGGGAGACCCGGCTGGAGCTGAACGAGGGCAAGGAGATCACCCTCGTCACCGGCCTGGAGCAGCTCCGCGAGGACGTCTTCGAGCGCGACGACTACGACACCGTCGTCGTCCTCGACTCGCACTGGGCCACCACCGTCGAGTTCGTCGTCACCGCGCAGGGCCGCCGCGCCGGGCTGTTCACCTCCGAGGAGCTGCCGCGGGGCATGTGCCGGATGCCGTACGACTTCCCCGGCGACCCCGAACTGGCCCGCAACATCGCCTCGTTCGCCGACAGGCACGGCACGTGGATCACCGCGATCGACGACGAGTACCTGCCGGTCTACTACGCCACGATCAACCTGTGGAAGTTCCTCGGCGAGGGCCTGCCGGACAAGCGGTGGGTGACCATCGGCGTCTGCCAGACCGGCGACATGGAGGACCACCTGCGCCTGGGCCGGGCCCTGGCCGACGGCATCGCCGCGACGCCGGGCCGCCGGGTGCTGCTGATCGCCTCCGGCGCGCTCTCCCACACCTTCTGGCCGCTGCGCGAGCTGCGCGACCACGAGTCCAGCGACCCGGCGCACATCTTCACACCCGAGGCACGCGAGGCCGACTCCGAGCGCATCGCCTGGTTCAAGGAGGGCCGCCACGACAAGGTCCTCGACACCATGGACGAGTTCTGGAAGTACCGGCCCGAGGCCAGGTTCTTCCACTACCTGATGATGGCCGGCGCCCTCGGCGAGCAGGCGTGCGTCGCCCGGGCCCGCCAGTACGGCGAGTACGAGAACTCGATCGGCACCGGCCAGGTCCACCTCTGGTTCGACCGCCCGGCCGACGGCTGGACCGGCACCGGCCTGCCCGCCCCGCGCACCCCTCACAGCCGTATCTAGCCGACGCACGTCCTCCAGGAGCACCGACATGCCCGAATACCGCCGCATCCTCCTCGACGGCGCCGCCGTGGAAACCGTCCGGGACGGTGACGAACTGGTCGCCGGAGACGGCCGCCGCGTCAAGGCCGACGAGGCGCGGCACCTCCCTCCGGTCGTCCCCTCCAAGGTGATCGCCGTCCACCTCAACCACCGCAGCCGCGTGGAGGAGTTCCAGATCGGCCTGCCCGGCACCCCGACCTACTTCCACAAGCCGACCTCGGCCCTCAACTCCCACCAGGGCGCCATCGTCCGGCCCGAGGGCTGCAAGTGGCTCAACTACGAGGGCGAGGTCGCCATCGTCATCGGCAGGACGGCGCGCAACATCGCCCCGGCCGAGGCGGGGCGGTACATCGCCGGATACACCGTCGCCAACGACTACGGCCTGCACGACTTCCGCGACACCGACGCCGGCTCCATGCTCCGGGTCAAGGGCTCCGACACCCTCTGCCCGCTCGGCCCCGGCCTGGTCACCGACTGGGACTTCCGCGGCAAGAGGCTGCGCACCTACGTCAACGGCGAGGTCGTCCAGGACGGCTCCACCGACGAGATGACGTGGGACATGCACTACCTCGTCGCGGACATCGCCCGCACCATCACCCTGTACCCCGGCGACGTCCTGCTGTCCGGCACCCCCGCCAACTCCCGGCCGGTGGAGCCCGGCGACGTCGTGGAGGTGGAGGTCGAGGGCCTCGGCCGGCTCACCAACCACATCGTCACCGGCCCGACCGCGATCCGCACCGACGTGGGGGCCCAGCCCACCGAATCCGAGGAGGTGCTGTCCACCGCGCTCGGCGGCGACTGGGAGTTCCGTGGCATCAGGCCGCCCAGGCGTTGACCGGACCGCCGCCGGTAGGGTCGGCGTCATGACCGACTCCGTCGAGCCCGCCGGCGAGCGCCGTCCCCGCAAGCGCGTCAACCACTACGGGACGGGCCGGGCCGCCCTGCTGGACGCCGCCGTCCGCGTGGTGGCCCGCGGCGGGCTGCGCAAGCTCACCTACCGGGCGGTCGCGGAGGAGGCCGGGGTCACCCACGGCCTGGTCGTGCACCACTTCGGCTCGCGAGACGCGCTCATCGAGGAAGCCGTCACCCACGCCGTCCGTACCTCGCTGACCAGCAGCACGCTCGACATCGGCACCGGTGACCCGGACGACTTCGCCGGCGGGCTCACGGACATGGTGGACAGCGGTCCGGAGCTCCAGGCGTTCCAGTACGAGCTGCTCCTCGAAGCCCGGCGCAGGCCGGAGCTGCTGCCGCACCTGCGCAGCCTGTACGAGGAGTACTTCGAGGCCACCCGGCGAGAACTGTCCCGCATGCTCCCCGCCCCGGTGAGCCGCGGCACGTCCCGGCTGGTCTTCGCGGCCCTGGAGGGCCTGGTGCTGCACCAGCTCGTCTTCGGCGAGCGCGAGGTCACCGAAGAGGCGCTCGACGAGCTCAGGACCCTGCTGCGCGGACTGGCCGAGGGGCCGGCCGGGAGCTGACCGGCTTCTCGTCGGATCGTTCGCGCAGGCGGCGGGCGGTGGGGCCGCCCCGTGTCACGCCGAGGTGAGAATGCGCTCTCCCGGGGATTCCCTGCGCCCAACCCCTTGTCAAACGGATAGTTCCGCCCCACGATGAGGCAACTCGTTTGGCCTGAAACGATCCTCCCCTTCTCTGGCAGGTGATCCGAGTGGACAGTCAGACGGCCTCCGCCGAGCGGACCGTACGGGACGCCCCCACTACAGCCACGCTCAAACCCAACGCCCTGGGTGTCCTGGGCATCCTCTTCTTCGTCCTGTCCGGTCAGGCCCCGCTCACCGGAATCGCCGGCGCGGCCCCGATCTCCGTCGCCCTCGGCAACGGATCGGGGACCCCGGCGGCCTACCTGCTGGCCGGGGCCGTCATCCTGCTCTTCTCCGTCGGCTTCGTCGCCATGGGGCGGCACGTCGTGGACGCCGGCGCCTTCTACACGTACATCGGCACCGGCCTGGGCCGGACCGCCGGGGCGGGCAGCGCGAGCGTCGCCCTCTTCGCGTACTGCGTCATCCAGGCGGCGATGTACGGCCTGTACGGCTCGATCGTCAGCGGGCTCGTGGCCGACCACACCCCACTCCACGTGCCCTGGTGGGTGTGCACGCTGGTCACCATGGCCGTGGTCCAGGCCCTGGGCTCCGCGGGGATCGAGATGGGGGCCAGGGTCCTGGCCGTCTTCGTGCTCGCGGAGTTCAGCATCCTGCTGGTCTTCGGCCTGGTCACCCTGTTCAAGGGGGGCGGCCCCGAGGGACTGGGCGTGGCCGACAGCTTCTCCCCGGCGGCGGCCCTCCAGGGCGCCCCCGGCGTCGCCGTGATGTTCGCCGTGGCGTCGATGTTCGGCTTCGAGGCCACCGCGATCTACGGCGAGGAGGCCAAGGAGCCGAAGAAGACGGTGCCGCGGGCCACCTATCTGTCGGTGATCGTGGTGACCGTGTTCTTCGCCCTCACCTCCTGGATGCTGATCTCGGCCTACGGCGCGTCCAAGGCGCCGGCAGCCGCGGGCACGGCACTGGCGAGCGGCGACTCCGCGGGGTTCGTCTTCGCTCCCATAGCGGGACAGTTCGGCGGCTGGATCAACGACGTCCTGCCGATCCTCCTGGCCACCTCCCTGTTCGCCGGCATCCTGACCTTCCACAACTCCGCCAACCGCTATCTGTTCTCCCTCGGCCGCGACCGCCAGCTGCCCGTCTGCCTCTGCCGGCTCAACAGCCGCCTCGCCCCGTGGACCGCGGGCTGTGTGCAGACCGTGATCGCCGTCCTCCTCGTCGTGCCGTTCGCGCTGGCCGGCAAGGATCCGGTGCTCACCCTCTTCTCCTGGTTCAGCGGACTCGCCGTCCTCGCCATGATGCTGCTCTACCTGCTGACCTCGGTGTCCGTGGTGGTGTTCTTCCGCCGCCGACGGGTCGACGGCCGGATGTGGAACACGCTGATCGCGCCCGTCCTCGGCGCCCTCGGCCTCGCGGGCGCGATCTGGCTCATCCTGGCCAACTTCACCACCCTCATCGGCGGCGAGGCGAGCACGGCGTTCTGGCTCGTGCTGTCCGTGCCCGTCGTGCTGGCGCTCGGAGTGGCCAACGAACGCCTCAGGCGACGGCGCACCACCCCCGACGCCCGCTGACACCGGGTGGCCGCCCGCCCGCCCGTCCGTCCGGCGCGCGCCCGCGGCGGGCGGCCGACCGCCCTTCCCACCGCTGACCCCCGCTCTGGAGGACCGCATGACCGTTGCCACCCACGACGAGTGGCTCCGCCGGGCGAAGACGCTCGACCTGCCCCGCACCCATCTCATCGACGGCACCGAGGAAGCCGGGGGCGGCAGCACGTTCACCGTGATCTCGCCGCGTGACGGACAGCCGCTGGCGGAAGTCGCCGACGGCGGCGCCGCCGAGGTCGACGCCGCCGTGGCCGCCGCCCGCCGCGCCTTCGACCACGGCCCCTGGCCGCGGCTCGCCCCCGCCGACCGCGGCCGGGTCCTGCTGCGCGTCGCCGATCTCCTCGAAGCACACCGGTCCGAGCTGGCGCTCACCGTCAGCCTGGAGATGGGCAAGCCCATCACCGACGCCCACGACATCGAACTGCGGGCCGTGATCAACACCTTCCGCTGGTACGGCCAGCTCGCCGGCAAGCTCACCGACGAGTCACCGCACACCGCTCCCGACGCCCTCGCCCTGGTCACCCGGGAGCCGGCCGGTGTCGTCGGCGCGGTCGTGCCCTGGAACTTCCCCCTCACGCTCGCGGGCTGGAAGGTCGCCCCCGCCCTGGCCGCCGGCTGCACGGTCGTCCTCAAGCCCTCGGAGAACTCGCCCCTGTCGGCACTGCTGCTCGGCCGGCTCGCCCTGGAGGCCGGTCTGCCCCCCGGCGTACTCAACGTCGTGGCCGGCGACGGCCCGGTCGCCGGCCGCGCCCTCGGCCTCCACCCCGACGTCGACGTCCTGGCCTTCACCGGCTCCACCGCCGTCGGCCGCCACTTCCTGCGCTACTCCGCCGACTCCAACCTCAAGCGCGTCTGGCTGGAGCTGGGCGGCAAGTCCCCCAACATCGTCCTGCCCGACGCCCCCGACCTCGACAAGGCCGCGGCCACCGCCGCCTGGGGCATCTTCTTCAACCAGGGGGAGATGTGCACCGCGCCCTCCCGGCTGCTGGTCCACTCCTCCATCGCCGAGGACGTCACCGAAGCCGTCGTACGACGCGCCCGTGAGCTGCGTGTCGGCGACCCCCTCGACCCGGACACCGAGATGGGTGCCCTGGTCGGCGAGCAGCACCTCGCGCGCGTGCTCGACCACATCGACGCCGCGCGGCGTGACGGCGCCCGCCTGCGCACCGGCGGCACCCGGATCCTCACCGAGACGGGCGGTGTCCACCTCGAACCGACCGTCTTCGACCAGGTCGCACCGGGCAGCCGGCTGGCGCGCGAGGAGGTCTTCGGGCCCGTGCTCTCCGTTCTTGCCTTCGACGACATCGACCAGGCCGTCAGCCTCGCCAACGCCACCGAGTACGGCCTCGCCGCCGGTCTGTGGACCTCCGACCTGTCCACCGCCCACCGGGTCTCCCGCGCCCTCAAGGCCGGCACCGTCTGGGTCAACTGCTACGAGGAGGGCGACCTCACCGTGCCCTTCGGCGGCATGAAGCAGTCCGGCAACGGACGGGACAAGTCCGCCCACGCCCTGGAGAAGTACACCGAACTGAAGACCACCTGGATCCAGCTGTGACCCACCGCCCGCTGATCGCCGTACCCGCCCGCTTCTCCGCCACCACCTCGGCGCTGCGCTACGCCGCCGAGGTCAACGCGCGCGCCCTGATCGAGGCCGTGTGGCGGGCCGGCGGCGAGCCCGTCACCCTGCACCCGCACGCCCCCGGCGGCACGGCCGACCCCGCCGAGGTCGCCGCCCGCCTCGCCCGCTTCGACGGCCTGCTGCTCCCGGGCGGGGGCGACATCGCCCCCCACCGCTACGGAGCGGCCGACGCGCACGAGGCCGTCTACGACGTCGACGACGAGCAGGACGCCTTCGACCTGGAACTCGCCCGTCAGGCGCTCGCGCACGGCACGCCGCTCCTGGCCGTCTGCCGCGGCCTGCAAGTGGTCAACACGGCCCTGGGCGGCACACTCCACCAGGACATGGGCGGCCCCGGGCGAGAACACCGGCACGTGCGCCACCCCGTCTCCATCGCCCCCGGCTCGGCCCTGGCCCAGGCCACCGGCGTCGACAAGGCGGAGGCGTCCTGCTATCACCACCAGCACGTGGACCGGCTGGGGGAGGGGCTGACGGTCACCGCCCGCGCCGCCGACGGGACCGTCGAGGCCGTCGAACTCACAAGCGGAGGCCCGCTGTTGGCCGTGCAGTGGCATCCTGAGGACACCGCGTACGAGGACCCGGTGCAGCAGCGTCTCTTCGACGCGCTGGTGCGCGCCGCACGCGCGCCGGTCTGACGACGGCAGGGAGGGGGCGAGGGGCCGCGTGCCCGGGCGCGGTGCCGGCCCCGGGTCAGCCCTTGGGGCGCCGTCCGCTGCGGCGCGGCGACGGGCACTCACCGTTCAGGAGCGACCTGCGGCGGTCCTCGCCCTCCTCCTCGATCTGGAGGACGACACGCCGCAGCCCGTCGGCGAGACCGCGGCACTCCGCGTCGCTCAGCCGAGCGGTGACGAAGGCCTCCTCCTCGTTGAACGCGGGGAACACCCGGCGCATGAAGTCCTCGCCCTCCTCCGTGAGGGCCAGCAGGACGAGCCGCCCGTCGGTGGGGTGACCGGCGCGCCGCAGCAGTCCACGCGACTCCAGCGTGCGGGAGACACCGGTCAGCGTGCCCTTGGAGATGCCCGCCTCCTCGGCCACGTGCCGGGTCTCGGACTCGCCCCAGACCCACACCACCCACAGCACCACGAAGGCGGTCCAGGTCAGGTCCGAGCCGCGCAGCACGGAGTTCTCCAGGTGCTGGCGCACGGCGGACGCGGCCCGGTGGATGTTGGCCACCGCGGCCATCTGCTCGCGGCGCAGGGGGATGTCGCCGAGCTTCTCCGCGGCGAGCTTCTCCGCCTCGCTGATGGACCGCTGGCTGGGCACCGTGGCTCCCTCACGTCGTCCCTGGATCGCGTGCCCCACGGGCCGGCGATCGTTCGGTACCAAATTGTACGGGGAGAGATCCACACGTGGGTCACCCCGGACGCCTGGCGGTCACCGTACGACGCGCCACCGGTTGTCGGCCGTGCCGTCGTCGGGTGCCTGGACCGCGAAGGCGCCGACGGCGCCGGACCCGTTCTCGACGGCGAGCAGTTTCCCGCTGTGCACGTTGCGGATCATGAAGGTGCCGTCGCCCTGGTCGAGCAGGGTCCACCGGTGGTCGGCGGTGCCGTTGTCCGACCATTGCAGGACGGTGGCGCCGTCGGCCGTGGACATGTTCAGCACGCCGAGCACCTTGCCGCTGTGGATGTTGCGGAAGCGGAACGCGTCGCCGTCGGGGACCATCTCCCAGTCGTGGTCGGCCGTTCCGCTGTCGCTCCAGAGCAGGGCGCGGCCACCGTCGGCGGTGGACATGTCCTGGATGCCCAGGACCAGACCACTGGCCGCGTTGGCGAGGCGGACGGAGCGCAGGCCGCCGGTGTTCCAGTAGACGGTGTAGTTGTGGCCGTGCGCGTCGTGGAAGGGGCCGAGGCCGACGGCGCTGCCGTTCGCCGTGGCGGTGAAGGCGAGCGCGGTGGAACTGGTCCGCCTGATCGAGGAGGTGTCGAGGGCGGGCAGGGAACCGAGGGCGGTGTCGCCGTAGTCGCCGGCCAGGACGACGGGGCCGTAGGTGACCGCGGAGACGTTCGGGTTGTCGTTGGCCGGCCGCAGCGCGGTGCGCATGGGCAGGCGTACGGTGACGGTGTCGCCGGAGGCCCAGGCCCGCTCCAGGGTCGCGTAACTCCCGGTGGCCGCGGTGATGTTCTGCACGACGCCGTTGACGCTGACGCTCGCCCCGGTCGTCCAGCCGGGGATGCGGATGCGCATCGCCCAGGTGCCCCCCACGTCACCGGTGACGCGCAGCGTCGTGGTGTCGCTCGCCGGGTACGAGGTGGTCTGGGTGACGGTGATGCCGCGCTGGGTCCACGTGAGCACCGACGGCACGAACATGTTGACGGTGAGCGTGGTGCCGGAACGGAAGTAGACGGAGTCCATGAGCCGGGTGTGGATCTCCACGCCCGTGCCCTGGCAGCACCAGAAGGTGGTGTAGTCGGTGCTCCAGGTGCCACCGCCCCACGCCGGGCCGACACCGCGCCGGCCTCCGGGCCTCAGCGGGGTGAAGTAGGTGATGTGCCCGTGGGGGTCGGCCGGGTTCTGGTTGCCGATGATGTGGTTGAGCCAGGCCTGCTCGTAGTAGTCGAACAGCGCGGCCCGGTCCGGCGTCAGTGTGAACAGCTCCCTGGTGAGGGTGAGCATGTTGACCGTGTTGCAGCTCTCGCAGGTGTCGTCGGCCAGGTAGGCGGCGATGGCGTTCGGGGCGCGGAAGTGCTCGGCCTGGCTGTTGCCGCCGATGGCGTAGGTGTGCGAGCCGACGCAGTGGTTCCAGGCGTTGGTGGCGATGTCGCGGTACCGGGTGACGCCGGTCGCCTTGTACGCGCGGACCGCTCCGATCCACTTCGGCACCTGGGTGTTGGCGTGCAGCCCGGCCAGCGCGTCCTGGTTCGCCGCCAGCGGGTCGAACACCGCGGCGTGGTCGAAGCGCTGGGCCGCGGTGAGCCACCGGGCGTCACCGGTCTGCTGGTAGAGGTCGGCCAGGACCGCGTTCATGCCGCCGAACTCGGTGCCCAGCACGGCCTGCATCTGGGCCGTGGTCAGCCGGCCGGTGCGCGCGTCGACCCAGCCCGCGAGGGCCAGCAGCACATCGCGGGCCTGGGTGCTGCCGAGGTGCCGCCACACGTCCAGCAGGCCGGACATGGTCTTGTGGACGGTGTAGTACGGCACGTTGCCGTTGCGCAGGGTGCCGGCCTCCAGCGCCGCGAAGTCGGACTCGGGGTAGCCGGAGAGGTAGCCCGCACCGAAGCCCGCGGCCCTGTTGTTGGCCTGGCACTTGGCCAGCTCCGCCACCATGTACAGGGCCTTGTCCCGGGCCACCGTGTCACCCGTCACCGCGTACAACTGCGCCCAGGCGGTGAGGAAGTGGCCCTGGACGTGGCTGCGGAACGGGAAGGTGGGAGCGTCCCAGCCGCCCGTAGCGCTCGCGCCGCCCGTGGACAGGCGGTGGTTGGCGCGGAAGTTGTACAGCAGCCGGTCGACGTCGACGAACCGGAGGTAGGCGGCGGCGCGGTCCTGGTTGTCCAGCCACCGGCTCGCGGTCAGCCTGACCTGGCCGAAGTCGAAGGGCAGCGCCTCGGTCCCGATATCGGTGCGGACCGGCGGGAGCGTCGCCGCCCTCGACGCGGTGCTGCCGAGCAGGGGGCCGACGGTGGTGCCGGCGACCGCGGTTCCGGCGAACTGGATGAGCCGTCTTCTGCTGAACTCGGGCATTCTCGAACGTCTCCTTGCGTGGGGGAGTCGAGCGCATGGGGCCGTGGCCGACGCCGCCCGGCCGGGGTTCACGTCGGGGGCCTGCCGCGAAGGGCCACGGGATCGGTGAGCGACTGCATGGGTTCGTGATTTCGAACGTTGTTCGCTGGATCGTCGAGACCATAGTGGGGTGATTGACGGGCCGTCAACGGCGCCGACATCTTCCATCCTGGTCTGCTCGCCGCCGGCGGCGCCCGCGCGGAACACGGCCCGCCGGTCGCGGTGATCGCAGGGAGATCCACGAAGCGCACGCAGGACTCCTTGGCATGCAGTGACGCGCATGGTGAGACTGGCAGCCGGCCCGGGCGGCGCGCCTCCCACACAGGAGCCGACAGCCGAACCTCAGCCTCGCGTACGGGAGTTCACATGCGTCTGTGCAAGCGCGCACCGGCCTTCACCTTCCTGGCCGCCGTGGCCCTCACTGCCCTCGGCCCGCAGGCCATCGCCGCACCCGTGCCCTGGGAGACCAGCAAGGCCCCGAGCGGCACGGTCACCGTGCGGTGCGCGCCTCCCTGCCGGACGTGAGCAGGGGTACTCCGGCCTGTCAGGGGTACGCGTGTGCGGCGCCCCCTCGCAGGCGCACCTGTGGGCAGCACCTGGAGAAGCAGTGGGAGATGGCATGAGGCTCCGCCAGTCGGCAGTGGCGCCGTTCCAGTGTTCCGCACCCGTGCTGGGCGGGCGCTATCGCCTGGACGGTGCCATCGGATCGGGCGGCGCCGGCGACGTCCACCGTGGCTTCGACCTGCGTCTGAAACGACCGGTGGCCGTCAAGGTCTTCCGCGACGGCAACGGTGGCGACAGGGAGGACGGCTTCCACAACGAGGCGGTGATCCTGGCCCGGTTGCGGCACCCCGGCCTGGTCACCGTCTACGACGCCGGCCGGCATGACGGACGTGCCTACCTGGTGATGGAGCTCATCGAAGGCCCGACGTTGAAGGCGCGCATCGCCGCGGGCCGCCTGACGCCCGGGGAGACCGCCGCTCTCGGAGCCGACCTCGCGCGTGCCCTGGCTCACGCGCACGACGCGGGCATCGTCCACCGTGACGTGAAACCGTCGAACATCATCCTGGACGCGTCCGGCCGCCCCCACCTGACCGACTTCGGGATCTCCCGGCTGCTCGACGCCACCACCCGCACCAGCACCGGCACACTCGTCGGCACGGCCGCCTACCTGTCTCCCGAGCAGGTGCTCGGCCAGTCCGTCGGCCCGCCCGCCGATGTCTACGCCCTCGGGCTGGTGCTCCTCGAATGCGTCACGAGCCGACTCGAATACGACGGTGCTCCCTTGGAGGCCGCGATCGCGCGGCTCCACCGGCGGCCCGAACTGCCCGACTCCCTCCCGGAGGAGTTCGCGGCCCTGCTGGGGGACATGACCGCCCTGGAAGCACAGGCCCGCCCATCGGCCGACGACTGCGTCCGGACCCTGGCCGCCCTGGCCGAGTCGAACGGTCCCAGGGCCGTCCCGCCCCCGGCTGACGTCACGAGCCTGGTCCCCGAGCAGGTGCCGGTGTGGGCCGACCTCACGCACCCGCATGCGTCGCACGCCGCCGGCACGGCCGCACCGAAGTCCGCGCCCACGCGCGGACGCCATCTGGTCGTCGGTACGGCCGCGGCGCTGGCGGCTGCCGTGGCCGCCACGGTCGGCATGTCCGACGGACCTGCGCACCACGAAGCGCCCCGGGCGGTGAGCAGCCCGTCCGCGAAAGCCGACGCACCAGGCGCGTCCGGCTCCAGCCACGAGGCGGCCTCCAGCCATGAGGCGGCCTCCGGTCACGAGGCGGGATCTGTCCCTGCCAGGCCCTCCGCCCGGGAGGTCCCCGCAGCGCGGCTTCATGACCCCACCCCCAGCCAGGTCTCCGGCTCCGCCCCGGCTGTCCCGAGCCGGGAGCCGGCCACCGGCACGGGCACCCACGGCGCCACGGCCCCACCTTCACACACCACCGCACAGGGCACGCCAGGCAGTGGGGTCGCGTCACCGTCCGGTACGGCATCGCACGGCAAGAGCGGAGCGGACCCGTCCGGCGAGCGGACCGGCAAGTCCCACAACGCTGAGAAGGGACACCGGAAGAAGGACCGTAACGTGCCCTCTGGCGCCGCGGGTTCGGTCAGTCCCTCTGCTGGTAGTTCATGAACCAGTGGGTGTCGAAGTAGCGGGCCATCGTGAACGGGTGGTCCGGATCGATGAGGATGCGGCAGACGAATTCCGCGGCCTGGCAGTCGAAGGGGACGTCCTTGTTGTCGAAGGACCGGACCACGACGGGCCAACGGTCGGGGTCGTCGCCGTCGGCCCTCCAGCAGTACAGGTCCTCGTGCTCCGTGCCCGCCCAGATGAGCAGCCCGTCCTCCCCGAGATCCGTCCACGGCTCCTGGTTCAGGTCCAGGTAGCCGTCGAAGGCGCCTGCGCCGAACGTCTCGACCATGCGCTTGTAGTCGCTCGGCAGCGCGGTGCCCAGACGTGACTCCAGCTCCGTCCAGTCCACGTCCGGCCGCTGGGCGGGCTGCGTCCAGCCGGTGATCCGTATGAGCCGTTCCATCCAGTCGACGTCCTCGTCCACGTCGGGAGCGACCGTCAAAGGCTCTGGCACCTCCCTGTGCGCGACCACGAGGACCGCCCGCTCGATCCCTTCGGCGTCCCGCGCCGTACCCGTGCCGACCCACTGGTCCCCGTACGCCCACGCCCGCATCTTGACGGCCCGGTCCTCGAAGGGCGCCAGGAGCGCCGCGCCCTTGGCATCGTCGACCGTCGGATCGGTGAAACCGTCGAGGACGAGGGTGCGCGGGGCGCCGTACCTGTCGGCGAGCAGGTCGGTCAGAGCCAGCGGGTCCGGGTCGCCGGGCAGGTACATGTAGGCGTCCCCCGGGCCGAGCAGGGCCAGCAGGTCGTCGACGGTCGCTTGCGTGGGTTCCATGGCGGACAGTGAAACGCACCGCACTGACAAGGGACGCGCCGGCGTTGTGTCCGCTCAGCTGTCCCGTGCCGCCAGTGCCGCGACCGCGGGGATCACCGCGAAGGCTTCGCGCGTGTGCCGGATGAGTGCCGCACGGTCCTGCCGCCGCTTGCCCCCGGACCCGACGTGGAGTCAGAGTTGGGAGCCGCCGCCGTCCACCGCGAGTTCGGCGCCGGTGGTGTAGGTGGCGTCGAACGCGAGGAACGCCACGGCCCTGGCGACTTCGGCGGGGTCGCCGAGGCGCAGCATGGGGTTGTCGGCGGCCATCTGCGCCTTGGTCGCTTCGGCCGCCTCCCTGGGCATCGACTTCTCCAGGATCCCGGAGTCGATCGGGCCCGGGCTGACCGCGTTGACGCGGATCTTGCGCGGGAGCAGCTCGCGGGCCAGGCTGCGCGTCATCGAGCGCACAGCCGCTTTGCCGGCCGCGTAGGCGCTGAGCATCGGAAGCCCCAGCACGTTCGCCACGGACGTGGTGAGCACCACACCACTGCCCTCCGCCAGCAGCGGAGCGAGCTTCTGCACCGTGAAGTAGGGACCCTTGGCGTTGACGGCCAGCAGGTGGTCGAAGAGCTCCTCACCGGTCGCCTCGAACGGCGCGAAACCGCTGACGCCCGCGTTGGCGAACAGGGCGTCGACGGTGCCGAACTCGGTCTTCACCCGGTCGGCCAGTGCCTCGATGTCGGGCAGCGAGGCGGCGTCGCTGCGGACCGCGATCGCGTTGCCGCCGAGCCGGTCGCGGGCGGCGTCCAGGGCGTCCTGGTCGCGCCCGGTGATCAGCACCCGCGCCCCTTCGTCCACGAGCAACTGCGCGGTGGCCAGGCCCAAACCGCTGCTGCCACCGGTGATCACCACGTGCTTGCCCTCGTACTTGCCCATGCCGGACACACTCACTTCCTGAAACGCCCACGGGATTCCGTCCGGCGGGTCGGCCCCGGCCGGACACCATCGAGTCAACAACCGATGCGAACCGGGCGTCCAAGACCCGTCCTGCAACCCGTCATGCGCGAACCGCATGACGGTAGGCTGCTGTCGTGCCCGAGGAAGCCCCGCCCCCCGCGACGCCCCGTCCCGGCCCCGACCTGGACCTGAGACTGGTGCGGTACTTCACGGTCGTCGCCGGGCACCTGAACTTCGCCCGGGCCGCCGCGGAACTGCACGTCGCCCAGCCCTCCCTGAGCCGCCAGATCCAGCGACTGGAGGACGCCCTCGGCGTACGGCTGCTGGAGCGCACCCCGCAGGGCAGCCGTCTCACCGCGGCCGGCGCGGCCTTCCTCCCGCAGGCACAGGCGCTGCTGCACACGGCTCACCAGGCGGTGCTCACCGCACGCGCCGCCGCGCCGCCGCGCACGGTCACCATCGGATACGTCGAGGACCTCGTCATCACCCCCGCCGTACGCGACCTGCGCCGCCGTCACCCCGACGCCCACGTCCGCACCCGTCACCTGGACTGGGACGAGGCACGCGCCCTGCCCGAGGGCCGGGTCGACGCGCTCGTCATCCGCACCCCGCTCCCCGTCCCGGACGACGGCCTGGACGTGACCGTCCTCTACGACGAACCCCGGGTCCTCCTCGTACCCGCCTCCCACCGCCTGTCCGGGAAGGAGTCGGTCACCCCCGGCGACTTCACCGACGAACCCCTGGTGGCCTGCGCCGGAATGGCCGCCGCGTGGACGAGCTTCTGGCGGCTCGACCCCCGCCCGGACGGCAGCCCGGCCCTCCTCGGTCCGCTGCTGGTCGACACCTTCGAGGACAAACTCGAAGCCGTCGCCGACGGCCGGGCCATCGCCCTCGTCCCGGCCGATGACCGGCGCTGGGCACTCCGTACCGACCTCGCCACCATCCCCGTCGAGGAAATCGAACCCTGCCAGGTCGTGGTCGCCACGCGCCTCACCGACCCCAATCCCCTGGTCACCCACTTCCGCGAATCCGCAAGGAAGCACCTCACCCGCACCACCTGACGTGCCCGGTCCGCAAGGGCATGGCGCAAGCCCGCGCTCTGATCACGCCCACCCCGGCAGCACACCGGAACCGGTCGGCGCGGAGGATGACAGGTCGGCGATCTGCGGGCGGTCTGAGCGGTACGGTCGGTCGTCGGCCCGTCCGCCAACGGGTCACTGTCCGCTGCTTGTCGACCGGCCCGGAAGAGGAGGCCGACGGGCTTCCGTACGGTGAGCGGGCGCGGCGCGAGTCCGAGTTCGCCACCTCGTCCAGAGGCACGGCGAGGCCGGGACCGAGTCCGGCGTCGCTCCCTGGTCCGCGTACCGATGGCCGCGAGTCGCCGCCGTAGTCGGCCGTTCCCCCGCACATGCCGGCGACCTCCGTCCCGCTCCGACCGGCGGTAGGGACCCGCCGCCCCGGACCGATGACCCACGGGGACCGTCGGCCCCTCGCCACCGGACCGGCCCCCCGCCCGTGAACCGGGCGGGGGTCAACGGGAACTCCGCCCCACGGGTGTCCGGCGCCGCGCCGACGGAGGGCCCGTCGAAGGCCAGGATCACTTGGTTCCTCTCCTGGCGTCGGCGCCCCGGCGGGTGCGCAGCACCTCGGTGAGGAGGGGGACCAAGGAGACGATGACGATCAACGCGACGAGCGGCAGCAGGTAGTGGTCGACGTTCGGTATCGAGGACCCCAGTGCGTACCCCGCGAGGGTGAGGCCGAGGCTCCACACCAGGCCACCGGTCACCTGCCACAGCGTGAAGGTCCGCACCGGCACGTCCAGGGCGCCGGCCATCGGGTTCAACACCGTCCGCACCACCGGGACGAACCGGGCCAGGAGGATCGCCTTGGCGTGCCCGTACCGCTCCAGCAGTTCCTCGGCGCGCCGCACGCCCTCGCGAAGGCGTCGGGAACGGCTGCGGGCGATCAGCGCGCCGCCCGCCTTGCGGCCGATCAGGTATCCGCACTGCGCCCCGGCCAGCGCGCCGACGGCCGCCGAGACCAGCAGCGGCGCCAGGGACAGCTTCACGCCCTGGTCCGCCGAACCCGTGCACAGCAGACCCGCCGTGAACAGCAGGGAGTCACCCGGAAGGAAGAAACCGATCAGCAGTCCCGTCTCGGCGAACAGCACCGCGCCGACGCCCAGCACGCCGAAGGCGGCCAGGAGCGAATGGGCGTCGAGCACATTGACGGCCAGCTGCGCGGCCAGGTGCGGCGGACTGGTCATAGGGGCCTTCCTTGCGGATCGGGTGACATCGAGCGTCCGGAACGAGCGACTACAGTGGAGTAGACCGTCTACCGAACTGTAGACGAATGGCGCCCGGGGTGTGTTCCGAGCCGTGGACTCGGCCGACCCTGCCGACACCGAGCGCATCGGTCCGCTCAACCCCTCCGGTGTCCCATCGCTTCTGCTTGGGCGGGCAGAGGACAGGCACGCACCTCGACGGCGTCGCCCGCGAGCCCATGTTCACACCGATCCCGTCGGCCGCCGCGGACGCCGGGGACCCGCTGACGGCCGTGGAAGGCAGTGCGGCGGCGCGGCGTGAGCGACGTACGGCTCCACGACTCCGCCCGCACCCGCTCCGGCTGGTCCGGCGCGGTGCCGTCCGGGTGCGCCCCTCCCGTCAGCGAGCTGACGCCCTCCGCGTAGTGGCCCGGGGCGCTTCCCGCACCGCAGCCCGAGGACCCGGCCCCGCCACACCGCTGAGCCACCGGGCCGACCACGTGTCGCCGGAGGGAGGCGTCGGTCCAGGGCCGTCGCGTCAGAAGGTGAGCACCAGTCGGCCCCGCAGACCGCCCGCCTCCAGCAACCGGTCTGCGTCCGCGGCCTGTTCGGCGGGCAGGACGCGTGCGACCCGTGGGGTGAGCCGGCCTTCCTCGGCGAGCCGGCGGAGACGGTCCAGCTATTCCTCAAGGCACGCCGAGCCGAGCTCGACCCGGCCGCCGTCGGCCTGCCGCAGGGCGGCCCGCGGCGGGTCGCGGGCCTGCGCCGTGAGGAGGTCGCCGTGCTGGCGGCCATCAGCACCGACTACTACGCCCGCCTCGAACAGGGCCGCATCCAGCCATCGCCGTCCGTGCTGGAGTCCCTGGTCCGGGTCCTGCGCCTGGACGGCGACCAGCGGGACTGTCTGTACGAGCTGGAGGCCAAGCACGAGCACCGGTACCGCCCGCCTCGTCGCCGGCCGCGTCCCAAGGTCCAGCCGCAGTCGCGGCGCATGCTGGACGACATGGCGCACACGCCCGCCTTCGTGATCGTCCCGCGTACCGAGATCGTGGCCTGGAACGCCATGGGCGCCGCCCTGATCACGGACTTCGCGAGGATCCCGCAGAAGCAGCGGTGCTACATGAGGCTGCTGATCATGTCGAGCGGTTCCGTCAGTGGTGGGCCGCTCACGACGTCGCGGTCCGGGACACCGGGGCCCGGCATCTGCGCCACCCGGTCGTCGGCGACCTCCATCTCGACTGGAACGCCGTCACCTGGGCCGCCGACCCCGGCCTTCAGACCGTCGTCTGGACCGCCGAGCCCGGCACCCCCTCCCACGACGGCCTGCGCCTGCTGGCGTCCTGGGCGGCGGACCCCGGCCACAGCATCAGCGGCGGCTCCGTCTGATCAGCCGGCCGGGTACCGCCAGGGCCGGGGGACCGTGCCCGGGATCAGCGTTCAGGCGCGTTCCACAGCTCCCGGAGTTCCGCCCACCGCGTCGCCGGGCCGTGCAGGGCCGTGGGCCGGCCGGCGTCCGGGGTGCGCAGCCCGGTGAGGACGAGGTCGAGGTAGCGCAGGTGCAGCGCGGTGGCGCGCTCGCTGGTGACGGGGATCCGAGGAGTGAGGTGTTCGAGCAGCAACGGGATGTCGGCGGAGGTGAAGTCGGTGCGCAGCACGCCCTTCCTGTGCGCGCCGTCCACCAGGTCGTCCAGCGCCGCGCGCAGCCGGTCCGCGGCGGCCCGCACCTCGTCGGTGGCCGGTAGCCGGCCACCGACCAGGGGGAGGAGCGGACCGCCCGCCCCCTGGTCGGCCAACGCGTCACGGAAGAAGCGAACGAGGGCGGTCCAGGGGTCGGGCTCCTCGGCGAGTGCGGTCCGCGCCTGCGTGACGAGTTGTTCCATCCCCGCGATCCGCATGCGCTGGGCCAGCAGCTCTTTGCTGGGGTAGCGGCGGTAGAGACTGCCCATGCCGATGCCGGCCCGGCGGGCGATCTCGGAGACGGGAGCGTCCCAGCCGCGCTCGGCGAAGACCTCGCGCGCGGCCTGGAAGAGGCGGGCGTCGTTGCGGTCCGCCTCCCGCTGTCGGCCTCGCGGTTTGCCTGTGTACGTGTCACCCATGATGCGGCATTCTCCCTCAGGGGCGCCCCACGCCGTGCCCGCCGTCGACGGTGACGACCGAGCCGGTGATGAAACCGGCCTCCACGCCGACGAGCATCGCGATCGCCCGGGCCACGTCCTCCGGTTCCGCGACCCGCCCGAGCGGGGTGCGCTCGACCAGGCGCCGCTGGAACTCGACCGGCTGTCCGGCGCTGGCCTCGGTGCGCACGAACCCGGGCGCCACGACGTTGACGTTGACGCCGAGCGGGCCGGCCTCGTAGGCGACGAAGCGGGCGAAGGTGTTCAGGGCCGCCTTGGCGGTGCCGTGCGCGGCCATGCCGACGGTGGGCGGACCCTCGGCCAGGGCGCTGGAGACGTACACGATCCGGCCCCCGCCCTGGGCGCCCATCACGGCCAGCGCCTGCTGGGTGAGGGTGTAGACGGACGCGAGTTCGTTCGTCACCTTCGCGTGGAAGTCCTCCCAGGACAGGTTGGGGAGCGGGGTCGGGGTGAAGCGGGCACCGGCGTTGCAGACGAGGACGTCCAGGCGCCCGTCGACCGCGGAGTGCTCCAGCAGTTCGGCCGCCTGGCGGGGGTCGTACACATCGGCCCGCACGGCGAAGGCTTCGCCGCCGTCGGCCTCGATCTGCTTGACCACCTGGTCGGCGGCCTCGCGGTTCGAGAAGTAGTTGACGGCCACGCGGTACCCACGGGCCGCCAGCTCACGCGAGGTGGCCGCGCCGATGCCCCGGCTGCCGCCCGTGACCAGCGCGGTCGGCTTGCTCGTCGTCATGTGTCCTCCGGTCGGCGGATCAATGTGTTCTGCATCCACCTTATCGGAGCGGAGCGCTCCGCTCAAATGCACCCGCGATACCGACTCGCTTTCCACCGGCACATGAGAAACCGCGAGGACGGCGGAATGATCGCCGTCGGCAACGTGTTGCCCACGGGCATGAGCGAAGCAGTAGTGGCGAGCGCCTACGGCGGTCCCGAGGTGCTGTCGGTGATCGACGTGACCGTCCCGGAGCCCGGGCCCGGTCAGGTACGCATCGCGGTCCGTGCCATCGGTGTCAATCCCTTCGACTACAAGGTGTACGGCGGTGTCTTCGGAGCCGATCCGGCGAAGCTGCCGCTGCGGCTGGGTACCGAGGCGGCCGGTGTGGTCACCGCCGTGGGCGCCGACGCGACCGGCCCCGCAGGTCCCGTCCAGGTGGGCGACGAGGTGATCGCCTACCGTGCGCCCGGCGCGTACGCCGCGGAACTCGTCGTCCCGGCCACGTCCGTGGTGCCGAAGCCGGCCGGCCTGTCCTGGGAGCAGGCCGGCGGGCTGATGTCCGCCGGCGCGACCGCCGTACACGTCCTCGAAGCGGTCGGACTCGGCAAGGGCGAGACGGTGCTGGTCCACGGGGCCGCCGGAGGGGTCGGCCTCGTAGTCGTCCAGCTGGCCGTGGCGCGCGGCGCCACCGTTGTCGCGACGGCAAGCCCCGCCAAGCACGAGCTGCTGAGGGAACTGGGCGCGGTCCCGGTCGCGTACGGGCCCGGCCTGGCGGACCGCGTACGTGCGGCGGCGCCGGAGGGGATCCACGCGGCGGCCGACCTCGTGGGCACCGACGAGGCGGTGGACGTCTCCCTGGAACTCGTGAGCGACCGTTCCCGTATCGCCACCATCGCGGCGTTCGAGCGCGGGGGCCAGGCCGGGATCAAACTCCTCGGCAGCGGGCCCGGCGGCGACCTCGGCACCGGGATCAGGGAGGCCGCCCGCCTCCAGCTCACGGAAGCCGCGGCGGCGGGACGACTGCGCATCCTGATCGCGTCCAGCCACCCGCTGCGTGAGGCAGCCGCCGCCCATCGCGAGAGCATGGCAGGTCACACCACCGGGAAGATCGTCCTGTTGCCGTAACCCGACTCCGTGAGGGACCGTCTCAGGCGCTCGCCCGCGCGATGGCTCGGGCGAGCGCTGTCCTGGTCGTTGGTCTTGATGTCCTTCATGGTCAGATGGGATTCGATACACCGGACACCCGGCAGGCCGCTGAGTTTGCCCGTGCGGAAGGCTTCGTAGGCGGCGTGGTCGGCGACGGCGACGCGGATGAAGTAGTCGGGGCGCCCGTACAAGCGACGGAACTCGATGACCTCCTCATAGGAGGCAACGGTGCCCTCGAACTCCTCGAAGCTCTTGCGGTCCTGGGCGTAGATCTCGACGTCGATCAGAACTTCCAGGCCGCGGCCCAGCGCCTCGGGGTTGATGACCACCCGGTACCCGGCGATGACGCCGGCCTCCTCCAGCCGCTTGACCCGACGCAGGCAGGGCGGCGGGGTCAGCCCGACCCGCTTGGCCAGCTCCACGTTGGTCGGCCGGCCGTCTGGGCGTCCCCCAGTACGAGGAGGCCCCGATCGGCTTCGGCAGCCTCTTCGGCCACGACATCACCCTCACCGCAGGCCCCGCCCCGGCCCGCGCCTGCATCGACGAGCTCCTCCCCGACATCCTTGAGGGACGCATCGAACCCGGCCGGGTCTTCGACCGCACCGTCGGCCCCGACGGCATACCCGAGGGCTACCGAGCCGTGGACGCGCGCGAGGCGCTCAAGGTACTGGTGCGGCCGTGAGGTGCCGGCCAGGGGCTGGTACCGGCCCCGCTGACCGGGCGTCACCCGGTGCCGGTCCTCCCTGGATTCGTCACGAGCGCGTGCGCGACGACCTCGAAGAGGTGGTCCGCCTGTGGTGCGAGCGAGGGCTGATCGCCGAGCCACGCGAGCGCCGCTACCAGCGCGAACAGATCGGCGCCATCGATGTCGGTGCGCGCCGCGCCGGCAGCCTGGGCGCGGGTGAGGAGCCGCGCTCCGGCCGCGCGCAGGGTGACACATGACGTATGGAGTGCGGATTCGGTGTCCTCGATGGCGGCTGCCATCAGCACGGTCACGCCGCGGTACTCGGTCGTCCAGGCGACGCAGTCGCGCAGCCACGAAACCAGCGCGTCCTCCGGCGAGTTGGAGGCCTCCAGTGCGCCTGCCTTGGCCGTCAGCTCGTCGAAACTCGTGCGCAGCAGGGCGTCGAGCAGCGCCTCACGCGTCGGGAAGTGGCGCAGCAGCGTCGCGAGCCCGACATCGGCCCTGCGCGCGATGTCGCGCAGTGACACGTCGACGCCGTGCTCGGCGATGGCGGTGCCCGCTGTGGCGAGCAGGTGGTCGCGGTTCTTCCTGGCGTCGGCCCGCATCTGTCCCTCTTGACTGTCCGGATCAGTGATCCATATATTCGGATCAGTGGTCCGTTTATGTGGACCGCTGATCCGGATAGCGTATCCCGCAACTGGGGCAGGAGAAACCGATGCCGACACACACGATGAGGGCCGTCCGGCTCCACGAGCACGGCGGCCCTGAAGTGCTGCGTTACGACGAGGTGCCGATCCCCGAACCGGGGCCGGGCGAGGTGCTCGTTCGCGTCCACGCGGTCGGCGTCAATCCTCCCGACTGGTACCTGCGGGGCGGGCTGACCAGGATGCCCGGGGAGTCGGAATCGACGGTCAGCCTGCCGGTGATTCCGGGGACGGACGTGTCGGGCGTCGTCGAGGCCGTCGCCGCGGACGTGGACGGCTTCGACGTAGGTGACGAAGTCTTCGGTCTCCTGCGCTTCCCCAGCTTCCACGGCAGCGCATACGCCGAGTACGTGGCCGCCCCCGCGTCGGACCTCGCGCGCATGCCGGCCGGCATCGACCACGTGCACGCCGCCGGGGCGCCCATGGCCGGGCTGACGGCGTGGCAGTTCCTGATCGACCCGGGACACGATCACCCCTCGCCCTTCCAGGACGCACGGCACCGCCCGACGGCACTCGACGCCGACACGACGGTGCTCGTCAACGGCGCCGCCGGAGGTGTGGGGCACTTCGCGCTCCAGCTGGCGAAGTGGAAGGGCGCACGGGTCATCGCCGTGGCGTCGGGCGCGCATGAACCGTTCCTGCGCGACCTCGGCGCCGACCGGTTCATCGACTACACCAAGAGCCGTGCTGAGGAACTCGTGCACGACGTCGACCTCGTCGTCGACACCGTCGGCGGCCCCGACAGCAAGCGCTTCTTGCGCACACTCAAGCGCGGCGGCGCCCAGTTCCCCGTGCTCCCCGGGGACTTCGACGAAGAGGAGACCGCGAAGCTGGGCGTCACGGTCTCCAGCGCCCAGGTCCGCTCGAACGGTGCGCAGCTCGCCGAACTGGGGCGCCTGCTCGACGCGGGCACGGTCCGCGTCGCGATCGACAGCACGTTCGCCCTGGCGGATGCCCGGGCAGCGCACGAACGCGCCGCCCGCGGGCACATCCAGGGCAAGATCGTGCTCACGGTGGCCCAGTGATCGTCCGCCTCCAGGGCGGCCCGCTCACCACCCCGGTGCCGTGGGCAGAGGGGGCGGAGCCGGCGACCGCCGCGACGTGGGGCGGGCCATCACCGAATACGGGAACCGTCGACGCCGGCACGAAACCCAGCTGGTGGGAGGTGTGCTGTGTGTGCGGCTACTCCAGCAGATTCTTCGCGGTGCAGTAGCGTTCCAGCGCCCCTGCAACCTGATGCCGCGCGCTGAGCGTGGAGGGAAGGATTCGCGATGCCCCGCAAGGCGCCGTACCTCGAACTGGTCGATGTGCTGCGCGCCCGGGTTCTGGCGGGGGAGTGGAAGACCGGGGAGCGGCTGCCTCCCCGCGTGCGGCTCGCCGAGGAGTACCAGGTGGGCCGCAACGTCGTGCAGAGGGCCATGGACCGTTTGATCGAGGATGGGCTCCTTGAGGGGCGTGCGGGTTCGGGCACGTATGTCCGGGAGCCGCGTGAGCGCCTGCGTCTGGTCCGCTCCTGGCACCGCGGGCGTTCGGGTGGTTCTCCCGGGCGCGTCGGTACGCGGGAGCGGGGCGCGGCGGATGCCTGGGAGGCGCACAGCCAGGTGCGTGTTCCCGCCCCCGACACCATCGCCCAGCGGCTCGCCGTCACGTCCGGAGAACTCTGCGTCCACACGCACTACGAGTTCCTCGCCGACCGCCGGCCCATCCAGCTCTCCGCGTCCTGGGAGCCGATGGCCGTCACGGAGGGAACGCCGGTGATGCTTCCCGAGCGGGGGCCGCTCGCGGGGAAGGGGGTGGTAGCGCGTATGCGTGCCATCGGCATCACCGTCGACACGGTGGTCGAGCTGCAGCGCCCGGCCCGTGCCACCCCCGTACAGGCGCGGCTCCTGGGGATCGGGGTGGGTGACCTGGTACTGCGGATCGAGCGGACCATCTTCGACACGGACGGCCGGCCGGTGGAGACAGCCGACATCGTCATCCCGGACGCGCACCGAGCAGTGGTCTACGAGTTCGGGATCGATCGCCCGTGACCGCCGGACCCGCGCAGGTGACGCCTCCCCCCGACCGCTGGAGACTCGATGTCCGCATCCGCCCGGCCCGGACTCCTCGGTGACCGGGACTTCGGCCGTCTGTTCGCCGCCACCGCGCTGGGTCAGTTCGGTGACCGGGTCGTCTTCCTGGCGCTGCCGCTGGTGGCTGTAGCGGCACTGGACGCGGACGAGTTCCACGTCGGGCTGCTGGCAGCGATGACGACGGCGGGCTCGTTCCTGGTCGGGCTGCCGGCCGGGGCGTGGGTCGACCGGCTGCGCAAGCGAACGGTGATGGTCGCTGCCGACCTCGCCCGTGCGCTGGTACTCGCGACCGTCCCCGTCGCATGGTGGGCGGACCTGCTCACCATCTGGTGGCTCTGTGCGATCGCCCTGATCCACGGGACGCTGACCGTCTTCTTCGACGTCGCCTACGTCAGCTACCTCCCGCACCTGGTGGGACGCGACAAGGTCGTGGAAGGCAACGCGAGACTGTCGGCTGTCCGCTCCGTGACGAGCATCAGCGGCCCGGCCGCGGCAGGCCCCTTGACCGCCCTGGTCGGAGCCCCCGCCACTCTCGTGGCCGGCGCGGCAGGAATGGCCCTGTCCGGCCTTCTCGCGGCCACCATCCACGCACATGAACACACGCCACGGCCAGGCAGGCACCCCGGTCTGCGACGCGAGACCAAGGAAGGGCTGAAGTTCGTCCTCCGCCATCCCGTACTGCGTGCCATCACCCTCGGGGACGCGGTCTTCAACGTCTCCCTGGCCGTGTACCAGGCCATGTTGCTCGTTTTCCTGAAGCGCGAGATCGGCCTCCAGCCCTCCGGCATCGGCCTGCTGTTCTCGGGGATGGGCCTCGGCGCTCTGCTGGGCGCCCTGCTGGCCAGCACCGCCTCGAAGCGGGTCGGTCAGGGTACGGTCATCTGGCTGGCGTCACTGGTCACTTGTCCGCTGACTGCCCTGATGCCGCTGGCCCGGCCGGGGTGGAGCGTGTACGTGGCCGCGGTGGGACTCGCGGCTCTCTCGCTGGGCGGAGTCGTCCGAGTGGTGGCACAGACGAGTTTCCAGCAGGCCCTCACGCCGGACAGGCTGCTCGGCCGGACGAACGCGACGATCCGCTTCATCTCCTGGGGAGGAATGCCTCTCGGCGGACTGCTGGGCGGAACTCTGGGTTCCGTACTCGGAGCGGCAGCCACCCTGTGGATCGGCGCCGCCGGGATGAGCGTCAGCGTCCTTCTCACCCTCCCCTCACCGCTCCGGACGAGGAGCGCGGTTCCCACGAGAGGTGAGGTGACCCGGCAGCAGTCGGTCACGTAGCACCGGGAACGCGAACACGTAGGTGTGCCAGGGGCGCTTGGTCCACTCCGGCGGATCGCACGCGCCTGTTCAGGCGTCGGCCGCGTCGGGGTGCGAAGTCGGCTGGGTGTCGCCGATGCGGGCGGCGAGGTTGGTTTCGAGGTGTTCGAGGACGGTGAGGGCCTCGCCGCGTTCGGTGTCGGTGAGGTCGCCGGTGGCGTAGTCCTCAAGGCGGGCCCAGAGGTCTTCGACCTGTTGGCGCAGAGCCTGGCTGGCGGCGGTGGGTTCGACCAGGACGGAGCGCCTGTCGCTGGTGGAGCGCACGCGGCGCACGAAGCCGGCCTTCTCCAGACGCTGGATGGTGCGGGTCATGGTGGCGGCGTCGGCACCGACGTGCCGGGCCAGGTCGGTCTGGCGCATCCGGCCGCGGTCCCACAGCTGCATCATGACCAGTTCCTGGGCCGGGTGCAGCCCGACCTCGCGCAGCAGCTGGCCGGCGAGCATGCGGTGCAGGCGGGCCACCCGGAAGATCGCGTGGCTGATGGGTCCGCGGTGTGCGGCCTCGGGGAGCTCCCCGGTCTCGGTGACCTGCTGCATTGCCTCGGAGTCCATGGTGCTGCCTTCCGCTTTCTCCCGTGCGGCCGTCCTGGCCCGTGCCGACCGCGGCAGCCGGCGCGGGGGCCGGCTGCCGCGTACAGGCTCTCGGGTCCGCGTCCTGTGCAGCAGGGTATGTGCTGCTCGGGCGCGGCATGCCCGGCGGGCTCGGGTCCGTCGCCGAGCCGTCAGCCGCGGGCTTCGTCCAGCGTGGGGTAGTCGGTGAAGCCCTTCTCGCCACCGCCGTAGAAGGTGGTGGGGTCGGGGGTGTTGAACGGGCCGCCCTGGGCCAGGCGGGCGGGCAGGTCGGGGTTGGCGAGGAAGAGGGTGCCGTAGGCGAGCAGGTCGGTGGTGCCGTTCTCGACGAGTTCCAGCTCGGCCGGTCCGGTGGGTGCCTGGCCGGTGAAGGGGTTGAGGACGTAGGTCGTGGGCCATGCCTTGCGCAGCCGGAGCGTCAGGTCGCGTACGCCGGGGGCCTCCATCTGGTGCAGGTAGGCCAGGTTCAGCGGGGCGAGGGCCTCGACCAGGGCCGTGTAGGTGGCCTCGGTGACGGCGGTGTCGGACTCGTCGATGTCGTTGAAGGGGTTGCCCGGGGAGAGGCGGAAGCCGACCCTGTCCGCGCCGATGGCCTGGACGACGGCCTTGGTGGTCTCCACGGCGAAGCGGATGCGGTTCTCGGGGCTGCCGCCCCATGCGTCGGTGCGCCGGTTGCTGTTCGGGGCGAGGAACTGGTGGATGAGGTAGCCGTTGGCGCCGTGCAGCTCGACACCGTCGAAGCCGGCCTCGACGGCGTTGCGGGCGGCGGTGGCGTAGTCGGCGATGGTGGCGTGGACTTCGGCGTCGGTCAGTTCGTGCGGGGTGACGAAGTCCTGGGGGCCTTCGTGGGTGTACACCTGCCCGGCGGCTGCGACGGCGGAGGGGCCGACGGGTTGCAGGCCCGTCAGCGCGGGGTGGCCGACCCGTCCGGTGTGCATGATCTGGAGGTAGATCACGCCACCCTGGGCATGCACGGCTCCGGTGACCTGACGCCAGGCGGCGACCTGCTCGGTGGTGTGGATGCCGGGGGTGTCGGGGTAGCCCTGGCCGACCCGGGAGGGCTGGACGCCCTCGGTGACGATCAGCCCGGCGGAGGCGCGCTGCGTGTAGTAGTCCGCCGTCAACGGCATGGGGCTCTGGCCGGGACCGTAGGCGCGGCTTCGGGTCATCGGCGCCATCACCAGGTGGTTGGCCAGGCGCTTGCCACCGAGCTCGTAAGGCTCGAATGCCTTTGACATCGTCGTCTCTTTCGTAGCGGAAGGGGCGTGTTCGTACGGCCGAGCGAGGTCTCCGCAAGGTCGTTACTTGTTCGAACAAGAATTTATGCGAGGGCGTTCCCTTCAAGGGCGTGTGAAGTGCATCACGGGTGGAATGTGCAGAAGGCAGTGGCAGGTACAGGGCCTGTATCCATTGCTGCGATCGATCTCCAAGGTGGAGCCCACCGAATTACCTGCTTGAACAGCTAATGACGTCCCGCATGTCATCGACCCGTAGGTCGGAGCGGACGAGGCCGCCTCGTCCGATCAGGCGCTGTCGTGAACGGGGTCGGGCCGGGGCCCCGCGGGAGCGGTGGCCCGTGCCTGGGAGACTGACGGGTATGGATATCGCTCGCAGGAACAACGTCGCCGTCACCGGCAACCCGCAGGGGCCCGCAGTGGTGCTGGCTCACGGGTTCGGCTGTGATCAGAACATGTGGCGACTGACGCTGCCTGCTCTGGTCGAGGACTACCGGGTGGTGCTCTTCGACTACGTTGGTTCGGGCCGCTCGGACCTGTCCGCGTTCTCGGAGAATCGTTACGGCTCTCTGCACGGCTATGCCCGGGACGTGGTGGAGGTGTGTGAGGCACTCGACCTGCGCGACGCGGTGTTCGTGGGGCATTCGGTCAGCGCCATGATCGGGGTGCTGGCCGCGGACGCGGCTCCGGAGCGCATCGGGGCGCTGGTGATGGTCGCTCCGTCTCCGCGGTACATCGACGACGACGGTTACCGGGGCGGGTTCAGCGCGCAGGACATCGACGAACTGCTGGCGTCACTGGAGTCGAACTACCTGGGCTGGTCGATGGCGATGGCGCCGGTGATCATGGGGAACCCGGAACGCCCCGAACTCGGCGAAGAACTCAGGAACAGCTTCTGCGCCACCGACCCGGACATGGCGCGCGTCTTCGCCCGCACCACGTTCCTGTCGGACTCACGGCAGGACCTCAAGAGCGTGAAGGTGCCGGCCCTGGTGCTCGAATGCAGCGAGGACGTCATCGCCCCCCGGGAGGTCGGCGCCTTCGTCCACCGGGCGATCCCCGGATCGACGCTGGTGACCCTGGACGCGACCGGGCACTGCCCGCACCTGTCCGCGCCCGAAGCCACCAACGAGGCGATCCGGAGCTTCCTGGCCGGCCTGCGGTGATGTGCCGCACCGGGCAGCAGCCCGACCCCTACGACCGCCACGACGCCGACGACGAGAAGGCGGCGGACGCGGCGTTCGCCGCACTGCTGGAGGACAGTGCCGAGGAGTTGTACGAGAAGGCGCCGTGCGGGTATCTGTCCACGCTGATGGACGGCACCATCGCGAAGATCAACGCCACCCTGCTGGACTGGCTGGGTCTGGAGCGGGAGGCGGTGGTGGGCCGGATGCGCTTCACCGACCTGCTGACCGTGGGCGGCAAGCTGTACCACGAGACGCATTTCGCACCGCTGCTGCGGATGCAGGGCGAGATCAACGGAATCGCCCTGGAGGTCAGGCGGGCCGACGGTGACCGCATACCGGTGCTGGTCTCCTCCGTGGTCAAACGCGGCGGCAACGGCGAGCCGCTGCTGATCCGCACCACTGTCTTCGACGCCGGGGACCGCCGGGCCTACGAAGAGGAACTGCTGCGCGGCCGGAAAGCGGCCGAAGCGGCACGCCGACAGGCGGAGGCCGATCGCGCCCGGTTGCAGGACGCCCTCGCCGTCCTCCAGCAGTCACTGCTGCCCGACACCCTGCCCCCGATACCCGGCGTGGAGACGGCCACCCACTACCACACCGCCTCTCCCGACCGGCTCGGAGGCGACTTCTACGACGTTTTCCCCCTCGACGGCAAACGCTTCGCCTTCTTCCTCGGTGACGTGTGCGGCAAGGGACCCCAGGCCGCCGCGGTCACCTCGCTCACCCGCTACACCCTGCGCGCCGCCGCCCTGCACGACCCCGACCCCGTCTCCGCTCTGACCACCCTCAACAAGGTGCTCCACGAGCGCTACGCCGGCAGCGGCGACCCGCGCTACTGCACCGCCGTCTTCGGCACCCTCGACCCCGACCCGGCGACCGGACAGCTCACCGTCCACCTCGCCTCGGGCGGCCACCCGCCGGTCATAGTGCTGCGGGCCGACGGCACGGCCGACTTCCTGCCGACCCCTGGCGGCCTGCTCGTCGGCGTACTGCCCACCGCGCGCTTCACGACCGCCGCGACGGTCCTCACCCCCGGCGACACCCTGCTGCTCTACACCGACGGCCTCACCGAAGCCCGCACCGGCGCGGACCGCACCAGCCTGTACGGGGACGAGGCGCTGCTCGCCTTCACCGCCGGCCACGGCGGCAGGCCGCCCCATGCCGTGATCGAGGCCCTGACCGGTCTGCTGGACAGCTTCGGCGACGGCCTCGACGACGACACCGCCCTGCTCGCGCTCGGCGTCCCAGCCCCCGACCACCCGACGAGAAACAGAAGATGAGCCCGCTGAAGATCACCACCCGAGACGCCCCGACCGGTCCTGTTCTGGAGATCTTCGGCGAGCTCGACCACACCAACGCGAGCGAGCTGCGTGAACGGGTCGCCGCGCTCACCCTCCAGCCGGGCCAGCGCCTCGTCCTGGACCTGAGCGGCATGCGATTCTGCGACTCCAGCGGCATGACCGCCCTGATCGCCGCACGCGGCCACGCCGACGCCGCCCGGGCCGACATCGCGCTGGCGGCCGTACCGGCCAACACCCTGCGGATCCTGCGGATCGTCGGCCTCGACCAGATCTTCCCGCTCCATCCGGACAGCGACACCGCCATCCGCCGGACGAGCGGCTGACACGCTCAAGGAGGTCAGTGCAGTGCGACGTCGAGGCGTGAGCGCAGCTCGTCGAGGGTGATGCCGTAGGTCTCCCGTACGTGGACGCCCTGGGGGCGTAGGTCGAAGGTGGCGACCTCGGTGTAGACCCGGCTGACGCAGCCGATGCCGGTGAGCGGGTAGGTGCACTGCCGGACCAGTTTGGGCGCGCCGGACTTCGTGAAGAGCGTCATCATCACGTAGACGTCCTTGGCGCCGATGGCGAGGTCCATCGCGCCGCCGACGGCGGGGATGTCGCCTGGCTCGCCGGTGTGCCAGTTGGCCAGGTCACCGCGCTCGGAGACCTGGTAGGCACCGAGTACGCAGACGTCGAGGTGGCCGCCGCGCATCATGGCGAAGGAGTCGGCGTGGTGGAAGTACGCCGCTCCCGGGAGCTCGGTGACCGGGACCTTGCCGGCGTTGGTGAGGTCGGGGTCGATCCGGGCGCCCTCGGCCTTCGGGCCCATGCCGAGCATGCCGTTCTCGGTGTGCAGGACCACACCGAGTTCCTCGGGCAGGTGGTCGGCGATCCTGGTGGGCCGGCCGATGCCGAGGTTGACGAACGCGCCGGCCGGGATGTCCCGGGCGATCACGGCGGCCACCTCGTCCATGCTGAGCGGGTGGTCGACGGCGATCGGCGCGTCGGACGCGGACGCCGAGCGTGCCGCGGCGGTGGTGTCGGTGGTCATCGTGCCCCCTGGACGGTGTAGTGGCGGGTCTCGACCGGGACGACGCGGTCGACGTATATGGACGGCGTGACGACCGCCTCCGGGTCGAGCCCGCCGAGCGGGACGACCTCGTCGACCTGGACGACCGTGGTGGTGGCGGCGGTCGCCATCACCGGACCGAAGTTGCGGGCGGTCTTGCGGTAGACGAGGTTGCCCATCGGGTCGGACCGGTACGCGGAGATGAGGGCGTAGTCGCCCTTGATCGGATACTCCAGCAGGTAGTCGCGTCCGTCGATGGTGCGCACCTCCTTGCCCTCGGCGAGCGGGGTGCCGACCGCGGTCGGACAGTAGAACGCGCCGATCCCGGCGCCGGCGGCCCGCATCCGCTCGGCGAGGTTGCCCTGGGGAACCACCTCCAGCTCGATCTTCCCCTCGCGGTACAGCGCGTCGAAGACGTAGGAGTCGACCTGCCGCGGGAAGGAGCACACCACCTTGCGGACGCGGCCGGCCGCGAGCAGCGCCGCCAGTCCGACATCGCCGTTCCCGGCGTTGTTGGAGACGATCGTGAGGTCCTTCGCGCCCTGCCGGATGAGGGCGTCGATGAGGTCGAACGGCATCCCGGCCAGGCCGAAGCCGCCGACCAGGACGGTGGAACCGTCCTCGATCCCGGCTACGGCCTCGTCGGTCGACTCCAGCACGGCGGCGCGGCTCACTTCGACACCTCCAGGTTCTCCAGGACGACGGCCAGCCCCTGGCCGACACCGATGCAGATCGCGGCCACGCCGTACCGCTCGCGGCGCTCCTTCAGGACCGCGGCCAGGGTCCCGAGGATCCGGCCGCCGGAGGCGCCCAGCGGGTGCCCGATCGCGATGGCCCCGCCGCGCTGGTTGACGATCCCGGGATCGCGCAGGCCGTCCTTGAGCCAGGCGTCGACGCAGGCCAGCGACTGGACCGCGAACGCCTCGTTGAGTTCGACCGCACCGACCTGGTCCCAGGTGATCCCGGCACGGGCGAGCGCCCGGTTGGCGGCCTCGACCGGGGCGTAGCCGAATTCCCGCGGGTCCAGCGCCATAGCGCCTCTGCCGAGGATCCGGCCGAGCGGGTCGTGGCCGATGGTCGTCGCCGCCGCCTCGCTGCCGAGGAGCACCGCGGAGCCGCCGTCGGAGAGCGGGGAGGCGTTGCCCGCGGTGATGGTGCCGTCCGGCCGGAACGACGGCTTCAGCGCGGCGAGCTTCTCGGGGTCCGAGTCCGGGCGGATGCCCTCGTCGCGGACCAGGTCGCCGACCGGGGTGACCAGCGTGTCGTAGAACCCGTCCTCCCACGCCTGGTGCGCGAGGCGGTGGGAGCGGACGGCGAACGCGTCCTGGCGCTCGCGGGAGATGCCGAAGCGTTCCTGGAGCTGCTCGTTGCACTCTCCCAGCGAGACGGTCCACTCCTTCGGCATCCGCGGGTTGACCAGCCGCCAGCCCAGAGTCGTGGACACCGCGGTGAGGTCGCCCGCCGGGAAGGCCCGCGACGGCTTGGGCAGTACCCACGGCGCCCGCGTCATCGACTCGACACCGCCGACGAGAACGACCTCGGCGTCGCCCGTCTCGATCGTGCGGGAGCCGGCCATCGCCGCGTCCAGGCTCGACCCGCACAGCCGGTTGACCGTCGTGCCGGGCACGCTGGTCGGCAGACCGGCCAGCAGCGCGGCCATCCGGCCGACGTTGCGGTTCTCCTCGCCGGCGCCGTTGGCGTTGCCCCACACGACCTCGTCGATCGCGGCGGGATCCAGTGCCGGTGCCTGCCTGAGCACGCCGCCGATCGCCGTGGCGGCCAGATCGTCGGGCCGGATGCCGGCCAGCGCGCCGTTGAACTTGCCGAACGGTGTCCGCGTGGCGGCGTAGAGGAATGCGCTCTTCATGGCTCGAAGGCTAGACGGCGGCGTCGATATCGTGAAGTATCGATATCGCCTTCGATTGATATCCTGAACATATGGATCTGCGCCAGCTCCGCTACTTCCTCGCCGTCGCGGAAGAACGCCACTTCGGACGTGCGGCCGAACGGCTCCACATGGCACAGCCACCGCTCTCGCAGGCGATCCGGCGGCTGGAGGGCGAGCTCGGCATCGCCCTGTTCCACCGCACCACACGCCGGGTCGACCTCACCGAGGCCGGCCGCGCCTACCTCGACCGGGTGCGAGCGATCCTCGCCGAGGTCGACCAGGCCGCCGACCACGCCCGCCGGGTCGCCGCCGGTTCGGTCGGCCACCTCACCCTGGGCTGCGTCGGCTCGGCGACGTACAGCCTGCTGCCGACACTCTCGCGTCACCTCGCCACCGAACTGCCGGGCATCGATTTCTCCTTCCGCGGGGAGATGCTCGCCCCCGATCAGGTGGAGGCGCTGCGCAACGGCGCCATCGACGTGGCCCTGCTGCGCCCGCCCGCGGCCGACCCGTCCCTCGCCGTCCACACCCTGCGCCGGGACCGCCTCGTGGTGGCGCTCCCCGCCGAGCACCCACTCGCGGCGAAGACCCGGGTGCGCGCCGCCGACCTCGCCGGCCTCGACATGATCATGCACTCGGCGGACCGCCGCTCGGTGATGCACGACGTCGTGCTCGGTGTCCTGCGAGAAGCCGGCATCGAGCCGCGGGTCCGGCACGAGGTCGGGGAGACCTCGACGCTCATCACCCTCGTCGCCGGCGGCCTCGGAGTCGCGGTCGCGCCCGAGCCGGTGACCGCGCTCGCGCTCGACGGTGTCGTCTACCGGCCCCTGGTGCGCCCGGCGGCGTCGATCGAACTGGCCGTCGCCCACCGCGCCGACCGCGACGAACCCCACCTGGCGCGCGCGGTCGAAGTCATTCGCCGGCTCTTCTGAACCGAAGGCTCCACGGCGGGACAGGCCCCGTCCCACCCTCCCCGCGCCCCGCCAGGAGACGGGAACTGACGCCCGATCCGTTGCCGCCGCGGGCGGCCCCCTTGACGGAAATCGCATCCCGCGCGGCGGGGCGGGCGAGGGGAGACCATGTCACCGGATGGGTGATACGGCAGGAAGGTGTCCCATGCAGCACGCCAAGGCGGCCAGGGTCGTCATCGTCGGAGGGTCCGTCGGGGGTCTCGCGGCAGCCCATGAGCTGCGCGCCATCGGTGCCGAGACAGCCGTGTACGAACGTTCCGCGGGCCGGATGCAGGCCCGCGGCGCCGGGGTCGTCATGCAGCCCGAGGTGGAGGCGCTGCTCGTCCGTCTGGGCCTGTCGGCACGGGAGGTCAGCGTCGAACTGCGCGAGCGCCAGCAGCTGCACCTGCACGGCAGGGCCACCCGGTACGCGGCTCCCCAGCTGATGACCGCGTGGGACACCCTCTACCGCGTGCTGCGCGAGCCTGTCGCCGGGCTCTGCTACCGCCTGGACAGCGCCCTGACCCGGGTCCGGATGGAGGGTTCCGAGGTGACGGCCGAGTTCGCGGACGGGTCCACCACGCAGGGCCACTTCCTGGTGGGCGCCGACGGGATCGGCTCGGCCACGCGCCGGCTGCTCGATCCCGCCACGCGTCCCTCGTACGCGGGCTATGTGGCCTGGCGGGGCCTGGAGCCGGAATCAGCCCTGCCCGCCGATCTGCTGGAGGTGCTGACGGGCCGGTTCACGTTCTTCGGCTCGGACGGCCTGCAAATGCTGTGTTACCTGGTGCCGGGCCCCGACGGCGAGCTGGAGGAGGGCTCCAGACGGGTCAACTGGGTGTGGTACACGAACGTGCCCGAGCATGATCTGCCGCGGCTGCTCGCGAGCCGGTCCGGGAAGCCGTACACCACGTTCCTGCCGCCCGGGGAGATCCTCCCGGAGACCGCGGCGGAACTCGCCGCCACGGCGGACGCGGCGCTCCCGGCGCGGTTCGCGCAGCTCGTCCGGCTCTCGGACGTCTTCATGCAGCCCGTCTTCGATCTGGCGCCCCACCGTATGGTCGCCGACCACGCCGCCCTGATCGGTGACGCCGTCGGTACGGTGCGCCCCCACACGGCCTCCGGAACCTCGAAGGCATTCGCCGACGCGGCCGGGCTCGCGGCGGCCCTGCGTGGTTGGACGCCGGGCCAGGACCTGCCGGCCGGACGGCTCGCGGACTGGGAACAGCAACGGCTCCTGCACCTGGTCGCGCTTTCGCGTGCCGGGATCGACCTGGCCGACAGGTCGTCGCTCGGGACGGCCGGCAGCCGTCGCTTCTTCGTCTCCGAGTGACTCTCACGCACGGGTCGTTCCGGGCGAAGGGTGTCGGCGCGCGGGGGGTGCGGCCCCGGACTCCGTCCGGCCGCACCCCCGTCGAGCTCATTCCGGCTGGGTGACCGCCGTGCGCCGGACGACCACTTCACCCTCGTCCGTGGCGACGGCCACGGCGTACACCCCAGGGCGTTCGCCGTTGTACTTCAGGGGCAGGTCCAACGCCCCGTCGCCGAGCCATGCGCGCATGTCCTTCTCGGTACCGCCCACTTCCATCCAGGTGATCCCCTGCGGGGAGGTCTTCTCCCCGGAGCGCGGCTGGGCGGCCGGGTGCCGGGTGAGGTCCTCGACCAGGAAGACGTTGGGGAGTCCTCGTTGCCAGCAGGGGATCGTCTCGGGAACGCGTACGGCGTTGCGCTGCACACCGTCCGTCCGCCTGCGCAGGGGCTTGTCGATGATGTCGGTGCCGAAGTGCCGTGCCAGCCACGTCAGTTCGTCGTGCGAGTCGACGCGCAGGCACCAGCCGATGAAGACGTCGCCCCCTTCGATCTGGTCGTAGAACCAGCGGGCGCTCGGGTTGGTCCGCGGGGAGTAGGCGTCGATGACGCTCTCGACCTCGATGTACTGGTCCGGTCCCAGCGGCACGATGCGGTTGGCGATGCCGAGGTGGGGGAACCAGCCGCCTTCGTACTGTCCGAACCCGGTCTCCTCGCAGAGCCGTTCGGTGCCCTCGTAGATGTTGCGGCACCCGAGGGAGATGTGGTCGATGCTGAGCACAGTGTTCCGTCTCTTGTCAGTGGGTTCTGTCAGCGGGTTCGTGTCAGCGGGTTCTTCGTCGGTGGGCGGGAGTGCGCCGGGTTCACCCGTATCCGGTTGCCGGCCACGGTGACCACCGCGCACGCGACGAGGGACACGGCGATGAAGTACAGCCCGCTGTCGAAGTTCCCGGTGCTGTCCCGCAGCCATCCCACGATGTACGGCGCCAGGAAACTGCCGACGTTGCCGAGCGTCGTGGTCATGGCGATACCGACCGACAGGGCCACCGGTCCTCTCAGATGCGCCACCGGGATCTGCCAGACCAGGAAGAGGGCGGCGTAGATGCCGGAGGTGAGCAGGACCGTACCGAGCAGGGTCAGCCACAGGTTGGGGGCGTTGACGGCCAGGACGGTGCCGGCCGCGGCCAGCAGCGCTCCCCAGACCACGTGCTTCACCCGCTCGTCGCGCCGGTCGGAACTGGAGACCCAGGCGAGGGCGACCAAGGCCGCCGGGACGTAGACGAGGCCGGACAGGAGACCTGTCTGCACCAGGCTGAGTCTCGTATGGGTGTGTTCCGCGAAGCCGGCGACGATCAGCGGGAGGAAGGCGGTGATGGCGGCGAATCCGACCCACAGCAGGCCGACGGCCATCGAGAGGGTGACCAGGCGGAGGTCGCGCAGCCGCTCAAGGATGTCCCGCGCGCCCGTCGTCGGCTTCTCGTCGGTCTGTCCCTCGGTCTGCTGCGCCGCGGTGACCCGCAGCAGGGCCGCCTTCTCCTCGGCCGACAGCCAGTCGGCCGTCGCGGGGGAATCGGTCAGGAACCGCAGCAGGAACAGTCCGATGACGATCGTCGGCGCCCCTTCGAGCAGGAACATCCACCGCCATCCGGCCAGGCCGCCCATGCCGTCGGCGTACTGGATGATGTACGCGGACAGCGGCGTGCCGAGGATCGCGTAGAACGGCAGGCAGACGATGGCGGTGATCCGGCCGCGCATCCTCGGCGGGAACCAGATCGTCAGGTACATGAACATGCCGGGCAGGAGACCCGCTTCGACGGCGCCCAGGGCGATCCGGACGACGACCAGGCTCCGCTCGCCCTGCACCAGGCTCGTCAGCATGGCGACCACGCCCCAGCCGATGGTCAGCAGTCCGAGCCAGCGCTGCGGGCCGAGCTTGTTGAGCGCCAGGTTGCCGGGAATCTGCAAGGCGATGTAGCCCGCCGAGAAGATCCCGGTGGCGAAGCCGAAGGCCGCGGTGCTGATGCCGAGGTCCGCGTTCATGGTCAGCGCGGCCGTCCCGAGGTTGACCCGGTCCAGATAGCCCGCGGTGTACAGGAGGAGAACCAGCGGGGCGAGACGTCCGGCGGCCTTTCTCAGGGCACGGCGCTCGACCTGTGAGGTGTCGGTCACGGGGGAGTCCTTCGAAGAGTGGTCGAGGCGTTGTCACAGGCCGAGGAAGGCACGCGCGTTGGAGGTGAGCACCGCCGCGGACGGCCCGTGGTCGGTGGCGAAGCGGACGGGGTCGCTCTGGGCCATGTCGAACGGGTAGTCGCTGCCGCAGACGATGCCGTCCTTGGACGCGTGCGTGGTCAGCAGGCGCAGCAGACCGGGATCGTGGGTGACGGTGTCGAAGAAGAGCTCCCCGAAGCCCTCGTCCGGCGGCCGGGACGAGTGCCGGCGCACATCGCCCCGGGCGTGCCAGCCATGGGTCCACCTGCCGAGCAGCCCCGGTGCGCATCCTCCGCCGTGCACGAAACAGATCCGCAGCCGTGGCAGTTGCTCCTTGACACCCCCGAGGAGCAGGGCGGCGACGGCGGTGGCGGTCTCCACGGGGTTGCCGATGAGGTTGGACAGGTAGTGCTCCGACCACTCCGGCCGGGACAGCTGCATCGGGTGGACGAGTACGGCCAGACCCAGTGCGTCGGCATCGGTCAGGACGTCCCTCAGGAAGCCCTGGTCCAGGGACCGGCCGTAGTGCAGGGGCGGTATCGCGATCCCTGCCATGGCCTCGGTCCCGGCCAGCCGCTCCATCTGGGCCCGGGCCTCGGCGGGCTCGTCGAGGCTGACCATCCCGAGGCCCACGAGCCTGCCGCCCGCGTCGGCGACCACCGCGGAGAGCGCCTCGTTGAACGCGGCTACGTACGAACCCGCACCGGGCACGCCTCCGACCGGGAACGCGAAGGGCGGCGCCGACACGACCCTCACCCCCACACCCGCCGTGCGCATGTCGCCGAGGATCGCGGCGACGTCGCTCATGGCCCGGGTCGGGATCGACAGCGGAATGTCACCGAGGTACAGGGCGCCGTCACGGTCCCGCATGGGCCCGTACGGGGCGCCCGGGGGAAGGCTGAACAGTTCGGCGGGCAGCCAGTGGGCGTGGACGTCGATCACGCCGTCGGCCAGGGGTGCGCTGATCACGGCTGCCGCTCCCGCCGGCCGTCCGTGCCGCCGTGGATGTCCAGCGGCGGATTGGCGCTGTCCAGGTGTTCCACGGTGGTGAACACCAGGGCGGTGTCGCCGATGTTCTCGATGTCGTGCAGGAGGTATTCCCCCGGACCGAAGGTGAAGTGCCGGGTCTCCCCGGCGGAGTAGGAGACCTCGCGGACCGTGCCGTCGTGGGTGTGCTGGCGGCTGCGTCCCGCGTTCACCGCGGTCCAGAAGTAGTCGAGGACGTGCCGGTGGGCGTGCCAGCGCTCACCCGGGGCGAGCCGGATCTCCCACACCCGGACCCGTGGTGTCTCGCTGAGCAGCCGGGATCCGACCCGGCCGTCGTGGGAGTGCTCCTCGAACTCCTTCCGCAGAGCCGGTGACCAGCCCTCGAATCCGCTGGCCACGAGCACGCCCGCGAGGGGCAGGTCGGTGAGAAATCCGCTGTCCGTCATCGTTCCTCCGTCTTCGTCGTCGAGTTCCGCGGATACGCCCAGGGCGTCCGGCGGTGTCATCGCCCGGGGCCGTAGAGCCCGAAGCGCAGGCTCGGGTCGCCGGGGGTCCAGGTGTTGGAGAACTGGGAGCGGCTCCCCATGGCGACGACCCGTTCGAGCAGCCGGGCACTGATGTCGAGCTGGGCGGGCTCCCACTTGCGCAGGGCGGCGCCGATGTCTCCCGCGGCGGCCTCCAGCGCGGCGCTCAGCGCCCAGGCGTCGGCCGCGGCCTTGGCCGTGCCGGCCGCAGCGTGCGGCCGAGCCGCGCAGGCCGCGTCCCCGATCAGGGCCACCCGGCCCTCGGCCATCCGGGACGCCCGTACGTCCGAGACGACCTGGACGTACGGGGCCGCCGTCGACGTCACCACCTCCGCCGCCGCGGGGGAGAGCATCCGCGCCGCGGACTGCCGCATCTCGTCGACGTACCGGTCCTGGACCTGCGACGGATGGACCGAGACGGTACCCGGGATGCCCCGCTTGTCGATGAGCATCTCGGACAGCTCGGGCCCCTCGGGCACGTTGCGGTACCAGACGTAGTTGATGAGCCGGTCCCGCGGGCCGGTTCCCCCCTCGCCGGGGATCGGGTAGAGCGTGATGTGCGAGTGCGGGACCACCGTGTAGGTGATGGCGTTCCGCAGCAGCTCGCGGGTGTCGTCGGACAGGTCCTTCTCCGGGACCGTGCCACGCCACCCGATGTAGCCGGAGTACGTCAGGGCCGCGGCGGGGTCGAAGCGCTGACGGGCCGTGGAGGTGATCCCGTCGGCGAAGACCACCAGGTCCGCGGTCACCTCGCGTCCGCTCACGAAACGGACGGTGGCGTGCTGTTCGTCCTGGTCGAATCCGCAGGCGTACTCGCCCAGGTGGTAGTGGTCCGTCCCGAAGTCGGCGAGCAGGGCGCGGTAGAACGTGCCCCACGACGTGTAACTCCATGTCGTCCGCTCGCGGTAGACGACGTCGTTGCCGGTGCCGAGGTACTGCACCCACTCGGTGGACGTGCTCAGGTCCTGCGGGTGCTGCTCGCTGCGTTCGGTGAACCAGCGCAGGGTGTCCGGCTGGAGCACGATGCCGCTGCCACGGCCGTCGAGGGCGGTAGGGGTGCGCTCGAAGACGTCGACCGAGAAGCCGAGGTCGCGCAGGAGGAGGGCGGTGGTGAGCCCCCCGATCGATCCGCCGACGACCGCTGCGGTGGCGCCGTCGTACGCGTTCATGAATGCATCTCCTTGGCAGTGGTGGTCTCGGCCGGTGCCGGTGCCCGCTCCGGACCGGTGGGAAGGGGATCGCTCGGGAGGTCCAGCCCCCGCGTCTCCGGCGCGAAGGCCAGCCCGACCGCCGCCGTCAGGCCGACCGCGGCGACGCACGTGGTCGCCAGCCCGAGGTCGCCGCCGAACCAGGAGACGGCGATGACGCCGGCCACCAGCGGGCCCGCCGCGGTGATCAGACGGCCGACGCTGTTCGACAGCGCCATGCCGGTCGCCCGCACACTGGGAGGGAAGAGCTCGGGGCCGTAGACGAACGTGCCGGACAGCGCCCCGAACAGGCCGAACCCGACGACCGGCAGGGCGAGCAGGAACTCGGCGTAGCCGTGCTGGAAGGGGAAGAGGTAGGCGACGCCCGCGGTGGAGGCGGCGAAGCTGACGGCGAACGCCTTGCGCCGGCCGACCGCGTCGGCGAGGAACCCCCACGAGGCGTATCCGAGGACGCCGCCCGCGTTGAACAGCATGGAGGCGACCGCGACATGGCTGTCGGCCGTGTGCTGCGGCAGCCCGCCGGCGTCGGCGGCGTGGCGGATGATCTGGGGGTACCAGGTCGACACGCTCCAGAAGGCGACCAGCGAGCCGGTGGCGAGTGTCGTCGCGACGAGTGTCCGGCTCAGGAAGGGCGGCGCGAGCAGCCTGCGCAGCACGAACCGGTCCTCCGGGGCGGTGTGGCCCCGCGCCTTCCGGTTCCGGCGGTCCGCGATGGCGGCCCTGATCTCCGGGGGTTCGGGAACGTACCGGCGGATGAACCAGACCAGCAGGGCGGGGGCCACGGCGATGCCCAGCATCACGCGCCAGCCCTGGCCCCCGAGGAAGTCGTACGCGAGGGCGGCGACGAAGAAGCCGGCGGCGTAGCCGGACATCATCACGCCGCAGGCACGCGCCCGGTACCGGTTGCGCCACACCTCGGCCACCAGCGCGGCCCCCACCGGTGCCTCGACACCGGAGCCGAGTCCGGCGACGAACCGCAGTACGCCCAACTGCCACCAGGTGTCGGTGAACGCGGCCAGCGCGGTGAACACGGCGTAGGCGACCACGCCGGCGGACAGCACCCTGACCCGCCCGAAGTAGTCGGCCAGAAGGCCGAACAGGATGCCGCCGACGGCCCAGCCGGCGAGGAAGAGGGCCACGGTCAGGCCCCCGTACAAGCCGATGCCGCTCGCGTCCGCCCGGATGCCGCTGTGGGGGAGCAATTCGGTCATGGCGGGGCCGAGGACCAGGGCGTAGAGGCTTCCGGAGAACCCGTCCAGGGCCCAGCCCATCGTGGTTCCCGCCAGAACGAGCCATTGCGTGCGGGTGATCTCCCTCGGCCATCGCGCACCGAAGTGGCGGCCGTTCGCTGTGTTCGACATGCGCGACTCCTTCGTCGGATGTGTCAGGACACGCGGTGGGCGTCGCAACCGGGGCGACGAACTCACCTTTCGGCAGGGTCAGTTGAGACGGCCGGGCGCGGAGTTCCCGTACCAGTCGACGTCGTCGGCGGCGGTGCGCACCACGACGGTCTTGACCCAGGTGAAGTCGTCGAAGGACTCCTGGCCGGCGTCCCGGCCGGCACCGGATTCCTTGACGCCGCCCCACGGGAGGGACGGCTCCAGGCGGTGGTGGTCGTTCACCCACACCATTCCGGCGACGACGCGGTCCGCGACCCGGTGCCCCCGTGCGATGTCCCGGGTCCATACACCCGCCCCGAGGCCGAACCGGTTGTCGTTGGCCATGGCGACCGCGTCGTCCTCGTCGTCGAAGGGCACGACGACCGCGACGGGACCGAAGATCTCCTCCCGTGCGACCGTCATCGACATGGTCGCGTCGGCCAGGACGGTGGGCTGCACGTAGTAGCCGTCGCCGAGTTCCGCCGGCAGCTCGGGAACGCCTCCTCCCGCGGCGACACGGGCGCCCTCCTGGACGCCGGTCCCGATCAGCCGCAGGACCTTCTCGCGCTGGACCTCGCTGATCAACGGACCCAGTTGCGTTTCCGCCCGCGCGGGGTCGCCGATGCGGATGGCCGACGCACGGGAGGCGAGCGCCTCGACGAAGGCGTCGTAGGCACCCCGCTGGACGAGGAAGCGTGAACCGGCGACACAGGACTGGCCGGCCGCGACGAACGCGGCGAACGCCGCCCCTTCGGCGGCCACGCGCGGATCGATGTCGTCGAAGACGACGATCGGGGTCTTGCCGCCGAGTTCCGCGGTGACACGGGCGAACCGGGACGCGGTGGCGACCGCGGCGGCGCGCCCCGCCTCGGTCCCCCCGGTCAGCGTGATCTTGGCGATGTCCGGATGCCCGGTCAGCCGTTCCCCCACTTCCCGCCCGCCGGTCACCACATGGACCACCCCGTCGGGGAGTCCGGCAGCGCGCAGCACGTCGACCAGCGCGAGCGTGGTCAGCGGAGTCAGCTCCGAGGGCTTGACCACCACGGTGTTGCCGGTGGCCAGGGCCGCGGACAGACTGCGTGCGAGGATCAGCAACGGGTGGTTGAACGGCGTGATGATCCCGCACACGCCGAGCGGTGAACGCCGCTGGTAGGTCAGGTAGGGGCCGTCTCCGGGCAGGACCGCGTCCCGCTGGGCGGCCAGCAGTCCCGCGTTGTACCGGAACCACTCCGGGACACGGGAGAGCTGTGCCTTGGTCTCGGTGAGGGGCCGGCCGTTGTTCTGTGTCTCCAGCCGGAACAGCACCTCGCTGTTCGCCTCGATCGCGTCGGCGCAGCGGAGCAGGTGCCGGGCGCGCTCACTGCGCGGCAGACGTGGCCACGGACCGGACTCGAAGGCCGCCTTCGCCGCCTCGACCGCCTCGTCCACTTCGGACGGCGTGTTGTCCCGTACCGAGCGGATCACTTCTCCCGTGGCGGGGTTCACGATGGCCCGGTCGCGGTGCGTGGTGGCCTCGCTCGTTGCGGGGACGGGGATCTGGGTAACCAGGGCGGTTCGCCTCCTTCAGGCGTCACACTTCGGACGAAGCGGAGATGGGGTTCGCGGTGCGGGCACGGCCGGCGTCCGCGGGTCGGCCGGGGCACGAGGGTGTCGAACCGGAATCGTGGTTCCGGCGGCCGGACTGCGATCGAGTATTGGCCCAGGCAACGTCCGTTTCGATGTGTGGGCACACATCGTCAAAGGGGTTCGCTGTGGACCCGCACAGTCCACGGCGGGCCGTTCAGGGGGCATGCTCGGTCGGACCGTCGCCGGACCGTGAGGGGGCTGGGGGCTGATCAGAGGATGTGCGAACGGCTGCCTGGTACGGCCGTCATCCCAGGCCGTTGACCTCGATCGCCGCGAGTGCGGCGGTGATCTGCAAGAGCGCGTCGGGTTCCGTCAGGCTCACCTCAAGCAGCTCTTCGACCCGCTTCAGCCGCAGTCCGACGGTGTTGGGGTGTACGAAGAGGGCCTCGGCCGTGCGGGCCGTGCTGAGGCCGTGGGCGAGATAGGTGCGCAGCGTGTCCAGCAGCCGGGTGTGGCGGCGCCGGTCGTAGTCGAGAACGGGCGCCAGCACGCGGTCGGCGAACCGTAGCAGCTCCGAGGGGTCCTCAAGTTGCAGGAGCAGCCCCTGCACCCCCAGGTCGCCCAGTTCCACCGTGCGGTCGCGGCGGCCACGCAACCGCGTGATGGTCAGGACGCCCCGTGTCGTACGGAACGCGGCCGGGTAGTCCGCGAGGTCGGCGCACGGCCGCGACACCGCGACCGTCACGGTGATCGGCAGGGCGCGTGCGACGGACCGGCGGATGGTGTCGGCCGCCGACACCGCCGCCGGTGCGACGTGTGCTGTCACGGGCGTCGGTTCTCCCGCGGGAACGTCCTCCCCGTCGGGGTCCGACGGCCACAGCACGACGACGTCGTCACCGTGACGGGCCACCAAGGGGCGGGGGGTCTGCCGGGTCGCCATGGCGTGGACGGCCGACAGCACCCGGCGCGGGGTGTCGGTTCCCCGGGCCGAGCCGGGTGTCACCGGCTCGTCGTCCACTCGGACGACGAGCACGGAGTGCGCCCGGTGCAGGTCGTGGCCGAGGCGGGCGGCCCGTGCCACGACCGTCGCCATGGCGGCCGGCTGCTGGGTGAGCAGATCGGTCAACAGCTCTCCGCGCAGCCGCCATTCGACGTCGACGGCGGTGCGTTCGCGCAGTATCTCCAGGGCGGCCACGACCGACGCGTGCTCGATGGCCCGTCGTCCGAGGGGGCCGAGGCCGGCCAGGTCTCCCGGGATCCACACCCGGGCGACGACTTCCTTGGCCAGGACGACCGCGGACGTCGCCCACGGCATCCCGCCGCCGTCCGTCCCCACCTCGACGACCCCGGTGGCCGGCAGGTCCGCGAGCGACTGGCGCGGCACCGAGAAGCCGTCCGGACCGTCGAACGGGTCGCCCGGCACCGCTGTGGAGGGCTGCGCCGCCGCCAGCCTGCTCCCGTCGGCGTCCTCGAACAGAACGGGACGGTCGAGCAGTGCGGCAAGCGCCACGGCGACTCCCCGGATGCCCTCGCCGCGCAGGGCGACCTCGGTCAGCTGGCGGTGGATGTCCTCGCTGTGCCGCAGCAGGGCATGCTGCTCGCGCAGCGAGTCGTTCAGTCCCCGCAGTTCGCCGATCGTCTGCTGTTCCCGGTCCCGCAGGCGGGCCGTCTCGATGGCGATGGCCGCCTGGTTCGCCAGGGTCGTGAGGAGTTCCTGCTCGTCGTCGGAGAACTCGTGCGTGCCGGCGCGGTAACACGTCAGCGTGCCCAGGCAGGAGCCGGAGGTCATGAGAGGTACGGCGATGATGGAACGGTAGCCCTGCTGCTCGGCGACCCCGCCCCACGCGTAGTGGGTCTCGGCCGTGACATCACCGATGGCGACGGCCCTGCCCGTGCGGAACGCCCGGCTCGAAGGCGCCTCTCCGCACTCGCCGGCCCCGATCCGCACCGGGTGCTTGATGTTCACGCCTCTGATGTAGGCGGCCGACAGCCCGTGGGCCCCCTCGATGGCGAGGACCCGGTGCGCCGGGTCCGGCAGCAGCACGGAACAGAAGTCGTAGTCCAGCAGCCGGCAGGCCGTCCTGGCCACGAGGTCCAGCAGTGAGCGCACGCTTCCGGTGCCGTTCACCGCCTCGGCGAGGTCCGCGATGGCACAGAGCCACGTCCTGAGATCGTCGTGGCGGTCGGCGGCGGCGCTCGTCATGAGGTGACTGTGCCATTCCACCTCGTCCCGCTCAAGACCTGGGGTCTGCCACAGAGGCTCCGATCCCACGCTCCCGCGCGCCCGCACGGCCCGGATGCGTCCGTCACCGCGGTCCAGGAGCCTCGCGGCAGCGCGCGGGCGATGTGCTCTGCCGTGCGGCGCGGCGAGTCATGGCTGGGACTCCGCGGCGTTCGCGCCGGCCTGGTCGAGCGGCACCGGGACCGGTGTCCCGGGGGCGGGCCGGCCGTGGCCGAAGGCGGCCTCGACGAAGCACTGGTCATGGGCCGACCGCGCGCCGTGCCGCAGCGCGCGTTCCAAAGAGGTGCGGGACGGCGGATTGCGGCGGGACCAGCCGTCGTGGAGCAGGGACACCGCGAAACCGGCGAGGAACGCGTCACCGCAGCCCATGGTGTCGGTCATGGTCCGTGGGTCCGCGGCGCGCGCCGGTGCCGTCGCCAGGGTCCGGCCGTCGTACACGATGGCCCCCGCCAGGCCGCGGGTCGCCAGGACCATGCGCGCTCCCCGCGCCACCACCGCTTCCAGCAACCGCCGCGTGGCCGCCTCGTCCAGGTCGGAGCAGGACAGCAGGGCCAGGTCGAGGTGGGGGCAGACCCGGTCCAGGTAGGCGGGGGAGCGGAACTCGTCGTCGTCGGAGAGGTCGAAGCTGACCAGGGGACCGGCCGCGGCCAGCTTGGGCAGTTCGCTCTCGGTGCGCGAGTAGACGCTGGAGTGCACGAGTGAGAACGACGCCGCGTACGCCAGCAGGGCGTCGTCCAGGACGAGCGGATCGCGCACGGTGACACCGCCGCCGTTGTAGCCGAGGAACACCCGGTCGCCGCCCTGCACATGGAGAGTGGAGACGCCGGACTCACCGTGGCGCACCACGCTGCGCTCCACCGCGACGCCCTGGGCCGTCACGGCCGTACGGAGGAAGGCACCGAGGCCGTCGTCGCCGAACACCCCCAGATAGGCGGTGTCGAGACCGAGACGGCGGGCGTACACGGCCACGTTGACGCAGTTGCCGCCCGGGTAGTCGATGCCGCGGTCCACGAAACGGTCCACGACGTTGTCGCCGAAACCGAGGATGTTCATCAAAGTCTCCAGGAGGGCGGGCGCCGCGCGGGTGCGCGGCGCCCGCTCGGGGCGTGCCGGTGCACGGGCACGGGCACGCCGGGGCGGATGGAGGTGGGGTGGGGCGGACCGCGGTCAGTAGTCCATGACGCGGTAGTAGCGGCGCAGGTCCAGGGAGTGGTCGCGCACCCGCTCCAGGTGCTTGCTGACCCGGTCCATCACGGTGTCCAGCACCAGCGGTGCCAGCAGCCCGCGGAACTCGGGGCTGATGCCGGTAAGGGGGTAGTCGCGGGTGTCGAAGACGGTGACGTCCTTGGAGACGCGCCGGGCGAACGCCTCGGCCCGGTCGGTGAGCGCGCGGGTCTCGTCCTCGCCCTGGAAGACGATCACGCTGGTGTCCTCCTCCAGCAGCTCCAGCGAGCCGTGGAAGAACTCGGCGCTGTGCACCCGGGTGGTGCGCAGCCACTGCATCTCTTCGAGGATGCACATGGAGTACAGGTAGGTGAACCCCCACAGGTTCCCGCCGCCGATGAGGAAGTGGTAGTCGGTGTCCTTGTGGGCCTCGGCGAAGTCGGACGCCACCGGCTCGGCCTGTCGGGCGACCTCCACCAGGATGCGGGGCAGGCCGGCGAGTTCGTCGGCGAGACGGTCGTAGCCGGTGAACTCGCCCCTCCGGGAGAGCAGCCGGCCCATGAACAGCAGCATCTGGACGTCGAACGGCCAGGCCTTGGGCGCCGAGACCAGCGCGGTGTCCACCCGCTGGGCGACGGGGGAGTCGGGGTGGCCGGTGAAGCCGATCGTGTACGCGCCCCGCTCCTTGCAGTGGTCGATGGCCTTGAGGCTGTCCTCGGTGGTGCCGGAGACGGAGGTGAACACGGCCGCGGTCCGCTCGCCCAGCCGGGCGTCACCGGAGACGACCAGCTCCGCCGCGATGGCCGCCCGCACCGGCAGCACCGAGGTGCGCCGGGCCAGGTGCTCATACGGCCACATCTGCGCGTAGGTGCCGCCGGCGCCCACCAGGAGGACGTTGTCGTACCCCTCGTCCACGAGGCGGTCGACGACCTCCTCGATCCGGGGGCGCAGTGCCACGAGGCTTTCCGTCTGCGCGACGAACTCGGCTTCGTTGAAAGAGAGCACGGTGATGGTTTCCTTCGAGGGGTTGTTTCCGACCGGCCGCGACCGGGCCGGTGTTCTGGCGGCGCGGGAGAGGTGTCAGGCCGCGCGGCGCCGGGCGAACAGCACGTTCGCACCGGCGATGACGAGGCCGCCGACGAAGATCAGCGTTCCCATGACGTTGACCTGCGGGGGCACGCCGGTACGGCTGGCGCTGTACACCCACAGCGGGAAGGTGACCGTCCGGCCGGCGTTGAAGCTGGTGATGATGTAGTCGTCGATGGACAGGGCGAAGCACAGCAGGGCGCCGGAGGCCACACCGGGCAGCAGCGCGGGCAGGGTGACCAGCCGGAACGCCGTCCACGGCCCGGCTCCGAGGTCCCGGGCGGCCTCCTCCAGCGTCGGGTCGTGACCCGCCATGCGGGCCCGTACGGTGATGGCGACGTACGGGATGCAGAAGGCCACGTGCGCGATGACGATGGTCCAGTAGCCGCGCGGCACGCCGAGGACGATGAACAGCGACAGCAGGGCGGCGCCCAGGGCGATCTCGGGGGCCGCGATGGCGGCGAACAGCAGCAGGTCCACGGAGCCGCGCCCGCGGAAGCGGTGGCGGCCCAGGGCCAGGCCGATCGGCGTGCCCAGCAGGGTGGCGACCACCGTGACGACCAGCGCGACGGTGAGGCTGTTGACCAGCGCCGAGGTCAGGTTGGGGAGGGCGAACAGGTGCCGGTACCAGGTGAGGGTGAAGCCCTGCCAGGTGAAGTTCACCTTGCTGTGGGTGTCGTTGAAGCCGAACAGGACCATGACGGCGATCGGCAGCAGCAGCCAGGCCAGTACCAGCCAGGTATACAGGGTGAGCGTGGGACGGCGGCGCGGGCGTCGGCCGGTGCGCGGCCGGGGCGCCGTGACGGCGTCCTCGGCGCGGGTGACGGTGCCGGTGGTCATCGCGCGGCCACCTCCAGCACGTCGTCGGTGCCCAGGGCGCGGGCGTAGGCGAACACGGCCAGCAGCAGGGCGCCCATGAGGACGAAGGACAGGGCGGCGGCGGCCGGGTAGTCGAGGTTGGTGAAGTACTCGGTCTGGATGATGTTCCCGATCATGGTGGTCGAGGGGCCGCCGAGGATGCCGGCGTTGACGTAGTCGGCGGAGGCGGGCACGAAGGTCAGCAGGACGCCCGCGAAGACTCCGGGCAGGGAGAGCGGCAGCACCACGCGCCGGAAGGTCTGCGCCCGGGACGCGTACAGGTCGGTGGAGGCCTCGATCACCTTGGCGTCCACCCGCTCCAGGGCCACGTACACGGGCAGCACCATGAACGGCAGGAAGTTGTAGGTCAGTCCGCCGATCACCGCGTACGGGGTGGCCAGGACGTGGAAGCCGGCGGGCAGCAGCCCCAGGTGCTTGAGCGGGCCGAGCAGGACGCCGTTGTCGGCGAGCACCACGTTCCAGGACTGGGTGCGGATGACGAAGGAGACGAAGAACGGCAACAGGAGCAGGAAGAGGAAGACCGACTTGTGCCGGCCGGCCCGGAAGGCGATCCAGTAGGCCACCGGGTAGCCCACCAGCGCGCAGCCGACGGTTGCCGCGGCGCCGTAGAGGAGGGAGCGGACCAGTTGCACGTGGTAGGTCTGCACCACGTGGGCGTAGGTGGCGAAGTGGAAGGTCTGGCGGAAGCCGTCGATGAAGTCGCCGGTTTGCAGGGACAGCGACACCATGACGATCACCGGCGTCACGAAGAAGGCGGCCAGCCACAGCCAGCCCGGCAGCACCATCAGATACGGGGCCAGCACCGCGCCGGGGCGCCGCCGGCGGCGCGTCAGGACTGGTAGATCGGTTCGAACAGGGCGTTCCACTGCTTCTCCTCCGTTTCGTCGAGCACCCGCAGGTGGCGCAGCTTGGCTTCGTCGGCCTTGGTCGGGAAGACCAGGGGGCTGGTGCTCAGGGAGCGGAGCAGGGACCGGCGCTTGCCGTCGGCGGCGTCCGCGTCGCGCGCGATCAGCGGCTGGGCGTCCGGGACGGGGCAGACGAACTGCACCGTCTCACTGATCTTCGCGGCGACCTCGGGCCGGTAGGCGTAGTCCATGTACGTCAGGGCGTCGACGGGGTGGGCGGCCGTCGAGGGGATGCACAGGTTGTCGGTCCACAGCAGTCCGCCCTCTTCGGGAATGACGAACTCCAGCCGGGAGCCGCTCCGGTTGGCCTGGAAGACATCGCCGGAGTACACCAACGAGGCGTACAGGTCGCCGCGTTGGAGCGAGGACTGGTAGGTGCTGGTGCTGTAGGAGCGGACCAGGCCGGCGTCGCGCTGCTCGCGCAGCCAGGCGGCGGCCTTGCGCCAGTCGGCGTGCGTGGAGGTCTCCGGGTCGACGCCGACGGCCAGCAGGGCGATGTTGCCCAGTTGCACCGCGTCGTTCCACATGCCGACCTTGCCGCGCAGCTTCGGGTCGAGCAGGTCCTGCCAACTGGTGATCTTCCGGCCGACCTTGTCCGGGTCGTAGCCGATGCCGGTCATGCCGGACTGCCAGGGCACGGTGTAGACGTTGCCGCGGTCGAAGGAGGAGTTCTTGAACGCGGCACCGCCGTACTGGGCGAAGTGGGGCAGGCGGCTGTGGTCGAGCGGGGCGAGGTAGCCGAGTTCGATGTACTTGGGCAGGTAGCTGTCGCCGCCCAGCACCATCAGGTCGTAGCCGATGCCCTGTCCCGAGGCGAACTCCGGCTGGATCTTGCCGAACCAGGAGGCGCTGTCGTCGATCACCTCGTCGTAGGAGACCTTGATGCCGGTCTCGCGGGTGAACGCCTCCAGGGTGGGGTGCCGGCTCTGGTCGCCGGGGTCGGTGTCGATGTACTGGGTGTAGTTGGCGAAGCTGAGCCGGCCCTTCTTCTTCCGTCCGGTCCAGAAGTCGCCGACGGCGGCGGCGATCTCGGCGGCCGTGCCGGGCACGGGCTTGCGGGCGCCGGGCACGCTGCACGCGGCGAGCGGGGCCAGGGCGGCGGCGCCGAGGGCGGCACGCAGCAGACCGCGCCGGGAACAGCGGCGCTCGGTCAGTCCGCGCAGCCAGGGCGCGGGAGGTGTGGGCTGGAGGGGCATCGTGGTCGACCTGTCGTCAGCTCGGGGTGAGGGAACCGGAGTCGGGGACCGCGCGGTCGGCGGTGGTGGACGTGGCCGGTGCGGCGGGCGTGGTGCCGAGCGGGTAGGAGTGGGCGGTGGCCCAGGACAGCCAGACGGTGTCGCCGCGGGCCGGCACGACGGAGGCGGTGCCGTCGTTGGGCTGGAAGACGGTCATCTCCGCGCCGGTGCTCGTGGCCACGGTGTAGCTGGTGGAGGTGCCCAGGTAGACCACCTCGCTGACGGTGCCCCTAAGGCGGCTCGCGTCCCCGGCCGGGCCGGTGGTCAGGGTGATCTTCTCGGGCCGTACGGTGAGCTGGACGTCCGATCCGGCGGCGGACTGCGGGACGGTGATGCGCTGTCCGTCGCCGAGGTCGATCACCCCGCCCTCCGGTCCGGCGGTGGTCAGACGGCCGCTGATCAGGTTCGAGGTGCCGATGAAGCCGGCGACGAACGCGGTGGCGGGGCGCTCGTACACCTCCTGCGGGCAGGCGACCTGCTCGATCAAGCCGCCGTTCATCACCGCGATCCGGTCCGACATGGTCAGCGCCTCGGCCTGGTCGTGCGTGACGTAGATGAAGGTGATGCCCACCTCGCGCTGGATGCGCTTGAGCTCCAGTTGCATGGACTGCCGCAGCTTCAGGTCGAGCGCGCCCAGTGGTTCGTCGAGGAGCAGGGCACGCGGTCGGTTGACCAGGGCACGCGCCAGGGCCACGCGTTGCTGCTGGCCACCGGAGAGCTGCCGGGGGCGGTGGTCGGCCTTCTCGGCGAGCTCGACGGTGCGCAGGATGCGGTCGACCCGGTCGTGGATCTCGTCCTTGGGGACACGCCGGCGGCGCAGCCCGAACGCCACGTTGTCGGCGACGCTCAGGTGCGGGAAGAGCGCGTAGGACTGGAACACCATGTTGATGTCCCGCTTGTTGGCCGGGACGCCGACCATGTTCCGGCCGTGCAGCAGGATCTGCCCGCCGCTGGGCTCCTCGAAGCCGGCGATCATCCGCAAGGTGGTGGTCTTGCCGCAGCCGGACGGCCCCAGCAGGGAGAAGAACTCCCCTTCGGCGATGGTGAGGTTCACCCCTCGCACCGCCGCTCCGCCGCGGACGCCGCCGAAGTCCTTGACCACGTCGACGAGGGTGATGGCCGGATCTGCGCCGACCGGTGGCGGCGAAAGGGTGTCGGTTGCCATCGCGGAGACCTCCGGAGTTCGGATAGGGGAGAGCGGGCGGCCGTCGGGCAGGGCGCATGGACGGCCGTCCGGGGGAGGGCAGGAGGATGCGTTCTGACGGGCAGGATTGATAACGTTACCAACGCGCTCGTACCTTACCCACGCCCCGAGGCCCCGCGTCAATGGTTGAATGGCGGTGAATCCCACCGTCCCGTTCCCCGGCGTTCGCCGGCCCGACACGAAGAGATCCGCACATGTCCCCTGAATCGCGGCCGAGGCGTCGCGTGACCATCCCGGACGTCGCCCGGCACGCCGGTGTGGGACAGGCGACGGCCGCACGCGTCCTAGGCGGGTACGGATCGGCGAGCGCGGCCACCCGGGAGCGGGTGCTCGCCGCCGCCGCCGAGCTGGGCTACAGCACCAACGCCGTGGCCCGCAGCATGATCAGCGGCCGGACCGACACTCTCGGAGTGGTCGTCGCGGACGTGGAGAACGCCTACTTCGCCCGGGCGGTGCGTGGCATCGCCGACGTCGCGGCCAAGGCGGGGTTGCAGGCCATCCTCGCCAACAGCGACGAGGACAGCGAGAAGGAGAAGGCCGCGGTCCAGCTGTTCATCGAGCGGCGCGTCGACGGGCTCGTGGTGGCGCCGGCCGCCATCGACGACGAGCACCTCGCCCGGGCCGTCTCCGCCGGCATCCCGGTGGTGCTGCTGGACCGTGTGCTGACCGGGGCCGCCCTGGACACCGTGGTCGTCGACAACCGGGGGGCGGTGAAGGCGGCGGTGACCCGGTTCACCGAGGCGGGACACACCCGGATCGCGGTGATCACCTCGGCCATGCCGGGCGACGACGGCACCCGTCTGGCGCCGGGCGCGGACATCTGGACGACCACGGAACGTGTCGCCGGCTACCGCCAGGCCCTGCGAGCGGCCGGCATCCCGCGCTCCGCGGAGCTGATCCGGCACACCGGGTACGAGCGGGCCTGGGCGCGGTCGGCGGTACTGGAGCTGATGACCTCGCGCGACCGCCCCACCGCCCTGTTCACCACCGACAACGTGGCGACGCTCGGCACCCTCGACGCCCTGCTCGACCTCGACGCCCGCATCCCCGACGACGTCTCGGTGATCGGCTTCGACGACGCGGAGTGGACCACGCTCATCCGGCCGCGGCTGAGCGTGGTCAGCCAGCCCGTGCAGGAACTGGGCGGCCTGGCCGCGGACATCCTGATCCGCCGCATCAACGGAGCCGCCGCCCGTCCCCGCCGGCACACCCTGAACACGACGTACATCGCCCGTGAGTCGACCGGCCCGGTACCCGCTCGGGCGCGACGGCTGCGGGCGCCGGCGGAGTGTCCCTGATCTCGAATACGACGCTTGCGGGCGGCCCGGTACCCGCTCGGGCGCGACGGCTGCGGGCGCCGGCGGAGTGTCCCTGATCGCGGACCGGGCCACGCGTACGGAGTCGAGCCCCCGGAGGCCGGCGCCGCCACCTCGCCTGTCCAAGCCTGCACAGCCGCGGATGGAGGGGGCTCCGGCGCGCAGGTGGCGCCGGGGCGCGGGCACCACCCGCTCCTTAGCGTCAGCCCCTACGACCGCCCCGGCGGGCGGACCCCCTGCTCGCCGCACGCGACGCAGTGAGAACCCAGCGCCACCTCGCGCGCGACGCCGAGGGCAGGCATCCTCACCGCAGGGAGACCGGTCCGCCGAGCCTCGCCGTGGACAGCCCTCTGGGCCGGAAGCTTCCTTCGACGCCGCCGTAGCGACCCCGCACCCGCCCGTCCGAGACGTGGCCGGCGTCTGTTCCCTGTGCCTCATTCCCCATGGTCGGATCCGCCTTCCGCTCGCTGCACCTGGTCTCCGAAAGAGGCGGGAGGCCGCGAGGCCAGGAACGCCGGTGAGGTGGGAAGGCTGAGAGGGAACTCGTGCGCGGTGGCCACGGCCACGGTGCCGGCGGTGATCTCGAAGTCGAAGCAGTGCCCTCCCTTCTGCTTCGCCTGGTCGATGAAGTGGAGGTGGTGACCCGGCACCGACACTCCGCCTTCGTATTCCGGTGTCACGAACCCCACGAGGGTGCCGTCGATGTCCTGGAAGGCGGCGACGGCCCGACCCTCGGCCGCTTCGACCAACGGCGGGTACGGGCGATGCTGTTCGGCCACCGTTCTGGTGCGGACGCTGCCGACGTGGCCGTCGACGCGCACGGCGCGGATCAGGTTGCCGCTGGGTGCGAGTTCGTCGACGACCGATTCCACGTCGTGTCTCGTCATGGGTGCGGTCAGGTGGCGCGTCGCGTCGGGACGGAAGAAGGTCACCGCGGCGAACGGAGTGCGATCGGCAACCCCGCCCCCGGAACCTTCCCAACTCCTACCCCTACGCGCACCCGCGGAACTTCTTCGACATCACCACCGGCGCCGCCGACGGCTTCGCCGCGGTACCCGGATACGACGCCCCCACCGGCATCGGCACCCCGAACGGCGTCGCCGGACTGAGCGACCCCTCGGACGGGGGGTACGGCGCCGCCTGATCGAGACATCGAGCCGGGAAGAACGGTGAGCGGGGTCGATGGTTCGCACGCGCGTGCTTGACGCACGTCCTAGAACGCCGTCGACGACTCACACGCCGAATCGGAAATGGGATACGTCTTCCCGTTGGTGTAGTAGCTTCCGCTCACCAGCGTGCACCACTTCTGGTTCCCGGAGCGGTTCGGCGCGGCTGCGGTGTCGGAGATGTGCGGCGCTGCGATCACGCCGGTCTCCGTGTCCCCCTCGAAGGCGCCGTCCGCCGTGATCGTCACCGTGATCTCCACGTCAGCCCACGGCGAGCAATAGGCATGGCCTGTCGCATAGACCGTGCCGTTCTTGTAGAACGGTGTGGCGGCCTGGGCGTAGCAGGAGGTCGCTGCCGCGTTCGAGGTGCCTGCGTGCGCGACACCAGTGGCAACTGAACCCGTGAGGGCCGCAGCGCACAGCAGTCCTGTGGCTACCTTGGTTTTCATGGATTCTCCTGTCTCAGTCGGAAAGAGGCTGTGTGCCAGGTGCCCATGGGTGACCAGGCTGCGCTCAGCGCGCCCCGGCATCGTTCCGGCCGGGGCGGCGCCTGGGCGCAGGTTCGGGGGAGCGGGAGGCTAACAGCGCTGGGTCACCGGGCTGTTGGGGCCGCCGTAGCTCTGCTCGATATAGCCGGGCACCCCGGTCGTGGTGTCGGTGATACGCCACCAGCTCGTCTCCAGCGGCCCGCGGGTGAAGCAGTACACGGTGACCTTGTGACCGATGTACCCGAGCCCGTTCACGTTCGCGTCGAGGTCCGGCTTGTTGTGGATCCTCACGCCGTCCACGTAGAAACGGCCGGACACCGCGCTCAACTTGGCGGAGACGGCCGGCGCACCGCTCGACGCGTCCGACTCGACTTCCGCCGACGCAGTGCCGGTGAGGGCGAGGCCCAGGACAAGCGACGCTCCGAGCACGCCGATGGCATTCTTGCGCATGTGATGTCCTTTCAGAGTCTGGTGCGGGTGAATCTCGTTGCCGAAGAGGGCAGACGCGTTCCTCGTTGCTTACGCGGCTGCTCACGGGGGTACGTCGACGCACTCCGCGACTAGCAGCTGGTTATGTAGCCCGGGGGAACCGACACTTTGTCGACCCTGATGTACGAGCTGTAAATCCACCCGAATGTGGTGTAGTACCAGAGATTTCCCGCAGTGTTCGTGTACTTGCAGTAGATCTCCACTCCGCTGTTGAGGGACCGATGGTCGGTGACCCTGCACTCGGCCGCGGGGCCGGTGTGAACGGCTGCGCGGTCCTTGATGATGGTGCCCTCCGCGTGGACCACGTCGGGTCCTTCCCAGCCGCAGTTCGCCTGTACGGCACGCAGTGGCGACGCCGCCGGAGCCGACTGTGCGGCCTGCGCGGGTGCGACGGAGATCCCCAGGGCCAGAACGGCACCTGCGGCACCTACGACTGAATACGTCCAACTCGATTTCATGCTCCGCCTTTCTCGGGTCTGCCGCCTTTCGCGGATCGCCAGGCCGGCCCCGCCCGGGCAAGCGGCCACGACTTCCCCCCTGGACCGGGCCTCGCGCCGTCCTCTGCGCGGGGCCGGCCGGCGACAACAGCCCGAAGCGTCTCAATGGCGGTAGGCAGGATCAACCCGGTAAGGTGTTCGCGAATCTTCGGAACGTTGCTCACCAGCGTTCCGAACATGGCCGAACACTGCACCTGATTGACGAGTTCGGCTGAACCTCGTGCCCGTGCCGGCCGCTACCGTGGAGTGATGCCACAAGGACGAGAGAGGAACCGGGGCGAGGTGCCGCCAGACGTACCGCAACCGGAGCAGGCCGGCACTCCGGAGGAGTTCACAGCAGCGTTGCGCGCGTTGCGGATCTGGAGCGGGTTGACCTACCGCCAACTGGAGGGAAAATCCACGGCTTCCGGGGACGCCATGCCCGCCAGCACGATCGCCACCACCCTCGGCCGCAACACGCTGCCCCGCGAGCCGTTCGTCGCGGTGTACACCCGCGCCTGCGGGCTCGATGAAGCCGACGTCGAGCGATGGCTGGACGCTCGCCGACGCCTCGCCCTGGGCCAGGGGAGACCCGTCCCCCACAGCGGCGCTACCCCGTCCGACACGGACCTGGACGCGGCGACGGACCCCGCGGATGGCCCCGAAAATCCGTATCCGGGTCGCCGGCGTCACCTGTTGCACCTGCTCGCGGCGGCATTGATCGGCGCAGGAGCAGCGCTGGGCGGGCACGCGCTGCTGACAGGCCTCGGTGGAAAACACGAAACGGCGCGCGCGACACATCCGGTGCAGGGATTGTCCATTCTGGCCGTGGGCAGTTGGGCGCACATTCACCCCGCCCGCACACCACACCTCTGCCTCACCGAGGGAAGAGACCGGACGCACCGCTACTCCACGGCCGTCGCAGCACAATTACCGTGCGCGAAAGCCGGCCAACCGCGCACCTACATAGAACCTCTCGGTGACAACGTCGTGCAGATCCAATGGCATCACCCGAAGTACGGCATCGGGTGTCTCACCCTTCTACGCGACGGCCCGGGCCGCGATCTGATCGAACCCCGGGACGACTGTGCCGACGACGACCCCGCACAACAGTTCCGTGTCGAACAGATCGGCCCACCGGGCGCAGCCCATTTCCGTCTGCGCTCCGTCGCCACCCGGCAATGCCTTTCGCTCCGCGACCAGGACACCGAAGAGGGCACGGAAATCGTCCAGGGCCGCTGCTCCGGTGCGCGCGACCAGGAATTCCTCATCGCCCTCGTGCCACCCTCATGAGCGCTGGTCGGCAGCCCGTGGTCTGGGAGTTACGGGGGTGAGTGAACGCGAGCCGTGCCCCGGCGACCTACCGGAGGAGCCGCAGGTTCATCGAGGAGGAGAGCGGAGGAAGGCGCATCACCTACGCGACACAACGTGTCGCCCTGCCAGGCGCCGGCCGCGACGACAGCGCGGCCGAGCGGCGAACCCTCCCGCCATTCACCGTGGCCGACCTCGATGTCGAGGTGCGGCCCGAGTCGAAGGAGCCATCCGTCGTCCACGGGATCGACGATCACCGTGGCTCCGTCGGGCAGGGCCGAACCCTCGGCGGAGGCGTCGAGTCTCGCCCTGACGGAACGCTCGGGGCCCCCGACCCCGGCACCGGTGCCCATGACAGCCGTCGCAGCCGATCGGCGAGGATCTCGTCGTCCGGGGTGCTTGCCGCGTCCTCCACGCCGGGCAGCAGACACTCCCCTATCGCGTCGAGCGCTGCCTGTGCCCGTGTATGGCCGCCGGTCACGGCGAGACCACGCATTGCCGGCCGAACGAGCCGTCACCGTGGTAACCGTGACGCGACATCCAGAACTGGTAACCGTAGCCGCGAAGGTAGTCGGCATCTCCCGATCCGTCTTGAGTCGCAGGGTATCGGTGTGCCGCCTGGTCGCGAGCTCCACCCATGCGCACGGGACGAGCCGGCGGTTGCCCCGCATGCCTTCGCGTAGGAGCAACTCCCCGAAGGCGGCGACAGCCTCGGTCGTGAGGTGCAGTCCGTGGAATCCGAAGGCGGCACCGCTCGCCACACGGTCCCATTCGGCGTGATCGACGCCCATGGGCTCGAAGAGGCGCTCGTCGAGCAGTTCCGGGAGGCCGCGCCCCCGTGACCCTTTCCACCATCCGGGCCAGAATGAAGGTGGTGGGATGGTCATAGGTGTGCCGCGTTCCCTCGGCATGGGGAAACGGTACGCGCAGGAAGCCTTTCACCAGGTCGCCCGGCTCCCGTCGCCAGGCCTCGGCAAGGCTGTCGGTGCGGTGTCCGGGCCGTCATGGACAGCGGGTGGTGAACGGTGAGGCGGCGTCCCTGCTCCGAGACGTCGTCCGGAACGTGGTCGGGCAGCACGTCCACCACCCGATCGTCCAGTGAGAGCAGCCCGTCGGCGATCGCGAGCCCCACGGCGACCGAGGTGAACGAGTTGGTCAGCGAGTAGAGAAGGTGCGGGCGTTCGGCCGAGACGAAGTTCCATGGCCGGATGCTCAGCGAAGCGGCGCGCGACGTCGACGCCCACCCTGCCCGCGCGGCATCCCACGTTCCGTCATCGCCCGCGTCCGCCATGTCGCTCACCGCGCAGGGCGGAACCGCCGGCGAGCAGGATGCCCAGCGCCGCGTAGTCCGATCCGGGGCGATGGGCGGGCATGAACACCTCCAGCCGGTCCCCTTGGGTGCGGTAGCCCGCCTTCGTCGCGCGGGCCGAAAGGGCCCCGCTGCCGATGTGCTCCGCCAGCCCCCGTACATCGAGCCGGACACCGCTGCCCGGACCGGCGGAGACGAGGGTGATCCGGGACCAGGGCATCGCCCCGGGGAAGGGGGCGAGCGTCAGCCCCTCATCGGTGAAGGTCAAGGCGCCCCACTGGAAGGCGCCGCCCGCGCCGAGCTCGTCCAGATGACGTTGCGCGAGGGCCGCGGCGACGGCTTGCGTCGCGGTCGTGACGAAGCGTTCACCGGTGTCGGGGGTGGCCCTCGAAAACATCCGCCAGAAGCCCGACTCCTCGCGGACCTTGACGTAGTCCAGGCCCCTGACACGGATCCGGCCGCCCGCGTACGGACGGATCACGGTCTTGAGCACGTCGTGCGAGTGCGCCAGGTTGATATGGACGGACACCCGGGTCGACTCGACGGACGCGATCTCCTGCCACGTGTACCGCAGCGTGCGGCGCCCGGGCCGGCGCAGCTCGAAGCCGTGCTCGTACTCACGGATCCGGATCCGGGTGTGCCGGGCGCAGAGGGCGACGCACACCACGCCCGCCCCGAGTACCGCCCAGAACGCGAGGCGGAACGAGGACTCCTCGTCGTAGTGGTCACCGGCGAGGGTGCACAACACGATGAACGAGATGACGAGCGGAACCAGCAGAGTCAGCGGCCTGCGGGGGAAGGTCCCCTGATAGGTCCACACCCGCTCTCCCAACTGTATGGCCCGCTCCCGCCCTGCCACCGCGCCTGCCGACAACGCACACCTCACATGATCGTCCGATACCGCGTCGCCGAGTCTGCGGCGGGCGGGCGCGCGGGGAAACGGGAGAACTACTCAATTCCTGTGCGGCTACGGTCGGTGCCGTGCCGTGCCGGTGCCGCCGCCGTGCGTCCGTAAGATGGCCGCTCATGGAAAGGGGGCCGGCCATGGGGGCGTTCGTCGGCCTCGGCGTCGAACTGACGTCGCTGATCGGGCGGCGGACGGAGACGGCCCGGATCGCACGGCTGCTCTCCCACGCGCGTCTGGTCACGCTCAGCGGGGTCGGCGGCGTGGGCAAGACCCGGCTGGCGCTGCGCGTGGCGGCGGACGCAGCGCGCTCCGCCTTCCCCGACGGCGTGTACGTCGCCGAACTCGCCGCCCTGCGGGACCCCGAGCAGCTCGCACCGAGCGTCCTCGGCACTCTCGACGTGGCCAACCCGGGGCGCTCCGGCGCCGACGCGACGGCCGCCCTCGTCGCCCGGCTCTGCGAGCGCCGCGCCCTGCTGGTCCTGGACAACTGCGAGCACCTGGTCGACGCGTGCGCCCGCCTGATCGACGCGCTGCTGCGGGCCGCGCCCGGGCTGCGCGTCCTGGCGACCAGCCGGCAGCCGCTCGGTATCGCGGGCGAACAGGTCTTCCCCGTGGAGCCGTTGCCGGTGCCGGACGCGGACCAGGGGCACGGCGTACGCGCCCTGAGCGACAATCCGGCCGTCGCGCTGTTCGCCGACCGGGCCGCCGCCGTGCTGCCCGGCTTCACCGTGACCGAGTCCGATGCCGCTGCCGTCGCCGAGCTCGTACGCCGTCTGGACGGGCTGCCCTTCGCGATCGAGCTGGCCGCGGCCCGCATCCGGAGCCTGACGCCGCACGAGATCCTGGAGCGGCTCACGGACCGGTTCGCGCTGCTGACCGGGGGCAGCCGCGTCGCCGCCGACCGGCAGCGCACCCTGCGCGCGCTGATCGACTGGAGCCACGAACTGTGCACGGAGCGCGAACGGCTGCTGTGGGCGCGGGCCTCGGTGTTCCGCGGCGGCTTCGACCTGGAGAGCCTCGAACGGGTCTGCGCGGACGCCGAACTGCCGCCCGCCGCCCTGCTCGACACCCTCGACGCGCTCGTGGTCAAGTCGCTCGTCAACTGCCGCCATGAGCGCGGGCGTGCGCGCTACCACATGCTGGAGACGGTACGGGAGTACGGGCACGAGCGGCTGGCCGCGTCCGGCTCGGTCGACGCGATCCGCTGCCGCCACCGGGACCGGTACGCCGAACTGACCGCACGGGCCGGGCAGGAGTGGTTCGGTCCCCGGCAGGTCGACTGGTTCACGCGGCTGCGCCTGGACCACCCGAACCTCCGTGCCGCCCTGGAGTTCTGCCTGGAGCGGCCCGGACAGGCACGGGCCGGTCTGGCCCTGGCCGTGTCGCCCCGGCACTACTGGATCACCGCCGGTCTGCTGTCCGAGGGCCGCCGCCGGCTCTCGCAGCTGCTCGCCGCCGACCACGCGCAGGACCACGGCGACGACACGGCCGGCCCGGACGCCGCCGTCCGCGTACGGGCCCGGGTCACCGACACGTATCTGGGCATGCTGCAAGGCGATCCGGAGGCCGATGTGCGGCGCGCGCTCGCCACGTGTGAGGCGGCGGCACGGCGCGGCGGCCACCGGCGGGAGTCGGCGTGGGTCTGGCACCACCACGGGATCCTCGCCATCTGGAACGAGGACTTCGCCGGCGCCGCCGAGCTGTTCGCGCGGGCGCGCGCCGAGTTCCGCGCGCAGGGCTGCTTGGACGCGGCCCTCGAATGCCGGGTCAAGTTCGCCATCGCGCACGCCTACGGAGGTGACGTCGCCGCGGCCGACGAGGCGTGCGACGAGGTCGAGGCGGCTGCCCGCGCGCACGACGAGTCATGGCTGCACGGCATGGCCCTGCTCGCCCGCGCCCTGCTGGCCCGGCGCGCGGACGCACCCGTCGACGCGATCGCGAACGCCAGGGCGGCCATCGCCCGGCTGCGCCCGTTCCAGGACTGGTGGGACGTGGCCATGTGCGTGGAGGTCATCGCGTGGAGCACCCAGGACGCCCCGCGGCGCGCGGCCCGGCTCCTGGGCGTGCTGCACATGTTGTGGGAGTCGGTGGGCGGGCGACTCGGCTCGGCACCGTTCATGCGCGCACAGCACGTGCGTTTCGAGGCCGCGGTACGGGAGGCGCTGCCCGCCGCCGCCTTCGACCGGGAGTTCCGCCGCGGCGCGCGCGCCACCGTGGACGAGGCGATGGCCTACGTACTGGACGACGCCGCCGGGGTGCCGGGGCTGACGCGGCGCGAGAGCCAGGTCGCGGAGCTGGTCGCCGAGGGCCTCACCAACAAGGACATCGCGGCGCGCCTGACGATCGCCCAGCGCACCGCGGAGAACCACGTCGAACGCATCCTCGGCAAGCTGGGGTTCACCTCGCGCACGCAGCTGGCGGTATGGGCGTACGAGCGGCGCACCGAACCCGCGGGGAGCTGACGGTATCCTCACGCCCCACAGGGCGGGCACCGGCTGGTGCGAGACGGCGCCCCCAGCAGGACCGTCCGCCGGTGACGCGGCTACCCGCGTCCGGGCAGCGGGTGCGGATCACCCCCCGGTCGGTGACGTGGGGCCTGGACGGGGGACGCACACCCCATGCACGGGTGCGGTAGATCGCGTCGGCGGCCGTCTCCTCCCCGGTGGGTGACCGCGGCAGGGAGCTGCTCGGCCGGCGAGCGGCCTGGCCGGCACGAAGTCACCGGGCCACCGAACGAACAACCCGGCGGACGTTCCCGGCCCCCGGTGACACACCAGCACGTCTCACCCGGGTGGGCCCGACTCAGGGGCGGCCGTCGTGGGGAGGCACTCCACATGTCTGTGATCTTCTTCGACGTCGGGGCGACCCTGGCGGATGCCCGTGTGGAACCCGACGGTTCTCTGACACTGCGCCCCCGACCGCGCGTCATGGCCGTGCTCGACACACTCCACGACGTACGCACCGGCATCATCTCCGACCCCGGACCGGGCGCCGGTGCCGCGTCACGCGCCGCGGCGGCGCTGCACGAGACGTTCCCCGGCCGGTTCACGGACGAGGCACTCGTGCACTGGGGAGCGAAGGACGGTCGAGGGATCTTCGACCGGGCGGTCGCCGGCGCGGGGGAGGCCACGGCCGGCGACTGTGTCTTCGTGGGCGACGACGCCCGGGAGCGCGCGTTCGCCCGCGAGGCGGGGATGCGCACGGCGGCCGACCCGGTGTTCGCGCGCGCCGTGACGGAGCACCGCCCAGTGCACCGGGCGTGGGTCGAGGTGCCGGACGGCCGCGGCCTGCCCGAGCTGACCACAGCCGTGAACGACACGGAGGCCGTTGTCGAGCGGAGCGTCTCCGAACGGCTCGTGCTCGCGATGGTGACCACGCGGGGCGCCGAAGCGCTCGAACGTGCCGGCTTCCCGGTGGACCTGCAAGAACCGGTGGACGGCGCACCGATGGACGACGCCGAGCGCCGGGCGTCCGAGAAGTTCATCAGTGATCTGCTGGCGCGGGGCGAGGCGGTGTACGAGGGCGAGGAGCCCACGCCGCGAACGACGCACATCGTCCGGAGCGAGGACGACGGACGGCTCACCGTCCGTCGTCTGCGCTTCCGCTGACCAGGCGGACACTCAGTCGAAGCACCGCCGGACCAGGGCGAGACCCTCACCGGTCGTGCTCCGGATGACCTCGTGGGTCTTCAGCCGGGAGGGGCTGTCGTCGACGAGCGCCGCGGCGGTCCGGTGCTCCTCGGGCACGTGGACCCGGCCCCGCCGGAAGAGGTCCTCAAGGTACGACGTGGCGACCTGCTCGGGGTCGGCGGGCCGCACCGAGCCGCCTGCGGGGTCGGAGCTCGCGATGCCGAAACGTCGTTCCTGCGCCGGGGCGGACAGGGTGAGGGGCTGGGTGACGCCGTACGACGTCCCGTGCACCGTGACGGCCGTCAGCCCCTCCTCCTCGCTGCCGCCCGGCGTAGCCTCCGCGATCCCGGCGCCCCGGCGAGCCACCTCCGGCTCGGTGATGGCCGTGGCGGCCTCCAGGGAGAGGATGCCGTGGCGGATGAACGCCGAGCGCAGGGGCGAGCCGTATCTGCCGCCGTTGCGGCGCTGGTCCGCGGCGATCATGTGACCCGCGACCTGCGCGTAGTAGGCGGACACCACGGGCGCGGCCACGACGGCGTCCACCAGCAGCTGTCCGGCGATCTCGGCCGCCTTCGCCAGGCCGGCCTGGTCCTGTAGGTCCTGCTGGCGGAAGATCCCCGCGAGGATCTTCAGGAACGCGCCGCTGAACACACGGGAGAACGAGTGCGGCTCGCTGCACAGCGTGTTCGCGGGCCCGCTGGGCGGCAGATGCACCGGGTCGCGGTAGAAGAAGCTGTTCGCCATGTTGCGCAGGCAGTCCGGGTCGACCGCGTTCGGGTGACCCTGCCGGATCGCGGCGCCCAGTTGCTCGGCCATCCTCGACACCCGTGAGGACAGCTCCAGGTCGCTCTGCGTCTCGGCCAGTACCGCGATCCTCAGCGGTTCCAGCCGGAGCGAGGTCAGCAGTGCGCTGATGTCGCCGAAGGCTTCGTGCAGGGCGGCCGTCTCCGCGCTCGCGGCGTTGAACAGCTGGGGGCGCAGGGCGTCGAGGACCGCGTGCCCCGTCTCGTGCGCGACGACCTCGGGGCTCTCACAGGCGGCGACGGTGACCCCTGCCACCGTGCTGCGGAAGAACCACAGGCCCTTGCGGTCGTAGAAGGCGTTGAGGTCGACTCCCGCGTCGAGGTGCGCGGTGAGGGCGCGGCCGGCCGTCGGGTGCCACTGGGTTCCGGTGGGAACCAGCGGCCCCCAGGTCTGGGTGGCCCTGCTGAGGGCATCGGCCGCCACCCAGTAGCGGAACGCCTCGGTGCCCGGCCCGGCACCGTCCGGTTGCGGCGCGGCGTCCGCGATGGCCGTCGGGAACGGCTGTGTGTCGAGCTGGGGAACGGGATGCGGTACGGGCATGTTGACCCGGGGAGGGAATCCCGGGTCGTCCTCGTACACCAGAACCGTAGGAGTCGCTGTCTGTTGCTGCACCGTCATGGTGGCTCCCTGAGAGGGGAGAGGTTGCAGGTGATGGAAGTTGACGGGGAAACCTTTGCCAGGAGCCCGTCCTGTTCAGTACGAGGCCGCGGCAGCCCGGCGTCAATTCGAACAAGGCGGGTGGGTCCCTCCGGTCGGTGGGCCGTGACGGCCGGACAGGCGGTTCTCCACGGCCGATGGCCGGTGCGCACTGCCTGAGGACCGGGTGCATGAGGTGACGGCCGGACGAGTGACGGAGCCGGCGTGAGCCGCTTACGGCCACGAGGTGATCGTTCGCCCTGACCCGCTCCACGGCAGGAGCGGCCTTGCCGGGCCGACGCCGCCGCCTCCAGATGTCCGGTGGCCTGCTCCTCGCACTGCTTCCTCAGGAGCCGGATCGCCTCATGGCCATCGAGTCATATCGCGTCCCTTCGATGGACACGACAGGACTCCATTCGGGATCTTGCGCTGGGGCGCGAGTCGGCTCGGCGAACCACCCCGAGGTGACTGCCTCCTGGCCTCGCGCTTTCTCCATCCTCGATGCCTCGGTGGCGACGCCGAACACGCCGCCGCACGCACCCGCCACCTCTGACCCTCCCGGACCACCCCGACACACTTGCAGGGAGAACCGCACTGCGCGGAGCCGTCCTCTACGGGCCCGGCGACGTCCGCGTCGAAGAACGCGATCTTCCGTGCGACCGGGGCGGCCCGGTGGCCGTCTTCTGCGAAGACAGCATCGTTGCAGGTCAGACCCGGGGATAGAGCCACCGGGCCGGCGATGACCGATCACACTACGTCGGCCGCCGCGAAGAAATGCGCTCAGTCCTCGCGTAGGGCCCGCCGGGCGACCGCCGGGCCGGACCGTCGAAACGGCGGCGCCGCCGGCGGACCGGAGGCACCCGTCGAGTAGCCGCACCAACTGGAGGCGTGAGAGGACGGGATCAGTGTGAGACTGGGCATGGAAGGGGTGATCCCCGTGCCGGACCCACCAGACGCGCCCTCCGATCCCGACCCCGCGGTAGAGGAGAGCCTGCTGGAACAGCTGATCACGGAGGCGCAAACGGCCCTGCCGGTCGAACTGCCTGCCCTGGCCGATCGATGCGCCTCAGCCCTCGGCCTGGGCACCGCGCTGATCTACCTCGCGGACCTGCAACAACGTCTGCTCATCCCACTCGACGAGGCCCTGGAACCGCTCCCGGTGGACCGCTGGTCGGCCGGCTGGGCTTACCGCACGCTCTCCCCGCGGGTGGTCGATGCCGATGACGGCTTGATCGTCTGGATGCCTCTGCTCGACGGTGCGGAGCGGCTCGGTGTGCTCGCGGTGCGCGCCACCTCGCTCGACGGGGTGCTGATGCGCCGCGCCCGGATGCTGGCCCACCTGTTCGCCATGATCATTTCCTCCAAGCGTGCCTACAGTGACTGGCTCGCTGCCCGCACCCGTACCGCACCCATGGGGTTGCCCGCCGAGATGGTGCGAGCCTTCCTGCCGCCGCGCACCATCGGCAGCAGCAGGTGCGTCTCGACCGCGGTCCTGGAACCGGCGTACGACATCGCGGGCGACGCCTTCGACCACTCGGTGGTCAAGAACGTGCTGCACACGATGATCCTCGACGGCATGGGCCACGATCTGATCGCCGGCCTGACCACGTCGGTCGCCATGGCGGCGGCGCGCAACACCCGCCGGGGCGGCGGCGACTTGACCGACATCGTCGGCTCCGTCGACCAGGCGCTCGCCCAGTGGCTACCCGATCACTTCTGCACCGGTGTGCTGTGCCGGCTCGACACCGAGACGGGGGTGCTGCACTGGGTCAACTGCGGTCATCCTCCACCGCTGCTGATCCGTGACGAGCGGGTGCTCGCCGGAGCGCTCGACAGTCCCCCGCAGCCGCCGCTCGGCCTCGCCGGCCCACTCGCCCCGGCAGCCCGG